>CAIMWA010000152.1 GCA_903845045.1 uncultured delta proteobacterium | reverse complement strand
GCGCGAAGCGTCCCTTCACGCAGGTGTGCCCGAGGTTCGAGGGACCACGCTCCGCCGGGTCGATGGACACCACCGCCTCGTCGCGCACGTTGACCTCGAGGGAGCACCCGACGCCGCAGTACGCGCACGTCGTGGTGACGGTGCGGTCGAGGGTCTCCTTGGCGCGGAACGCCGCCTCGTCGAGGGCGCCGGTGGGGCACGTCTGCACGCACGCGCCGCACGACACGCACGCGCTCTGCGCGAAGCCCGCGTCGACGCCGGCGACGATGCGCGTGTCCCAGCCGCGGCCGGCGTAGGTCAGCGCGAAGGCGCCTTGCACCTCGTCGCAGGCGCGCACGCAGCGGCCGCAGACGATGCACTCGTTCATGTCGACCTTGATGTACGGGTGCCGGTCGTCGCGGGCGTAGCGGTGCCGCGCGCCGGTGTACCGGCTCGACACGAGGCCGAAGTGCCGCGCCACGTCGCGCAGCTCGTTGCGGGTGCCTTCGCGGGCGAGGGCCTCGGCGGGGTGGTCCGAGAGCACGAGCTCGACGACGCCGCGGGCCACGCGCTGGGCCACCGGGTCCCGGGTGTCGACGACCATGCCCTCGCGCACCGGCGTGGTGCACGACGCCACGGGACCGCGCGCGCCCTGCACGCCGACCATGCACACGCGGCACGCCCCGAAGGGCGCCAGCTTCGGGTCGAAGCACAGCGTCGGCACGTAGATGCGCTCGCGCCGCGCCACGTCGAGGATCGTCGCGCGGTCGCTGGCCACCACCTCGCGTCCGTCGATCTGCAGCGTCACGAGCCGTCGCGGGGACTTCATCGCAGGCCTCCGGTCATCTCGTCGCGAAAGTGCACCAGCAGCGAGGCGATGGGGATCGGGATGGCCCCGCCGTGCGCGCACAGCGACCCGAGCTTCATGGTCTCGCAGAGGTCCGTGAGCAGCGCGACGTCGGCCTCCATGGCGCTCTCGGGACGCGGCAATTTCAGTCGCCGCACGATCTCGAGGCCGCGGCGCCCGCCGATGCGGCACGGAAAGCATTTTCCGCAGCTCTCGGCGTCGCAGAACGCGAAGAGGTGCTCGGCGATGTCGCGCACGTCGACGGCGTCGTCCCACGCGACCACGCCGCCGTGGCCGAGCAGCGCCCCGACGGCGTCGAGCTCGTCGAAGCCGAGCAGCGTGTCGAGCAGCGCGTCGGGAAGGATCCCCCCGAGGGGACCGCCCACCTGCACGGCCTTGATGGGGCGCCCGGTCTTCATGCCGCCGCCGAGGTCCACGAGCACCGTGCGCAGCGGCACGCCGAAGGGCACCTCGTACACGCCCGGACGCACGAAGCGCTCGTTGAGGCACACGGCCTTGGTGCCGCGGCTCTTGCCGTGTCCGAGGGCCGCGTAGGCCGCGCCGCCGTGGCGCACGATCCACCCGACGTTGGCCAGCGTCTCGACGTTGTTCACCACCGTGGGCCGCCCGAAGAGCCCCTTCTCCGCGGGGAACGGCGGCCGCGCCGTGACCATGCCGCGCAGCCCTTCGAGGGAGCGCAGCAGCGCCGTCTCCTCGCCGCACACGTACGACCCGGCGCCTTCGACGACCTCGACGTCGAAGCTGAACGCGCTCCCGAGCACCGACGCACCGAGCAGCCCCGCCGCGCGCGCCGCCTCCACCGCACGCCGCAGCGACGGCGCGGACCACGGGTACTCGCTGCGCACGTACACGTAGCCCTTCGTCGCGCCGATGGCGTAGGCCCCGAGCGCCATGCCCTCGAGCACCGCGAAGGGGTCGCGCTCCATGAGGTGCTTGTCGATGTACGAGCCGGGGTCGCCCTCGTCGGCGTTGCACACCACGAAGGCGGTGCCCGCGGTGCGCGCGTGCTCGGCGGTGAAGCGCCACTTCGACGCCGTCGGAAAGCCCGCTCCGCCGCGTCCGCGGAGCTGCGCGCGATCGACCTCGGCGAGCACGTCGGCCGGCGTGCGCTCCCGCAGCGCCAGGGCGAGACCGTCGAAGACGCCGTGCGCGCGGGCCACGGCGAGGTCCGTCGCGTCGATGGGCAGCGCGAGGCGCTCGAGCACGATGGCCGGTCCGCCGTGCACCTCGAAGCGCGGCACCGCATCGCCCGTCGGCGCCGGCGTCACGTCTTCGGCGAGCGCGACCGCGAGGGCCTCGGCGCGCACCTGGGTCATCGCTCCGTGCACGACGCCCTCGACCTCCACCGCGGGGCCGTCATGGCATCGGCCGAGGCAGTACGTGGCCTCGAGGGA
This sequence comes from uncultured delta proteobacterium, assembly GCA_903845045.1. Classification (GTDB taxonomy): domain Bacteria; phylum Myxococcota_A; class Polyangia; order Polyangiales; genus SCUS01. The sequence goes on along the minus strand of CAIMWA010000152.1, from coordinate 12,423 downwards.
GAGCGCTCCGTCGTCGGTGATGCCGTCGAGGGGCACCGCGAGCGCGTCCTCCATCCACCGCAGCGGAGCGTCGCCGGCGGCCGCGAAGCACGCCGTGCCGCGGCACACCTTCACCCTCGTGCGACCACGGGGACGGGTGCCCAGGTCGCCGTAGAACGTCGCGACGCCGTACACCGCGGCCTCGGGCTGATGCGACGCCGCGGCCACCGCGCGCACGTCCTCGGCGGTGATCGTCCGCCGTTCGTGCATGACGTCCTTGAGGCGCTGCAGGGCGTCGTCGTGCGGGCCGGCATCGGCCGCGTTGCGACGGAGCTTCACGAGGTTCTGCGACATCGGTCCTCGGCGGCGCGGGGGGAGATCCCCGCCCGTCGGCGACGGTACGCCTCGACGTGCGGCGGGTCAGTCCTTCTTGGCGCCGAAAAGGTCGATGCGGTGCGTCAGCACCGAGCGCAGCGAGTCGCCGCTCACCGGCTGGTTCAGCTTCTCGAAGAGGCTCCGGCCGTCGGACTTGGGCACCAGCCCCTCGGGGAAGAAGCGGTGCGCGGAGCACGGGCGCAGCGCGTCGACGAGGCGCGCGCGACGGTCCTTGTCGGCGAGGGCGAGCACGTTGCGCAGGGCGCGGAACACCCGCTGCTGCGACTCCGACGGCTCGATGGCGTCGCCGGACTCGAGCACCGTGCCGATGAGCAGCGCGAGGTGCTCGCAGGCCTGCGCGAAGCGAGGCGACTCCAGCGGCGCGTCGAGCACCTCCTGCTGGATCACGCCCCAGAGCGCCATGGTGAGCGCGTCGCCGCGAAGCTGGTCGACGCCGGGCAGCGCCGCGAGCACCGTCGCCACCGCGGAGTCCGTGCCCTGGTCGCGGATGGACTGCACGAGCGAGCGCACGCGCATCGACGCCGAGCTCTGGTTCGCGAGCACCGACGGCGCGCTCGACGTCGCCTTGAGCCCGGGCCGCGACGTCTCGCGCTCGCCGCCGACGGCGGGGATGGACCCCATGGAGTTCGACGCGCGTACGGCGTAGCGGGCGTCGGGCACGCCGCGCTCGATGAGCTCGGACACGGCGTGCGAGAGCGTGTCGCGCACGACCTCCATGGAGGCCGGACGGTCCTTCGGGTCCTTCGCGAGCATCGACGCGACGAGGCTCTCGAGGAGCGTGCCGGCGAGCTCCGGGCGCGCCTCCGAGAGCAGCGGCGGAATGGCCGTCGCGTGCTTCACCGCGAGCTCGAGCATGGAGCCGGCGCCGAAGGGCTTCGCGCCGGAGACCATCTCCGCGAGGATCACCCCGAGGGCGTAGATGTCGCTCCACGGACCGACCATGCCCGGGCGGTTGATGAGCTGCTCCGGGGCGATGTACTCGACGGTGCCGACGGTGGTGCCCATCGCCGTGATCTCGTCCTCGGCGTCGGCCATGCGGATGCGCGCGATGCCGAAGTCGACGACCTTGACGAAGTCGCGGCGCGCGGGGTCGCGCATCACGAGGATGTTGTCGGGCTTCAGGTCGCGGTGGACGATGTCGAGCCGGTGCGCCGCGGACATGGCCTCGCACACCTGCTCCATGATGCGGCCGACGCGGCCGATGGGCATGCGGCGCTGCGCCTGCAGCAGCTTCGCGAGCGACGGTCCGTCGACGAACTCCATGACGAGGTAGAGCCCCGCGTGCGGGTCGCTGCCGAAATCCGTGACGTACACGACGTGCTCGTGCTGGAGCCGGCTGCACGCCATGGCCTCGCGGCGAAAGCGCTCCACGACGGTGTCGTCGTTGCCGAAATCCGCGCGGAGGATCTTCACCGCGTACGAGGTGCGCAGCGCCTGGTGCGTCGCACGGTAGACGGCTCCCATGCCGCCCTCGCCGATGCGCTGCTCGAGCACGAGGTTGCCCACGGTCAGGCCGACGAAGGGGTCGCCGTCGGGGTCCATGAAGGGCGCGCCGCAACGCGCGCAAGCCCCCTGCGAAGGGACCACCGGACTCCCACACTGCGGACAGAAAGCCATGCGCGATCGAAGATGGATCTCGGGCGGTGCGTCCCGACGACGCCGACACCGGAGCCCACGATACCGCGAAACGATCGCCGCGTCGCCGCCCGTCGCGCGCCAGCCCGGCCGGACGGAGACAACGCGGCGCCGGTGTGCTAGTCGGCCCGCGCACCCATGAACATGGAACACACGGTCTCCGCAGAGCAGTCCGGCCAGCGGCTCGACCGCTTCCTCGTGGAGGTGACGCCGGGGCTGTCGCGGGCGCGGGCCCGGGCCATGCTCGACGCCGGGCAGGTGCGCGTCGACGGACGCCGCGTGCGCAAGGGCGAGGCCCTCGTCGAGGGCGCGCGCGTCGAGGTGTCCGGCGAGGTTCCGCCACAGGATTTCACGCCCGTCGCCGAGGGCGCCGACTCCCTCGTGGTGCGCCTCGAGGACGCCCACGTGGTGGTCGTCGACAAGGCCGCCGGCGTGGCCACGCACCCGCTGCGGCCCGACGAGATTGGCACCCTCGCGAACGCCCTCGTGGCGCGGTACCCGGAGATGGCCGCGGTGGGGTTCCACAAGCGCGAGCCGGGGCTGCTGCACCGCCTCGACACCGACACCAGCGGGCTGGTGCTGGCCGCCCGCACGCCCGAGGCCTTCGAGGCCCTGCGCGCCGCGTCGTCGTCGGACCGCCTCGAGAAGCGCTACCTCGCCCTCGTCGAAGGGCGCCTCGCGGGCGAAGGCGTCGTCGAGCTCCCGCTCGTTCCGCACCGCAAGGACCCGAAGCGCGTCGAGGTGGTCACCGAGCACGTGCGCCTGCGCGCCGCCGTGAAGCCGCACCCGGCGCTCACCCGCTGGCGCGTCGCGCGGGCCCTCGGCGAGTACACCCTCGTCGAGGCGTCGGTGACGCGGGCGTTCCGCCATCAGGTGCGCGCGCACCTCGCGTCCATCGGCCACCCCCTCGTCGGCGACGCGCTCTACCGCGGACCGGCGCTGCCCGACGACGTGGCGCAGGGGTTCACGCGGCACGGCCTCCATGCCAGCGAGATCCACTTCCCGCACCCGCTGACCGGCGCCGAGACCCGCGTGGTGTCGCCGTTGCCCGCGGATTTCGCCGCCGTCATCCATCGCCTCCGAGACGCCTGACGCGCGGGAGCGAAGCCGTTGACCCGCGACGAGCGCGACGACCCGAGCACCATTCCGCCGCGTCCGACGCAGGCTGCGCAGCCGACGGCCCGCAACACCGTGAGCGCCGTCGCGAGCCTGCTGCCGGGTGACCGCGTCGCCATCGGCGCGGCGGTGCACGAGATCCAGAACGTGCTCACGAGCGTGCTCGGGTGGGTCGAGCTCGCGCAGTCCGGCGACGCCGCCGCGGTGGCGCGCGCGCTGCCGGTGCTGCGCCGGGGCGTGCTGCGGGCGAGCGGCCTCGTCGGGTCCCTCGTCGATCCGGTGACGGCCTTCGGCGTGCGCGACGAGCGCTTCGACGCGCGGGCCGTGGTCGCCGAGGTGTGCGACCTCCTCGAGGCGCGCTGCGCGTCGCTGGGCATCACGCTGCAGCGCTCGGTCCCCGACGAGTCCGTCGAGGCGCAGGGCGACGCCGACCGCGTGGAGCAGGTGCTCACGAACCTCGTGCTCAACGGCATGCACGCCATCGAGGCCTCGCGCGCCCGCGGAGGCACGGCAGGGGTCGTGACGGTGACCGCGCGGCCGTCGTCGGACCGCGTCGACGTGGCCGTGCGCGACGACGGCATCGGCATCGACGCCAAGACCCGCGCGCGCATCTTCGAGCCGTACTTCACGACGCGGGCGCCCGGTCCCGCGCGAGGGTCCGTGACGGGCATGGGGCTGGCGGTGTCGCGCACGCTCACCGAGGCCATGGGGGCGCACCTCGACGTCGAGAGCGCGCCCGGCGCGGGCACCACCATGACCCTCTCGCTGCGCCGTCCGCGCGCGTCCATGGACCTCGCGCTGCCGGTGTCGGTGCCCGGCACGGAGACGCGGCTGCGTCCTGGCGCGCGGGTCGTGGTGGTCGACGACGACCCATCCATCCGCGAGCTCCTCGAGGTGGCGCTGGCGCTGCGCGGAGCCCGGGTGGTGGTGACGACGTCCCTCGACGACGCGCGGGGCCTCGTGGCGCGCGGCGAGATCGACGTGATCCTCGTCGACGAGACCCTCGGGGCCGACACCTCCGGGGCGGCGTTCCTCCTCGAGATGGAGCTCGTGGCGCCGCGCGTGGGCCGGGTGCTCATGACCGGCGCGCCGTCGGTGGACCACGTGCCGGCTGCGGCGCGGGGCATCGTGGTGCGCAAGCCATTCCTCCTCGACGACGTGGTGCGCGCCCTCGCCGTGGCGCTGCAGGAGCGCTGACCGCCGACGGGTGCGCCGCGAGGGCCGTGATAGGCTCCTCCGCGATGGCGCTCAAGATCGACCAGGACCACGCGCGCTTTCGCGACATCGTGAAGGGGCGCATCCGCGAGAACCTCAAGCGGTACATCTCGAGCGGCGACCTCGTGGCCCGGCAGGGCAAGGACACCGTGAGCATCCCCGTGCCGCAGATCGACCTGCCGCGCTTCCGCTTCGGCGAGAAGCAGAGCGGCGGCGTGGGGCGCGGCGAGGGCGACCAGGGCCAACCCGTCGACGGCGGCGAGGAGGGCGAGGGCGAGGGCGGCAAGGGCAAGGCGGGGCAGGACGCCGGGCAGCACGCGCTCGAGGTCGAGGTAGCCCTCGACGAGCTCGCGAAGATCCTCGGCGAGGAGCTCGCGCTTCCGCGCATCGAGCCCCGCGGCAAGGCGCGCATCGTCGCCGACAAGGACAAGTACACGGGCATCCAGCGGCAGGGCCCGGAGTCGCTGCGGCACTTCCGGCGGACGTACCGCGAGGCCCTGAAGCGCCTCATCTCCGCGGGCAACTACGACCCCAAGCGCCCGGCCATCGTGCCCATCCGCGAGGACCGTCGCTACCGCGGCTGGAGCACCAGCGTGCAGCCCGTGGCCAACGCCGTGATCGTCTACATGATGGACGTCTCGGGCTCCATGGGCGACGAGCAGAAGGAGATCGTGCGCATCGAGAGCTTCTGGCTCGATACGTGGCTCCGCTCGCAGTACCAGGGCCTCGAGTCGGTGTACGTGATCCACGACGCCGCGGCGCGCGAGGTCGACCGCGACACGTTCTTCCGCACCCGCGAGAGCGGCGGCACGATGATCTCGTCGGCGTACAAGCTGTGCGCCGAGATCCTCGCCAAGCGCTATCCCGCGTCGGAGTGGAACGTCTATCCGTTTCACTTCAGCGACGGCGACAACTGGTCCGTCGACGACACGCTGCAGTGCATCGAGATCCTGAAGACGCGGATCCTGCCGGCGGCGAACATGTTCTGCTACGGCCAGGTGGAGAGCCCCTACGGCTCGGGCCAATTCGTGAAGGACCTGCGCGAGCACCTCGGCAAGGACGAGCGCGTGGTCACCTCGGAGATCCGGGACAAGGACGCGATCATGGGCTCCATCAAGGAGTTCCTCGGGAAGGGCCGGTAGATGGAGGCGAGCGGTCTGCGCGTGGCGCTCCCGGGGTATCTCCGGGACTGGCAGGAGAAGATCGAGGCGTTCGCGCGGCGCAGCGGCCTCGATTTCTTTCCGCAGGTCTTCGAGGTGCTGAGCCCCGACGAGATGAACGAGGTCGCGGCGTACGGCGGGTTCCCGACGCGGTACCCGCACTGGCGCTGGGGCATGGACTACGAGCGCCTGAAGAAGTCCGGCGACTACGGGCTCTCGCGCATCTACGAGCTGGTGATCAACAACAACCCCTGCGTGGCGTACCTGCAAGAGGGGAACTCGCTCACGGACCAGAAGCTCGTGATGGCGCACGTCTGCGGCCACAACGACTTCTTCAAGAACAACTACGCCTTCAAGATCACGGACCAGGACCGCCGTCCCCCGGAGCGCGCCGAGGACATGGTCGTGTCGCGCATGGACCGGCTGCCCACGCGCCGCTGGATCGACACCTTCGCGAACCACGCAGCGCGCATCCGCCGGCACATGGACCGCCACGGCGTCACCGCCGTCGAGGAGTTCATCGACGTCTGCCACTCGCTGGAGAACCTCATCGACCCGCCGGCGCGCATGCTCGAGGGCCGCGCGAAGCCCGCGGAGCCCGACGAGGACGCGCCCGCCGAGGAGGTCCCGCGGCTCAAGGCGAGCGGCTACATGGACTCGTTCATCAACCCCAAGGAGTACCTCGCGGCGCAGCGCAAGAAGCTCGACGAGGAGGCTGCGAAGCCCCGGCGCTTCCCCGAGCGGCCGACGCGCGACGCGCTGCAGTTCCTGCTGGAGAACGCGCCGCTGGAGAAGTGGGAGCGCGACGTCCTCGAGATCATCCGCGAGGAGGCCTACTACTTCTGGCCGCAGGCGCAGACCAAGGTGATGAACGAGGGCTGGGCCAGCTACTGGCACTCGAAGATCATGACGGGCTACGCGTGCGACGCGAGCGAGATCATCGAGTACGCGGACCGCAACGCCGGGGTCATGGGCGGCGGCGGCAAGAACCTCAACCCGTACAAGCTCGGCGTCGAGCTCTATCGCCACATCGAAGAGCGCTGGAACAAGGGCCGCTTCGGCAAGGAGTGGGAGGACTGCACGGACCTCGACGACCGGCTCCACTGGGACCGGCAGCTCGGTCTTGGTCGCAAGAAGATCTTCGAGGTGCGCGCGCTCTACACGGACGTGATGTTCATCGACGAGTTCCTCACGCCGGAGTTCTGCGTGGAGCAGAAGCTCTTCACGTACACTTGGTCGAACCGCAACGACCGCTTCGAGATCGACACGCGGGAGTTCCGCGCCATCAAGGACAAGCTGCTCTTCCAGCTCACGAACTTCGGCAACCCGTTCATCTTCGTGGAGGACGGCAACTACGAGAACCGCGGCGAGCTCCTGCTCCGCCACGACCACCAGGGCGTCGACCTCGACCAGGAGAAGGGCAAGGAGACGCTCCGCAACCTGTACCGGGTGTGGCGCCGCCCGTGCACCCTCGCGACGCAGTTCGACGGCCGCCCGACGCTCCTTCGCTACGACGGCAAGGAGCACACCTCGAAGCGCGCGGGGACGTAGGCGTTGCGTTCGGGGGACACAGTTAGGCCCGCCGGGGACACAGTTACGTTGTTGCATTCGTCGCGGCGCCAGCGATCGGTGGCGCTCGCCTGCGCGCTGGTGCTCGCGGCCGCGTGTGATGCTCCGGGTGACGGCGTGACGGTGCAGCCCGTAGGCGATGCGGGGGTCGTCGATGACACCGTCGTCGCGCTGGACGGTGCCGTCGCCGATGCCGGCGTTCCCTTGGACGCGGGGCTCTCGGACGACGCGGCTGGCGCGCGCGACATCCCGACGATGGCCGTCGACGCGATGATCGTCGAGGCCGCCATGGGTCACGACGCGGCCGTCGTCGACGTGCCTGCGGTGGACGTCGCCCGGGCGGACGTTCCGGTGGTCGACGTTCCGCCCGTGGATGTTCCTGCGGTGGACGTTCCGGCGCCGACGCCGGCGGGTTGGTACGCGTCGACGCAGAGCGCGCACGGCACCGTCGACGCCAACCTCACGAGCTACGAGTACGCCCCGGCGTTCGTCTTCGACGGCACGCTCTACCACTACTTCGCGTGCGTCGGCGTCGCTGGCGATTGGATCCAGCACAAGTCGGCGACGACGCTGGCGGGCCTCGCTTCGGCGCCGTTTCACACGGTGCTGTCGCCGTCGCCGGGCGAGAACCACAACTGCGATCCCGCGGTGGTGCGCGGCGGCGATGGGCGCTGGTACCTGCACTACTCGAACACGCCCGGCGGCACGTACACCGACGCCGGCGTCGCCGTGGCGGACCACCCCGAAGGTCCGTACACGAAGATCACCACGGACCTGCTCGGGCATTACAGCGCCCTCGCCGCGGGGCAGTACGGGCGCGGTCAGACGACGGTGGCGCTGGGCCCCGACGGCGCCTGGTACATGGCGTTCACGAACCAGATCATGCCCCTCGAGCCCATGAGCCTCGTGGTGCTGCGGTCGCCCGATCCGTCGTTCGCGAACACGCGCATCGAGGTGGCCCGCATCGACGTCGGGCTCATCGGCGGATGGTCGCCGCAGATGTCCTTCGACCCGCAGACCGGGCGCTTCGTGTTCATCGAGCCCGCGGGCGCCGGCGGGTTCATCGTGACCTCCTTCGACACGGCGTTTCACCGCGTCGCGCAGGAGACCCTCGCGCTGCCGGCGGGCGCGGGCGTACCCGGCGAGGGCCAGGCCTTTCTCACGGACCCCGAAGGGCACCTGCTCACCACGTCGCCGGACGCCGTCGGCAGCCTCGTCGTCGCCGGTGCCACGCAGGGCCCCGCGCGCGGCGGACTGCCCATGTGGATCACCGGTGCGAACGAGTGGCGCACGTTCCGCGTGTGGCCCGTCGGCGTCGTCGACGTCGTCGCGCCGATGCCCGGCACCGTGCACGTGGCGGGGTGGAGCTACGACGCCAACGACCGCGGGTGGTCGCTGCCGACGCACATCTACGTCGGTCCCGCGGGCAGCACGAGCCGCGTCGGCACCAACGACGGACCGACGCGCGGCCTGCGTCCCGACGTGAACGCCGTCGAGGGCGTCACGGGCCTGCACGGCTTCGACGTGACCATCCCCACCGCCGCGCGCGGCGCCGTCGAGGTGTGCACCGCGGCGATCAACATCGGCAGCGGCGACAACACCTGGCTCGCGTGCCGCACCGTCACCGTGACGGACTGAGCGTTGATCAAGTACCTCGGCTCGAAGCGCACGCTGCTGCCCTCCATCGTCAACGTCGTGCGCGCCCTCGGGCCCGGCGTGCGCACCGTCGCGGACCTGTTCTCGGGCACTTCGCGTGTCGGCCACGCGCTCAAGGCCGAGGGCTACCGCGTGCTCTGCAACGACGTGAACACCTACGCCCGCGTGCTCGGCACCTGCTACGTGCAGGCCGACCGCGAGGACGTCGCCGACGACGCCGCGCGCCTCGTCGCCGAGCTCGACGCGCTGCCCGGCGCGCCCGGGTACTTCACCGAAACCTTCTGCGAGCGCTCGCGGTTCTTCCAGCCGAAGAACGGCGCGCGCGTCGACGCCATCCGCGACGCCATCGCGCGCAAGGACCTCGACCCCGAGCTCGAGGCGGTGCTCCTCGTCGCGCTCATGGAGGCCGCGGACCGCGTCGACTCCACCACGGGGCTGCAGATGGCGTACCTCAAGCAGTGGGCCGCGCGCGCGCACAAGGACCTCGCGCTGCGGGTTCCGGCGATGCTCCCGCGGGCGGCGCACGGCAAGGGGCGCGCGGTGCAGCTCGAGGCCGTCGAGGCCGCGGCGGAGCTCGAGGCCGACGTGGCCTACCTCGACCCGCCGTACAACCAGCACGGCTACCTCGGGAACTACCACGTGTGGGAGTCCCTCGTGCGCTGGGACAAGCCCGAGGTGTTCGGCGTGGCCTGCAAGCGCGACGACGTACGCACGCGCCGCAGCCCGTTCAACCGGAAGGGCGAGGCCCACGCCGCCATGGCCGCGGTGGTCGCCGCCGTGCGCGCGCCGTACCTCGTCGTGTCGTTCAGCGACGAGGGCTATTTCACCCGCGCGGAGATGGAGGCGCTGCTCGCGACGCGCGGCGTGGTGCGCACCCTCGCGCACGACTTCAAGCGCTACGTCGGCGCGCAGATCGGCATCTACAACCCCGCGGGCGCCAAGGTCGGCGCCGTCTCGCACCTGCGCAACACCGAGTACCTCTTCGTCGTCACGCCGCACGCCGAGGCCGAGGCCGTGGGCGCGCGCCTCGACACCTTCAAGCTGTCCTGAGACGTTCAGCCGGCTGAACGCCGGACTACTTGCGCAGATACTCGGTGCCGTGCGCCGAGAGGAACTCCTCGTAGGTGCCGTTGAAGAGCCGCGGTCCGCGCTCCGAGAGCTCGAGCACGCGGGTTCCGAGGGCGCCGACGAAGTGCCGGTCGTGGCTCGTGACGATGACCGTGCCGGGGTACGCGACGAGCGCCTGCAGCACGGCGTCGATGCTCTCGACGTCGAGGTGGTTCGTGGGCTCGTCGAGGAGCATCACGTTGGGGCGCGTGAGCATGAGGCGCGCGAGCACCAGGCGCGCGGCCTCGCCGCCGGAGAGCGTCTCGGTCTTCTTGAGGCCCGCCTCGCCGCTGAAGAGCAGCTTGCCGAGCACGCCGCGCACCTGCTCGATGCTCGCGTTCTCGTCGAAGCGGCGGAGCCAGTCGTAGGCCGTGAAGCCCTCTTCGAGCGACTCGTGGTGGTCCTGCGCGAAGTAGCCGATGGAGGTCTCGTGGCCCCAGACGACCTCGCCGGCGTCGGGGGTGTACTCTCCCACGAGCATCTTCAGCAGCGTCGACTTTCCGATGCCGCTCGGACCGATGACCGCGAGGCGCTCGCCGCGCATGAGGTTCAGGTCGAAGCCGTCGAAGACCCGCTTCGCGCCGAAGGACTTCTTGAGCCCGTTGGCGCGCAGCACGTCGCGGCCCGAGGGGCGCGCGATGTCGAACTTCACGTAGGGGCGCACCACGCTCGAGCGCCGCACCACCATGCTCGCCTCGAGCTTCTCGATCTCCTTCACCCGCGACTGCGCCTGGCTCGAGCGGTTGGCGCTGGCGCCGAAGCGCGCGACGAACTCCTTGAGCTCCGCGATGCGCTTCTTCTTCTGCGCGATGTCGGCTTCGCCCTGGCGCTTGCCGGTGGTCTTCTGCTCGACGAACGACGTGTAGTCGCCGGTGTAGAGGGTCACCGTCTGGAAGTCGACGTCGGCGACGTGCGTCGCGATGGCGTTCATGAAGTGCCGGTCGTGGCTGACCACGAGCAGCGTGCCGCGGAAGTCGCCGGTGAGGTACCCCTCGAGCCAGCGGATGGAGTCGAGGTCGAGGTGGTTCGTGGGCTCGTCGAGGAGCAGCACGTCGGCCCCCGCGAAGAGCGTCTGCGCGAGGAGCACGCGGAGCTTGTAGCCGCCGGCCAGCGTGTCGAGGCGCTGCTCGTGCTGCGCCGTCGGAATGCCCAGACCCTCGAGGAGCTCGGCGGCGCGCGCGTCGGCGGTGTAGCCGTCCTCCTCGGCGACGATGCCCTCGAGCTCGGCGAGGCGCATGCCCGCGGCGTCGGTCATCTCGCCGGCGAAGATGGTCTCCTTCTCCTGCATCGCCGCCCACAGCGCGCGGTTGCCCATCATCACCACGTCGAGGATGCGAACGGCGTCGTACTCGAAGTGGTCCTGCTTGAGCACGCCGACCTTGAGCCGCGAGGGGATGGTGACGGAGCCCTTGTCCGACTCCTCCTCGCCGGCGATGACCTTGAGCAGCGTCGACTTGCCCGCGCCGTTGGCGCCGACGAGCACGTACCGCTTGCCGGGGTCGAAGGTCATCGAGACGCCTTCGAACAAAACCTTGGGGCCGAAGCGCTTGGTGAGGTCCTCGAGGATGATCATCGCGGGGCGTCGTATGCACGGCTCCGGGGCGCCGCGCAATGCCTGCGTCGAGGGCTACCAGGCTCCGGCCACGGGCAGGTCGCCGTTCTGTCCGAAGACCGTCACGCAGGTGTCGCCGGGGCACCCGTCGTAGGCGCCGTTGCCGTTCGCGTCGAGCACCCAGCCCCCCGTCGACGGACGGAAGATGCCGATCTTCGCGCGGCCGTCGCCGCTCCAGTCGCCGGTGACGGGCAGGTCGCCGGCGGTGCCGAAGGTGCCGAAGCACCGGTCGACGGTGCAGCCGTCGAAGAAGGTGTTGTCGTTGAGGTCGAAGGTCCAGGTCTGGTTCGACGGGCGAAAGATGCCGACGGCGGTGCGTCCGAGGCCCGCCCAGTCGCCGACGATGGGCTGCACGCCGGTCTCGCCGAAGGAGCCGACGCACACGTCGACGGTGCAGCTCTCGAAGATGCCGTCGTTGCTTCGATCGAGCCCGAAGCTGCGGTCCGACGGGCGGAACACACCGATGGCGCTGCGCCCGGTGCCCGCCCAGTCGCCCGCGACGGGAAGGTCGCCGGAGACGCCGTAGCCCGTGATGCAGCGGTCCACGGAGCAGCCGTCGAAGGTGCCGTTGCCGTTGGTGTCGAGGGTGAATTGCAGGTCGCTGCGGTGGTACGTCCCGATGGCGGTGCGACCCGTTCCGCTCCAGTCGCCGACGAGCGGCAGGTCGCCCACGCCGAAGGCCGGAAGGCATCGGTCCACGCCGCAGCCGTCGAAGGCGCCGTTGCCGTTCACGTCGAGGGTCCAGCTTCGGTCGCTGGGGCGGAACACGCCGATGAACGCGCGTCGGCGGGGCGTGCCCGCATCGACCGAGGGAATGTCGACGACGGGAGGAACGTCGATCACCGTCGGCACGTCGACCACGGGGACATCGACCACCGTCGGCACGTCGACGACGGGTGCATCGACGACGGGTGCATCGACGACGGGTGCATCGACGACGGGTGCATCGACGACGGCAGGAACGTCGACCACCGTCGG
>CAIMWA010000151.1 GCA_903845045.1 uncultured delta proteobacterium | reverse complement strand
GCTGCTCGTCCGCCGGGCGTGGGCGATGCGAGCCGTTTCGTCGGGAAGAGTGAGGAAATGATCCTCCCCACCGGGAGCTCGTAGATGTGTAGAAGTGATAGGGCTGAAGCCCACGGCAAATAGGGTGAAGCCCGCGGAGCGGGCTGCAGCGCCATCGCACCCACCGGATGAGTCCTGCGGACAGCCCGGGTCACGGGCTTCACTCACACTGCCGTGGGCTTCAGCCCGCGGCGACGAAGATGCTCGAGCGAAATCGACGGTGAGTTCCCTGGAACGGTGAGCCCGAGGCGGGGGACGGGTTGGGGGCGGGGGCCTTCCGCCTCCCCGCCTCCCCGTCAGTGCGGCATCATGGACTGCGCCGCGGACGTCAGCGCCGCGAGGCCGCCGGCGCCCTGCGCGCCCTGACCCGCCATCTGCGCGAGCTGCCCGAGCTGCGTCGGCGAGAACGTCGGGTGCGCCGGCGCGTCGGCCTGGTTCGCGCCGTTCAACACGTTGGTGAGCGCGCCGATCTGCTGCGGGTTCATCCCGCGCCGCGCGAGGTCCTGGAGCTGCCCGAGCTGCGCGTTGTCGAGGCCGGGAACGCCCGGCTGCGTCGAGCCCGGGGCGTTCGCCACGGGCTGCGCCGGGGGGTGCGCCGGGGACGGGCTCTGCGGCTGCGGCTGTCCGCCGAGCATGGTGTTCACCGCGCCGACGACGCCCTGCGCCAACGCCGCCGGGTCGAGCACCACCGGCTGGTTCGCCGGATGCGCGGGGTGCGCGGGATGCGACGGACGCCGCGGGGCACGCACCGCCGGGGCCGCCGCCGTGGGCCGCACCGGGGCCGCCACCGTCGGACGCACCGGGGCCGTCGCCGGCGCGTTCTGAGCGGCCGCAGGAAGGGCTGCGACGAGGGTTGCGACGAGGACGGAACGGAGCGCGCGGGGGTCGACCATGGGTTCGACCATGACCGCCGCCGCACCCGAGCGTCAAGGATTCACCCCGCCGACGGGAATAGTCCGCAGGCTCGCGGCGGTTGCAGTCCGCGCCGCGGCTGCGGTACAGCGCCCGGCGCCCTTCGAACGACGCAACGCACCGCACGACCCGAACGCACCGCACCCATGACGTACAACCGCGCGCTCAACGAGCTGGTCCAGCAGGAATCGAAGTTCATCGACGAGATCCTCACCGAGGTGGGGCGCGTCATCGTCGGCCAGCCGGTGATGGTCGAGCGGCTGCTCATCGGCCTGCTCGCCAAGGGCCACGTGCTCCTCGAGGGCGTGCCGGGCCTCGCCAAGACGCTCACCGTGCGCACCCTCTGCGACGTGCTGCAGGCGCAGTTCTCCCGCGTGCAGTTCACCCCCGACCTGCTCCCCGCGGACCTCATCGGCACGGTGATCTACCGCCCGCAGGACGGCGTCTTCACGCCGAAGAAGGGCCCCATCTTCGCGAACCTCGTGCTCGCCGACGAGATCAACCGCGCGCCCGCCAAGGTGCAGAGCGCGCTCCTCGAGGCGATGCAGGAGGGCCAGGTCACCCTCGGCGACACCACCTTCAAGCTCCCCGACCCGTTCATCGTCATGGCGACGCAGAACCCCGTGGAGCAGGAGGGCACCTACCCGCTGCCCGAGGCGCAGATCGACCGCTTCATGCTCATGGTGCGCGTCGGCTACCCCACCCGCGAAGAAGAGCGCGCCATCATGGACCGGCAGACCTCCGCGGCGCCGCCGTCGGTGAGCGCGAAGGTGACGCCGGAGCAGATCCTCGCGGCGCGCAAGGTCATCCCCGACATCTACGTCGACGACAAGCTCAAGGACTACATCGTGTCGCTGGTGTTCGCGACGCGCGACCCCGCCAAGGCCGGCCTCAAGGAGCTGGCGCCGATGATCCGCTACGGCGCGTCGCCGCGCGCCACCATCGCCCTCAACATGGCCGCGCGCGCCCGGGCGTTCCTGCAGCACCGCGGCTACGTGATCCCCGAGGACGTGAAGGCCATCGGCATGGACGTGCTCCGGCACCGCGTGTCGCTGACGTACGAGGCCGAGGCCGAGGAGATCACCGCCGACCAGGTCGTCGGGCGCATCTTCGAGGCCGTCGAAGTGCCGTAGGAAACGGACGCGCCCCGCGATGATCCCGAAAGAGCTGCTGAAGAAGCTCCGTCGCATCGAGATCACCACCGCACGGCTCGCCAACGATCAACTCGTCGGGGCCTACGCGTCGGTGTTCAAGGGGCGCGGCCTCGCCTTCGACGAGGTGCGCATGTACCAGCCCGGCGACGACGTGCGGTTCATCGACTGGAACGTCACCGCGCGCACCAACGCCCCGCACATCAAGGTCTTTCGCGAGGAGCGCGAGATGACCGTGATGCTCCTCGTGGACCTCTCGGGCTCGCAGGACTTCGGCTCGGTGAACGTCTACAAGCGCGAGCTCGTCGCCGAGGTGAGCGCGGTGCTCGCCTTCAGCGCCGTGAAGAACAACGACCGCGTGGGCCTCGTGCTCTTCACCGACCGCGTCGAGAAGGTCGTCCCGCCCCGCAAGGGCGCTCGGCACGTGATGCGCGTGGTCACCGAGATCCTGCAGTTCCAGCCCTCGGAGCGGCCCGGCGGACGGCACGCGGGGACCAACCTCGCGCAGGCCCTCGACGTGCTCGGGCACCTCTCGCGGCGCCGCGCCGTGAGCTTCGTCGTGAGCGACTTTCTCGGCGGCGACTACGAGCACGCGCTGCGCGTCGCGGCGGCCCGGCACGACCTCGTGCCCGTGTACGTGAGCGACCCGCGCGAAGACGAGCTCCCCGACGTCGGCATGATGCTCGCCGAGGACCTCGAGACCGGCGACTGGATCGAGGTCGACACGCGGCACCCCGCCGTGCGCGAGCACTACCGCCGCGCCGTGGCCCAGCAGAAGGTCGTGCGCGACGGGCTCTTTCGCCGCCTCGGCCTCGACGTCATCGCGGCCACCACGGACCCGCGCAAGCCCTACATCGCCGCCCTCGCCGAGTTCTTTCGCCGCCGCGCGCGGAGGATGCACGCCGGATGAGCATCGATTTCGCGCGCGATCGGCTTCGCCGCGGGCTGAAGCCCACGGCAAACGAGGTGAAGCCCGCAGGGCGGGCTGCAGCGCCATCGCTCCTGCGTCGTGAGTCCTGCGGACAGCCCGTGGAACGGGCTTCATTCACGGTGCCGCGGGCTTCAGCCCGCGGTGCCCTCATCGCCGCGCTCTTGCTCCGCACGGCGCTCGCGCACGCCCAGGACGCGTCGGTGCCCGACGACGGCTCCGTGGCCGACGGTGCCGCGGGCGATGCGTCGTCGCGTCGTGCGCCCGCGGGGTCGTGCGTCGCCGACCCGCTCCCCGATGGCCGCGCGCCGGCCATGGAGGTCGTGCTGAACCCTGCGCACCCGCAGGTGGGCGACCGCGTGCGCGTGAGCTGGGTGTTCCGCTACCGCGCGTCGGACCGCGTGGAGTTCGACCCCGACGCCGTGGCGCTGCAGCAGCCCGCGCAAGAGGTCGAGTACGCCCGGGAGCAGCCCGAGCGCGACCGCACCGCGCACCCCGACGGAACGGGACGGCTTCGCTCCGAGGTGGTGGTGGCGCTGCAGCCGTTCCGCAGCGGCGACGTGGTGATCCCGCCGATGGCCGCGCGGGTGAACACCGGCGACGACATCGCGCGGGTGTGCACGCCCGAGGTGCGCTTTCACGTGCGCTCGGTCTTCGGCAACGACCCGCACCCGCAGCCCAAGGACATCACGCGCCCCGAGGACGTGCGCCGCGACGCCCTCACGCTGCGCTGGGTCTCGCTGGGCCTCGACGCGCTCTTCGTCGCCGTGGTGTCGGCCCTGGGCCTCGCCGCGTGGCTGCGCGCGCGGCCCAAGGTGCTTCCGCCGCCGCCGCCGCCGCGGCACCCGTACTACGTCGCCGTCGAGGGCCTCGAGGCGCTGGCCACCGGCGACCTGCTCTCCCGCGGCCTCACCAAGGACTACTACGACGCCGTCTCCGACGTGATCCGTCGCTACGTGGGCGGCGTGCGCGTCTTCGACGCCATCGAGATGACCACCGACGAGATCCTCGCGCACCTGCGCAAGGCGCCGTTGCAGGGCGTGGCGCACGTCGAGATCGAGCGCCTGCTGCGCGAGTGCGACCTCGTGAAGTTCGCGCGCTACGTTCCCGCGCACGAGGAGGCCGACGCCATCCTCGCCTCCGCGATCTCCCTCGTGGAGCGCGGTCGTCCGATGATCCCGTCGGCGGGTGAAGCGTCCCGCGGAGGCGCGCCGTGAAGCTGCAGATGCGACGCAACGCCCCGCCGCGGGAGGCGCCGCCGCAGCGCGTGTCGCCCGAGCGCCGCGTGGCCTCGATGGCCATGACGATGGTGGGCCTGCTGCTCGGCGGGGCCTACGGGTGGGCGCGGTGGCAGGGCTGGGAGCTTCGCTTCCGCGTGCCATGGGCGCTCGTGGCGCTGCCCGTCGCCCTCGTCGCGTGGCTCGCCGCGCGGTGGCTGTGGCGCCGCGCCGACGCCGTGCCGGGGCGCGACCTCACGCGCTTGAAGGTGTCCCAAGGGGCGGTGCTGCGGGGCGTTCCGCGCACGATGAGCGCGCGCTTCGTGCACCTGCCGGCGGCGCTGCGCGTGACGGCCATCGTGCTCGCCGGCGTGGCCCTCGGTCGTCCGCAGCGCGTCGACGCGCCGGACGCCATGGAGCTCTCGGGCATCGACATCGTCCTCTCGCTGGACCTGTCGGGCTCCATGCGCGCGGCGGACCTGCAGCCTACGCGCCTCGAGGCGGCCAAGGAGGTCGTCGGCGAGTTCATCCAGCGCCGACGGAGCGACCGCATCGGCCTCGTGGTGTTCGGCCGCGAGGCCTACACCGTGGTGCCGCCGACGCTCGACTACACCGTGCTGCAGCGCATGGTGAGCTCGCTGAGCCTCGAGCTCATCGACGGCTCCGGCACGGCCATCGGCGACGGCCTCGGCACCGCGCTCAACCGCCTGCGCCACAGCGACGCGCGCAGCAAGGTCGTCGTGCTGCTCACCGACGGCGCCAACAACGCCGGCCACGTGGACCCCCGCGAGGCCGCGCAGCTCGCCGCGGCGCTGCGCTGCAAGGTCTACACGATCCTCGTCGGCACCGCCGAGGACGCACCGGTGCAGCAGGGCGTCGACCTCGCCGGCCGCCCGGTCTACGCCACGGCGCGCTTCCCCGTGGACCCGCAGCTCCTCCAGGACATCGCCACGACCACGGGCGGACAGTTCCTCCGCGCCGTCGATCGCGCGGCGCTGGCGCAGAGCTTCCACACCATCCTCGACCAGCTGGAGCGCAGCAAGATCGCCGACGCCGGTGCGCAATACGCGGAGCTGTATCCCGCGTTCGTCATCGCCTCGCTGGCGCTGCTCGCCCTCGAGGGGCTGCTCGCGTCCACGCGCCTTCGGAGGTTCCCGTGAGGTTCGGCGCGGCGTCGTGGCTGTGGCTGCTGATGGTGGTGCCGTTCCTCGGCGGGCTCATGGCCTACGCGACCTGGGCGCGGCGCCGGGACCTCGCGCGCTTCGGCGACGTGCGCCTCGTCGAGGGCCTGCGCGACGGCTCTCCCGCGGGGTGGCGCGCGGCGCGGTCGGTGCTCGTGCTGTTGGCGGCGATGCTGCTCGCCATCGCGGCGGCGCGGCCCCAGCACGGGTCGCGCACCGAGGTGGTCTCGCGGCGCGGCATCGACGTGGTGGTGTGCCTCGACGTGTCGAAGTCCATGCTCGCGCGGGACGTGGCGCCGTCGCGCATCGAGCGCGCCAAGGCCGAACTCGAACGACTGTTGGCGGAAGAGCCCGGTGATCGCGTGGCGGTGGTGCTCTTCGCCGGCGAGACCATGGAGTACCCGCTCACCACGGACCACGAGGCCGCGCTGCGCTTCTTCCGCGACGCGCACCCGTGGGAGTTCCCGGTGCAGGGCACGTCCATCGGGCGGGCCATCACTGCGGCGCGGGACCTCTTGCGGCGTGATCCGCTGGCGGCGCGGCGGTCGCGCGTGATCCTGCTCATCACCGACGGCGAGGACCTCGAGGGCGACCCCGTGGCGGCGGCGCGCGAGGCCGCGACGGACGGCGTGTCGGTGTTCATCGACGCCATCGGCAGCGCCGTGCCCGAGCCCATTCCCGCGTACACGCAGGACGGCCGCATGGCGGGCTACGAGCGCGACTCGCACGGCGAGATCAAGCAGACGCAGTTCACGCCGGCGATGGAGGCGCAGCTCCGGCAGGTGGCCGAGGAGGGTCACGGCGCGTACTTCCGCCCGCGCACCGGCGAGGTGGGCATCGACGCCGTGCGCCGGCAGCTCGCGCGCATGCGCCGCGCCGAGGTGTCGGAGTCGCAGCGCACGGTCTACGAAGAGCTCGCGTGGGTGGTGCTCGGTCCCGCCTTCGTGCTGCTGGTCATCGCGTCGGGGCTCTTGCCCGAGCGGGTGCGTCGCAAGGCGGTGGCGCGATGAGCGTCGATTTCGCCCCGGGTCCTTCGTCCGGCGGGCTGAAGCCCGCGGCACCGCAGGGGAAGCCCGTTTCACGGGCTGTCCACGGGACTCACGAAGCGGGCGCGAGGGCGCTGCAGCCCGCGCTGCGGGCTTCACCCTATTTGCCGAGGGCTTCAGCCCGCGGCGAAAAGGCGGTGGCGCGATGAGGGGATGGATCCTCGCGGGCGTCGTCGGCGCCGGGCTCGTGGCCTTCACCGTGGTCGCATGGCCTCCGCGGGACGAGCTCGAGCCCCGCGTGGCGCAGGGCAACGCGGCCTTCGCGCAGCGCGAATTCCCCCAGGCGCTGGGGCACTACGAGGCCGCGCCGGGCGACGGACCACGCAACGCCGGCGTGCACGCCAACCGTGGCCTCGCGAAGTTCCGCACGCTGCTGGCGCCCGGCGACGGCGGCACGCTGCCCGAGCTCGCGGGCGACGCGGGCGCTCCCGAGGGCTACTCCGGCGCGCAGGACGAGCTGCGCTCCGCGGCCCGCGGCGCCTCCAATGTCTCGATGGAGGACATCGACGCGCAGGTGCGCGCGCGGGCCCAGTACAACCTCGGCAACACGTTCTTCGCGGAGCACTCCTGGCGCAACGCCATGGACGCCTACAAGGAAGCGCTGCGGCTCCGTCCCGGCTGGGTCGAGGCCGCGTGGAACCTCGACCTCGCGCGGCGCCGCAAGGACGAAGAGGACCACCCCGACGCCGGCCCCGACGCGGGCCAGGACGCCTCGCAAGATGCTTCGCAGGACGCTTCGCAGGACGCGTCCAACGACGGCGGCGGCGACGGTGGTGGCGGTGATGGCGGTGGCCAGGGTGACGGCGGCGGATCGCAGGGCGACGCCGGCGGAAGCCCCGATGGCGGCGGTGATCCCGACGGCGGCGGGGGCGGTGAGCCCGACGGTGGACCTCCGCCGCAGCCCGAGGCCGATGCCGCAGCGCCTCAGTCGTTGGCGCCGCTCGACCAGCTCGAGCGCAACTCCCAGGACCTGCAGCAGATGATGCTTCGCCGCCGCGCCGCGCAGACGCCGCGCAACCCCGACGACGAGCGATGAGGCACGGCGCACACCGGCTGCGCGCGGGCGTCGTCGCGGCGGTGGTGCTCTGCGCCCCGGCCGCGGCGCGGGCGCAGATGTCGTTGCAGCTCCAGGCCGATCCTCCGGAGCCCGCGGCAGGGCAGCCGTTTCGCGTGGTCTACACGGTGGCGCTGCGCGGGGCGGCGGACGTGCACGCGCAGCCGCTGCAGGTGCCGCGGGGCCTCGACGTGCTCATGAACCCGCCGCCGCCGCAGGCGCCGCAGATGATCGGAGCGGGCGCGTTCTTCACCTTCCGATCGTCGGTGACCTACGTGCTGCGCGCGGCGCGGCCCGGGCGCTACGTGATCCCGGGTCCGCGGGCGGTGGGGAACGACGGCCACGTGGTCGTGCAGGGGCCGCCGCTGACGGTGAACGTGACGCGAACCGGCGGCACGTCGGCGCAGGCCCGGCAGGCGCCGCGCGATCCCTTCGACGACCCTTTCCCCAACCTCCTCGACCCCATGGAGCCGCCGCAGCCGGCGCAGGCCCCGCAGCGCCCGACGGGTCCCGACGTGCCGCCGGAGGGGGTGCTGACCGGGGTGACGGCGTCGGCCGAGGGCTTCGTGCGCGTGGTGACGGACCTCGCGACGCCGTGGGTGGGGCAGCAGGTCGAGTACCGCGCGTTCGTCTACGTGCCCGCGGGCGAGGCGGGCTGCGAGCCGCTGCGCGAGGCCACCCTCGACGGCTTCTGGAGCGAGTCCCTCGTCGAGGCGCGGCAGCAGTGCGCGGCGCGGTGGCTCCCGCAGCGCGTGGGGAGCTGGGACATGACCGCGGGCATGGTGCGTCGCATCGCGCTGTTTCCGACGCACGCGGGGCGCCTCGAGATCGGGTCGCTGAAGATGGGCGTCGAGTACATCGAGGGCGACGGCTTCTTCGGGCGGCGGCACCGCGTGGAGATGGAGGCCCCGCGGCTGGTGCTCGAGGCGCGGGAGCCCCCGCTCGAGGGGCGTCCGCCGGGGTACGTGCCGGGGACCCTCGGTCCCATCGCGCTGCGGGCGGAGATCGACCGCGCGGAGCTTCCCGTGGGCGAGACGGCGACGCTGCGGGTGCACGCGCAGGGCAACGGCTACCTTGGGAGCGTGACGCTGCCCGCGCCCCGGGCCGTCGACGGCGTGCGCGTGCTGCCCGGGAGCTCGCACGCCGAGACCGATCGCAGCGTGGCGCCGCTGCGCAGCGAGGTGGTGAACGAGTACCGCATCGTGGCCGACCGCGCGGGGCGCTTCACGCTGCCGGCGCTGCGGGTGCCGTGGTTCGACCCGGGCACCGGGCGCTACGCCGTGGGCGAGGTGGTGCTGCCGGTGATCGTCGCGACGGGCGCGCTGCGCCCCCCCGAAGACTCCGAAGGACCGGACCTCGCGACGCAGCTCGCGCCGCTCGTTCGGGAGGTTCCGCTGGCGTCGTCGCCGGCGTTCTTCACGACGGCGCTGCGGGTGTGGGGCGTGCTCGGCGCGGTGCCCCTCGCCGTGCTCGGCGCCTTCGCGGGAACGGCCCTGCGGCGCGCCCTTCGCGTGCGCCGCGCGGCGAAGGAGTCGACGGCGCGCAACGATCCGCAGTCCCTGCTGGCACAGGCCGACGCAGCCCTCGCTGGCGGTGACGGCGTGGCGGCGTTGGGCCTCGCGGCGAGGGCCCTCGAGAGGGCTTCGCGCGCGAGCGGGACCTCGTCCGAAGCGAAGGTGGCCGAGGCCCGGGCGGCGTGCGACGGGCTGCGCTTCGCCGGCGCGGCGGTGGCGTCCGACGACGTGGCGGCGGCGGTGCGCGCGGTGCGCGCGGTGGTGGAGGGTCGGTCGTGAGCGTGAAGGCCCCCGCCCTCTTCTTCGCCGCCATGCTCTGCGCGAGTCCGGCGCACGCCGTGAACGCGCGGGAGCTCATGACCCACGCGCTGCAGGCCGAGGGGCACGGCGACCTCGCGACCGCCGCGCACGACCTCGAGGAGCTCGCGGCCGCGGGCTTCGACGGCGACGCCGTGGTCTACGACCTGGGCACCGTGTACGCGCGGGCCGAGCGCTACGGCGAGGCCGTGTGGTGCTTCGAGCGCGTGCTGCGCCGGGCGCCGTTGGCGTGGGAGGCGCGGCAGAACCTCCAAGCGACGCGGGTGCGCCTCGCGCGGCGCGACGCCGGACGCAGCGGCAGGGCCGTCGTCGAGCAGGCGGTCCCGCTGCGCGTGCAGGTCGGGGAGCTCGTTCCGCTGGGGTGGAGCGTGGCGCTGGGCGTGCTGGGGCAGCTCGGCGTGGTGCTCGCCGTGCTCCGCCGCCGCCGCGGCACCTCCGAGCTGGCCCGCGTCGGGGCCACCGTGGCGCTCGTGCTGTCGCTCTGCGCGTCGCTCGCCTCGCTGGGGCTCGTGGTGGCGCGGCGCACGCTGCCCGCCGAGAGCGTGGTGCTGCACGGCGGCCTGCGGCTGCTGCAGAGCGCCCGCGTCGACGCGATCCCCGACGCCCCGGTGCGCGAGGGCGAGCGCGTGGTCCGCGTGGCCCGCGACGGCATGTTCACCCGCGTGCGAACGCTCGGCGGCGCCAGCGGGTGGCTCGACGGCGCCGAGCTCGGCGATCTCTGATTCGAGCGGGAATCCGTCCGGTCACGCCGGAATGATCCGGTGCGGGCGATCTCTTCGACGCCCCGAAACGGCGGCACCGACCTCGACGGTCGCTCCCGAGCCCCTCCGAAAACCCGAAATCGACGGCGCAGGGAGACCCACACTGTGGGGCGAGGGTGCACATCCGACTTTCCGTGTTATCTTGGGTGTCGTGTGCCTGTTTTCCAGATTTGTACGGTTTTCCTGGTATTCAGCTGTAGGTCCTGGGGTCACCTTGCGGCACAACGGGGAGCCGACTAACCACATTCATCGCTGATGTGGCTCCAATCGACCGAAGTCGAAATCAATTTGCCTCAATGGAGTGCGGCTCGTTGATTGGCCGCCATGAAGCGAACCACTGCCTCGATCCCGTTCGCCGCGTTGTTCTTCGGAGTCGTCTCGGGGTGCGCCCCGTCTGCCGACAACGGAGCGACGTCGAGCATCGCCGAGGACCTCACGATCCGGGTGTGCCCCGAGTCCGTGACCCTCGACTCCCGCGGAGATCCCAGGAACGCCGCAGGTCATATCCGATACTGCTGGCCGCATCAGAACCACTGCTACTGCGACCAGGACAACGACTGCTACGCCACCCAGGGTCACCGTGCGTGCACCCCTCCGGGCGGCTCCTCGGACGCCGCTGCCTCCACCGACGCCACTCCGGTGACCGCGCACGACGCCGGTCAGCCCGCGCCCTCGGCCGACGCCGGAACCCCGGTGCCCCCGCACGACGCGGGAACGCCGGTCCCCGTCGCCGACGCCGGAACCCCGGTGCCCCCGCACGACGCGGGAACGCCTACTCCGACGCCGGTCCCCGTCGCCGATGCGGGTACGCCCGCTCCGACGCCGGTCCCCAGCGGCGCGAGCACCCTCGTGGGCGGATGCCAGGTCTTCCCCCTCGACAACGCCTGGAACCAGGACGTGAGCGCCCTGCCGGTGCACCCGAACTCCAACGCGATCATCGCGAACATCCAGGCCAACGGCGAGACCGCCATCAAGGCCGACTTCGGCTCGAACACGACGTACGGCATCCCGTACGTGGTGGTGCCCTCGACGCAGGCCATGGTGCCCATCTCGTTCAATGAATACCCGAGCGAGAGCGACCCCGGTCCCTACCCGGTGCCGTCGAACGCGGTCATCGAGGGTGGCAACGACCACCACGTGCTGGTGCTGCAGCAGGGCTCCTGCATGCTGTACGAGATGTACCACTCGGCCCGCTCGGGCTCGGGCTGGACGGCCGGCTCCGGCGCGGTCTGGAACCTCGGCTCCAACGCCCTGCGCCCGCTGCGCTGGACGTCCGCGGACCAGGGCGGCCTCCCGGTGTTCGCGGGTCTCACCCGCTACGACGAGGTCACCTCGGGCGCCATCCACCACGCGCTGCGGGTGACGTTCAACCACACCCGTGACGGGTTCATCCTGCCCGCCACGCACCCCGGCGGCTCCGCCGACGCCAACGCGCCGCCCATGGGGCTGCGTCTCCGGCTCAAGGCGAGCTTCAACATCTCTTCGTACACCGGAGAGTCCCGCGTCATCCTCGAGACGCTGCGGCGCTACGGCATGATCGTCGCCGACACGGGCTCGAACTGGTACGTCTCCGGCGCCACCGACGCGCGCTGGAACGACACGGACCTCCAGCAGCTGACGCAGGTTCCGGGCACCGCCTTCGAGGCCGTCGACACCGGAGCGTTCCAGCAGTAGCCGAGCCGCCAGTACGATCCCTCCCACCGGCGCGGGCATCGGGTGAACGACGCGAGAACGTCGTCCCTCCGGCGCCCGCGTCTCCCTTTGGGGGTCAGTACGCACGGAGCTCTTCGAGCATCGTGAGCGTGACCAGGTTGCGGAGGTTGTAGCCATACATGAGTCCCTCCGTCGTAAAGATGCAACCATCGGACCCGTTGAGGACGTCGGGGTGGATGCCGTCGGGGCTCAGGCCGTCGCCCGGCGCCGCCTGCAGCGCTCCCCAGTAATCGACGAGCGGGAGGTGCCGCGCGAGGGCCAGCGCCCGGATCGCGGCGTTGTACGGCGCCACCTGCGCGCCCGGCGTCGCGCCGTCGAGCCGCGGCGGGATCGTCGACAGGATGGGCACGGCGACGCGTGATTCGATGAGGTCCACGACGTGGCCGAGGTCGACGGTGAAGGCCGCGGCGTCTTCGTGGTCGAGGTCGTTGGTGCCGTACATCACCACGGCCCACTGCGGGTGGATGGCGTCGAGCTCGCGCGCCAGCGGGCTCGCAGGATCGCCGCCGGCGAGGGCGTCGAGGGCGGTCCAGCCGGCGGTGGCGCAGAGGCTCGAGCGGGCCAGCGAGTTCTCGCCCCCCGGGAGCGTGCGGGTCGAGAAGTACGCGATGGTCGACTCGACGTCGCCGCGGGCGCCGACGCTGTACCACCCGTGTCCGCAATCCATCAGGAAGCTCGCCGACTCGGTGATGCTGTCGCCGATCTTGGCCACCACGTCGCGGAGGTTCCCGCGGGCCGCACCCCGGGCGAGAAGGTCGCGAACGTGCGCCGCGGTCAGCGCGTCGAGCGTCGTCGCCAGGGCGCCGGCATCCCCCAGGGGGCCGGTGTCCACGACGCCGGCGTCGCGCGGGCCGGTGTCGGCGATGCTCGTGTCCGCCGAGCCCGCATCGACGGCCGGTGCGTCGACCACGAGAACGTCGGCCCAGGTCACATCGACCACCGGAACGTCCGCGACGCCGACCTCGGCGAGCGCGGTGTCGGCGCGCAACGCGTCCGTCGAGGCGGTGACGTCCGGGCCGGTGTCCGAAGAGCCAGCATCGGGGGGCGCGACGTCGACCCCGGATCCATCGACGAAGCCCGCGTCACGGGCCGTGGCATCGGCGTCCGAGGCCTGCACGTCCACGCTCGCGACACCTGTGTCGTTTTCCCCCGCATCGCCCCGCCCGGAGTCCGGGTCCGTCGTCGCGACGGTGACCTGGCAGCCTGCGAGGACCCCCAGCACACCCACGAAACCAGCGAGACGCGTCGATCCTTCGATGTGCATGGGTGTTCCTCGCCTGCGATGTCTGGAGAAGCGACGAGGCCCCGCGCCGTCGTGCGTCGAAGAAGAGTGCATGGCCGGTGCCGGTCGCGGCGGACCGAGGCTACGCGCCGGCCTCTTCGGACTTCGTGAGCATGCCCACGACGAGCAGCGCCGGGAGCACCACCATCGGTACCGCCACGACCACGATGAGCAACGCCCACAGCAGGCCTCCGGTGAACAGCCAGCAGCCGCCCACGAGGCCCGCGACCACGGCGAAGGATCCCCACATGCGCGTGCGTTGAAAGTCACCCACGGGCGGCGGGAGCAGCGTTCGGCGCACGTAGGCGAGGCCGCGCTGCACCCGTGGAACCCTCGAGCTCCGG
Source organism: uncultured delta proteobacterium (assembly GCA_903845045.1). Lineage (GTDB taxonomy): Bacteria > Myxococcota_A > Polyangia > Polyangiales > SCUS01. Next base: position 1,211 of record CAIMWA010000151.1, on the reverse strand, counting down.
ACCGCGAGCTCCGTCGATGCCTGTGCCGGCGCGGTCATGGGGACTCGTGCCGCGGCACGTCCGGGAGCTCGTGTGTGAGCGAGTTCGGCGCGTCGAGGTTGGCGCCGTCGTCGACGCCTACGCCCAGGCGGTCCACCAATTCGCCGCCGAGCCAGGCCGTGAGGGTGAGCATCACGAGCGCTCCCGCCTCGAGGGCGAGCGCGAAGGTCGACGCTCCGAGGGTGCTCGTCTGCGAGCGGGAGAAGAGCGCGACGGTGAAGGCGCCGATCATCAGCATGTTGCCTATGGCGTGAAGGCCGCCGATGCGCTTCGCGCGGCTCCGGTCGGGGATCGGGAGCCAATCGATGATGCCGAAGACCCCCACCACGATGCCGGCGGCCACGCCGACGGTGAGGTCCCAATACGTGGCCGTGGGGAGCCACGGAACGGGCATGAAGCGTTGACCGACGTCGACGAGGGCGCCGACGACGAGCATGCCCGCGGGGATGGGCACGAAGAGTTGATGGAGCGAACGACCGAAGAGCCTGGCGTGACTGCGCATGGAGAACTCCGTTGCCGCCGCGGTGGGCGGGTGCGATGCCGAGCGCGCACGAGGCGCTCACCCGTCGTCGCGAGCGCAACGAGCGTGCCGTGAGGGTCAGGTCGTGACGTGCGGCGAGGGCGCGTCGGGCACGGCGTCCGGATGCGGCGCTGCGGCGGCGGCGAACCACGCGTGCGTGGCCTCGGTGAGCATCATCACGATCACCGGACCGACGGTCTCGGTGACCACGCGCAGGGCGATGCCGGGCGGCGCGGGGCGGTGGCTCCAGCTCCGTGCGAGGTGCTGCCAAGGGCCGCCGCTGGTGCGACGGCGCAGGGCGCGGAAGGCGAAGACGAAGGCGGCCCCGCCGACGGTGACGGCTGCCACCACGGCGACGGTGCGCAGGGTGCGCGTGGCGATGCCGAGCTCGACGCGCTTCTCGTGCAAGGCGTCGAACGCCGTCGAGAGGCGGGTCATGGCGCGGGAGCGACGGGTGGCGAGGGCGTCGGCGCGAACGTCCTCTTCGATGTCGGCTTCGATCATGGGAGCGTCTCCTCGACCCGGCGGAGGTCCGAGCGAAGGCGCGCGCGCGTGGCGTCGAGGACGCTGCCGGGAAAGGCGCGGGCGCCGAGGGCGAGCGGAGCGGTTCCGAGGACGATCAAGGCGCCGCCGAGGGCCGCCGCGACGAGGG
>CAIMWA010000150.1 GCA_903845045.1 uncultured delta proteobacterium | reverse complement strand
CGAGGGCGAGGAGCGCGTAGAGCGCGGGGTCGCGCCGCGCCGCACCCGGCACCGACCGGTACAGCGGACGCAGCGACTCCCCGCGCACCGTCCCCTCAGCGTCGGGCCACACGGAAACGGGCGCGCCGTCGGCCACGATGGTGTCGAGCAGCGGGGCCGCGGCGTGTGCCGTCGGAACGCCGCGGGTCATCGGCCCACGCTCCGCAGGAAATGCATAGCGCAGCCCGTGGACGAGGAACTCGAGGAGCGCCGGTCGGTTCGGCCCGCGCGTGTGTTCATCGTACAGGCCCGACACCTTGGAGCGGGCCACCGCTGTATGCACCTCGGAGGCGCTCATGCCGAGCTCCGCCGCGACCGTTGCGTAGTTCCAGCCCGGCGGCGCCGAGGCCAACTTGAGTAGCACCACCACGTCTTGTGGCTTCAGCATGACGCCTCCGTGTTCGCGAATCGCGAACGGCGAACAGCCGTCCATCGCCCAATGCGAGCCAGAAGTCCCATCACGTGCCTCCCTGGAATCGATCGATGAGCTCGACCAGCGCCTCGGCCACGTCCGCCAAACGCCGCGCGTCGAGGGCCGCAAGTGCCTGTTCTGCAAGGGAAATAATGACGTTCGGGGGGGCCTCTGCGAGGCAAAAGACCCCCTCCGTAGCAGAACTCTCGCCGAGCGCAGCGAGCTCGCGGAAGGTCAGTCTCCGCGACCTGGAACGACTGAATTCGCCGACGGAAACGCTGCTACTTTCCGTAGCTAAACTCGTAGCAAAACGTCCGGAAACGGTCACCAACGGTCTCGAAGGCCGATCGAAAATGCCTTGTTTTGAAGCATTTCGTGACTCTTCGCGACAGGGCCTCGCTTTCAAGTCCCCCTCCTCGCACTCCCCCAACGGCTCGGAATCGTTCAGATTTCGGGCCGTTGACCATTTCGGCGGAGCGATTTCCGGAGCGATTGGCCCCCGGAGCGTCGGAACCCCCTTCGCGGGAGGGTCCTGAATCGACATCCGGCGTACCCGGATCGTCGTCGGGCACCTCGGCCGTGGCGACGGGCAGCCGGAGCAGCGTCTCGGGCAGCGGCGGGAACACCTCGCCGAAGCCGACGCGCGCCGTCTCGGCCTCGCGGATGTAGAGGTCCGTGGTGCTCGGCGCGCTGTGCCCGGCCCGGCGCTGGATCTTCGAGAGGTCGTCGCCGCGCACCGCCGCCCAGGTGATGCCCGACGCGCGCAGGTCGTGGAAGGTCATGTTCTTGCGCGTGGCGTCGTTGACGAAGAGGTCCTCGCGCTGCACCCCGGCGACGCGGAGGTGCTTGCGCAGCGCCACGGCGAGCGACGCCTCCCGCGGCATGCGCGGAAAGAGCCGCCCCTCGCCGGCGTCCTCGGCGCGCATCGCCCGGAGCAGCGGGAGCAGCGTGGGCTCCAGCGCGATGCGCCGCGCCATGGACGACTTCGTCGGCTTCACGCGCTTGCGGTCGCGGTCCATGGCCACGTGCAGGTGCGCGGTGCCGTGGTCGAGGTCGAGGTCCGACCAGCAGAGCACCTCGAGCTCCCCGGCGCGGGCGAAGGTGTATATCGCCACGGCGTACAGGCGGCGCGTCGCCAGCGGCACCTGCGGGCACCGCACCAGCGCGAGGAACTCCGAGGGGTAGAGGTACACCTTGGCCTTGCGGGGCCCGCGGTCCGGGGCGCGCACCTCGGCGGCGGGGTTGTCGGGGCGGGCGCGGAGGCTGCGGTCCTTGGAGCGGCAGGCGTCGGAGAAGAGCTTCGACACCAGGGCCCAGATGCTGAGGGCGGTGCGCCAGGAGAGCTGGCCGGCGCGCACGCGGCGGTCGAGGTGCGTGACGAGGTCCTCGAGCTCCTCGCGGGTGACCTTGGCCACGGGGCGCGAGCCGATGCGCGGAAACACGTGCGTTCGCAGCCGCGCGCGGTCGGTGCGCACGGAGACGATGCCCCGGGCGTCGCGGTCGGCGACCCAGCGGGTGCACCCGTCGCGCACGGTCTCGTCGGGCGCTCTGGGGGTGCTCGCGAAGGGGGCAGCGCGCACGGCGCCGCTACGATGGGCTCGCTGTCGAATTCCTGGTCTTGATGGTATCGATCCCGTCGTGGCACCTCGAGCCCATGTCGTGGTTCGCCGGCCGTCCTATGTGGCCGGATCGCGGGAGCGTCCGGAGGTCGGCGTCTTTACTCAGGCCCATGGCGGCCGGAGGCCGGTTCCATGGGGCCAGATCGATGTCGGTGAGACCGTCTGGATGAAGTGGGCGAGTGGGCCGATCGTCGCAAAGGCGCGTGTCGCAAGCTTCAAGTGCATCGAACAGTGCACGGCGAGCACTTTGCGATCAGAGGTCCGGCACTTTCGTCTCTATAATCTTTCTCGGTACTGGGAAGACCTCATGGTGCGCGGATCGTTCTTCGGCATGGTCGTCTATCTGGAAGACGAGGAGTGGCTCGAGGACGCCCTCGTGCCGACGGAACGAAGCCGCGGCGAGAGCTGGATCGTCCTGAAAACCGCGCAGGAGCAGCGCACATGGCTCGGTGCGCGTGCCGAGGATGTGGCTCCCCGCGGGTCACGCACGATTCCCGAAGGCATGAGATTCAAGGTGCTTCGCCGCGATGGCTTCGCGTGCGTCTATTGCGGCGGCCGTGCCATCGACGGAGTCCGATTGCAGATCGACCACGTCAAACCATGGATATCCGGCGGACGCACCATCCCTGAGAATCTCCGTACCGCCTGTGCGCCATGCAATCGCGGCAAAGGCGCTACGCGCGTTGCGTGAATCAGCGCTCAGCGTTGTGCGAGTGCCTCGCCGAGCACGCTGACGACCGTGGCACCGAGGCTCCGGAAGCGGCGGTCTCGCTCTTCGTCGAGGACCGGCGGCGTCGCGGCGTCGACGCCGAGGTCGGCGGGGCGCAGATCGCCGCGAGGTCCGTCTGCACGCGCCGGCGGAGCGCCGAAGGCACTTCATCGTCCGAGACGACCCAGCGGTCGAGGAGCGTCGCGAGGCCCTCGGTGGTCCAGTCGGCGCAGTCGTCGCGCGGCGTGAGCCGCAGCTCGGCGCCGCGGAGCGCCGCAATGGCCATCTCCTGGTTGGCCGGGGAGCGCCGCAGCGCGGACGAGGAGCGCCACGTTCCGTCCCGGTGGGCGCTGATGGCGGCTCGGCCCTCGTGTAGCGAAAGCAGCGGTAGAAGGTGGAACCCCGGGTGGAGCGTGGGCGGGTCGCGCACGGCGAGCGTCGGACCGTCGGCCACGACACTCACCGCCGAGCGCAGCCGCCCAACGCGCGACAGGCGCGCGATGCTCTCGACGAAGCTCCCAAGCGAGGGCTCGCGCAGCGTGGCGCGTGCATGCGATCACACGGTCGCGCGGTCGCGCGGTCGCGCGGGTGCGAGGGATCGCACATCCGCGCACCGCGCCGCCTCGTCGGCCCGGGCGCCCGCGCACAGAACCCTCGCGAACCGCCCGGCACCCGGAGTACGATCCGCACACCGACATGCGCAAAGTGGTGTTGACCGCACTGGTGGTGCTGCTCCGTGTCGGCGCCGCGTCCGCGCAGGGGCTGGGCGCGCAGCTCGAGGTGGGCGCCGGGACCATGCTCTCGGCGCAGCAGCAGAACCGCGACCCGAACCTGCTCTACGGCAACACGCCGGGGCAGATGCTGGGCGTGCAGGCGTCGCTGCGCGTGGGGTTCCGCCTGCCGGCGGTTCCGCTGGCCGTCGAGGCCGGGGTGTCGGCATGGATGTTCCCCAGCGACACCGCGCCCCTCGGCCTCGCCATGGGCTACCTCGCCGGCATCCGCTTCGACCCGCGCGTCGGACGCATCGGCCGCATCGTCGTCGACGTGCACGGCGGCGTCTCCACCACCGGAGAACTGCTGCGCCCCATGCTCGACGTCGGCGCCGGCTTCGACTTCCGCGTCGTGCGCGGCTTCGGCCTCGGACCGATGCTCCGCTACGGCCGCATCTTCCAGACCGAGAGCCCGAGCTACTACCCCGACGACGCGCAGTTCTGGTCCATCGGCCTCGCGGCGTCGGTGCGCACCGACGACCCCGCGCCGCCGCCGCCGCCGGACACCGACCTCGACGGCGTCGTCGACGCCCACGACGAGTGCCCCACGGAGCCCGCGGGCGCCCGCCCGGACCCCGCGCGCGCCGGCTGTCCGCTCAACGACACCGACGGCGACGGCGTCATGGACGGCGTCGACCAGTGTCCCCGCGATCCCGCCGGCGAGCACCCCGACCCCGCACGCGCCGGCTGCCCGCTGCGCGACACCGACGGCGACGGCGTCTTCGACAGCGTCGACCAGTGTCCGCACGAGCCCCAGGGCGCCGCGCCGGACCCCGACCGCGTGGGCTGCCCCGACGGCGACCGCGACCACGACGGCGTCGCCGACCACCGCGACCTCTGCCCTGCGGAGCCCGCGGGCGTGCGTCCCGACTGGATGCGCGCGGGCTGCCCCATGGGCGACCGCGACCACGACGGCGTCGCCGACGACGTCGACCACTGCCCCGACCAGCCCGGAGCGCCCGATCCGAACCCCGCGCGCAACGGCTGCCCCGGCCTCGTGCTCGTCGAGGCGGGACAGATCCGCATCAACCGTCCGGTGTTCTTCGCCTCGCGCCGCGACACCATCCTCCGGCGGTCCTTCGCGGTGCTGCAGGCCGTGGCCAACGCGCTCGCGGCGGTGCCGTCCATCCGCCACGTCTCCATCGAGGGCCACACCGACGACGTCGGCCGCGACGACGCCAACATGGACCTCTCCAACCGCCGCGCGCGCAGCGTCATGGCGTGGCTCATCCTGCACGGCGTCGAGGCCACGCGGCTCGAGGCCCACGGCTTCGGCGAGACGCGTCCGCTGATGGCCGACCCCTCGCGCGCCGCACGCGCGGCCAACCGCCGCGTCGAGTTTCGCATCGCCGACCCCGAAGCCCGCGCGACGCCCTGAGCGGCGCCGAACACCAGGAGCCCATCGATGAAGGTCTCGCAGTCGTTTCTGGTCCGTTGTCGCGCGCTGGCGTTGGCGCTCGCGGCGGCGGCGTTGCTCTCGTGCAGCGGGACCACCGCCCTCGTCGGCGGCGACGCCCAGGTTCGCTGTCCCTCCACGCAGACGCTCTGCGGCGGCGCGTGCGCGAACCTCACCTCGGACCGCGACAACTGCGGATCGTGCGGCAACTCGTGCGGCGCCGGCCACACCTGCACCGCCGGGTCGTGCGTGCTCGACTGCGCCGCGGGCGCCGTCGTCTGCAACAACCAGTGCGCCGTGCTCATGACCGACGCCACGAACTGCGGAGCGTGCGGCAACGCCTGCGCCGCGGGGCAGAGCTGCCAGGCCGGCGTCTGCGCGCTCGTCGCGTGCCCGACGGGTCAGCTGCTGTGCACCGGCGCGTGCCGCGACGTCAGCATCGACCCCGCCAACTGCGGAGCGTGCGGAACGTTGTGCCCCGTCGGCCAGGTGTGCACCGCGGGCCACTGCGCCGTGAGCTGCCCCGCCGACCAGACGAACTGCGCCGGGAGCTGCCGGAACCTCATGTCCGACCGCGACAACTGCGGACGCTGCGGCCAGTCGTGCGGCGCAGGCCAGGTGTGCACCGCGGGGTCGTGCGTGCTCTCGTGCCCCACGGACTACCTCAACTGCGCCGGCGTCTGCCGCGCCACGACCACCGACGCCACGAACTGCGGCGGCTGCGGAAACATGTGTCCCGCGGGGCAGCTCTGCTCCGGCGGCACGTGCGCGTCGTCGTGCAGCGCGGGCACCACGCTCTGCGGCGGCGCGTGCGCCGACACCCGCACGGACCGCGCGAACTGCGGGGCCTGCGGCACTGCCTGCCCCGGCGGCCAGGTGTGCATGGCGGGGTCCTGCGTGACCTCGTGCCCCGCGGGCCAGGCCGTGTGCGGCTCGCTCTGCGTGACCACCACGAGCGACCGCGCGAACTGCGGGGCGTGCGGCAACGCGTGCCCCGCGGGCCAGGTGTGCGCCAGCGGCGCGTGCCAGACGTCGTGCCCCACCGGACAGACCTCGTGCACGTCGGGGTGCACCAGCACGCTCACCGATCCGTCGAACTGCGGCGCGTGCGGCAACAACTGCATGCTCGGCCAGGCGTGCACCGCGGGCGCGTGCGCGACGTCGTGCCCCGCGGGGCAGACGGTGTGCGGCGGGCTCTGCGTGAGCACGCAGACCGACCGCACCAACTGCGGCATGTGCGGAACGGTCTGCTCCGCGGGGCAGGCGTGCGTCGCGGGGGTGTGCCAGACGTCGTGTCCGGCGGGGCAGACGGCGTGCAGCACCGGGTGCTCGAACACGCAGGTCGACACCAACAACTGCGGCACCTGCGGAACGGTCTGCACCGCCGGACAGTCGTGCGTGGCCGGTAGCTGCATGACCTCGTGCCCGGCCGGACAGACGGCGTGCAGCGGGCTCTGCGTGAGCACGCAGAACGACCGCGGCAACTGCGGGTCCTGCGGGACGACGTGCCCCGCGGGCCAGGCGTGCGTCGCCGGCGCGTGCCAGATCTCGTGCCCCGCGGGGCAGACCGTGTGCGGCGGGCTCTGCGTGAGCACGCAGACCGACCGCGGCAACTGCGGAACGTGCGGAAACACCTGCGCTTCGGGGCGCGTGTGCTCCATGGGGTCCTGCGCCGCGAGCTGCACGGCGCCGCTCACGACGTGCGGGTCCGGCGCGTCGTCGACCTGCGCCGACACGCAGAACGACGCCAGCAACTGCGGGTCCTGCGGCACGGCGTGCGGGGCCGGGCGGTACTGCGCGGCGGGCGCGTGCGCGTCGCTGTGCACGACGGGGCAGACCTACTGCTCGGGCGTCTGCGTCAACGCGCAGACCGACGGCAACAACTGCGGAACGTGCGGCAACCGCTGCGCGGCCACGGGCCTGTGCATGGGCGGCGCGTGCGTGCTCCCGATCACCTGCACGCGCACGGTGACGAGCACGCTCAACGTGGTGAGCCCCTACGCGACGGCCGTCGCCGGAAGCTACGCGATGGTCGGCGGCGGCGGCGGCGCGGGGTACGGCGCCATCGGGTCCAACGGGACCACGGCCTCGGGATCGTTCTCGCTGCCCGCGGGCGCGCGGCTGCAGGCCTACGTCGGCGG
>CAIMWA010000149.1 GCA_903845045.1 uncultured delta proteobacterium | reverse complement strand
TCATGCGTCTGAGAATGGGGGCTGAACGGGTCTGCGACAAGGGTGGGGACACAGTTGCGTTGTTGCATTCCCAGCTCGGCCTTGGGTGGATGCAACAACGTAACTGTGTCCCCGTTGGACATACCCAGGCCGTCCGGACGTAGCCCGTCGCGCGGGGGCCTATCGGCGAGCCGCCTCGCGATGGATCGATGGCGCGTGGATTACAGCCCATCGCCCATTCGCTGTCCCGAGGTGCTCGGACTCATCGGGGGCCTCGTCGTGCGATGCAACGATCCGGCGACGGCGCTGCGGTTCACGGGGGAGGGCTCGGCGTGCAGGCCCGTCTGCCCGCGATGCGCTTCGCGGCTGGCCCGGCGCGGCGTCCGGGTGCAGCGCTGATCCGGTCGTGCGAGGCTTCGGCGACGCCATGACCAAGGACCGCACGCGCGCTCTGGCCCAGCGGAGCCCCGGTGATCCGACGCCGCTCGCGGAGGTGGTGAACTTCGGACCGGCGACGCTGCCGGAGCTCGCCTCGGCGGGCATCACGCGCGTCGACGAGATCGAGCGCATCGGCGCCGAGGAGACGTGCCGGCGCTGGGTCGAGCGGTGTCCGCACCGGCTCAACGTGAACGCGTTCGTCGGCGTCGTGGCGACGCTCCAGGGGGTGCCGTGGACGAGGATCTCGGCGTCGGGGCGGGTCGAGGCGCGGCGCATCGCGGCGCTGCTGCGAGGCGAGTTCGGCGGGGTGCCTAGCGGCGAAGGCCCTCGGCCTCCATCGCGGCGATGACCGCCGGGCGCTCGGCGACGCGCGCGCGGACCGCCTGCAACGCGGGCCAGCGGGCGAGGTCGATGCCGACGTGCGTGGTCCAGTTGAGCATGGTGAAGAGGTAGCCGTCGGCGACGGTGAAGCCCTCGCCGAAGAGGTACGGACCAGTGACGAGGCGCTCGGCGAGGAGGTCCAGGCGCGCGGCGACCTGGTCGCGGAACAGCGCCTTCGCGTCGTCGGAGACCTTCGGGTTGAAGAGCGGCGAGAACGACTTGTGGAGCTCGGCGCTCAGGAAATTCAGCGTCTCCTGCAGGCGGTAGCGGGCGAAGGTGCCGGCCGCCGGAGCGAGCTTCGACGCGGGCGCGAGGTCGGCGACGAACTGCACGATCGCAGGACCTTCGGTGAGCACCGCGCCGTCGTCGAGGGCCAGCGCAGGCACCATGCCCTTGGGGTTGATGGCGCTGAAGTCCTTGCCCTCGGCGGTCTTCTTCTCGCCCCGCTGCACGCGCACGAGCTCGAACGGGATGCCCGCCTCGCGAAGCGCGATGTGCGGAGACAACGAACAGGCGCCGGGGAGAAAGTACAGCTTCATGGGACCTCCAGCTCGACGGGGCGGCGTCCATCGCCGCCGGTCGAAGCGCGAGGCGTCTAGCACGACCCCGCGGGCGCGCCCGTGCGTTGCCGCGTCGAAAGCTCCCGCGCCGCCTGGACCGGTCCCGCCCCCCATGGCATCGCACCGCGGCAATGCCCGAGGCCGTCGGCGTCCGCACTCCCCATCGACCCGCCGTCGGTCCGCTCGGCGCGTGGATCGCGCTCGTCGCGGGCGTTCTCGGCGCTCTCGCCGTCATCGAGGTCGTGCTGCGCGTCGTCGAGGGAGCGCCTCCCGCGGGATGGCTCCACGCCGGCGCCGTGTGGGTCTCCTACGACCTCGGCGTCACAGCCGTGCTCGCCGTCGCGGTCGCGTTCCGGCTGCGTACGCCGCTCCCGACGGTGAGCGCGCCGCCGTCGGTGTCGGTGCTCGTTGCGGCCTACGACGAGGCGGAGCACATCGTGCCGACGGTGCGCGCGCTCGCGGCGCAGACCGGCGTGGCCTTCGAGCTCCTCGTCGGCGATGACGGCTCCCGCGACGCCACGTTCGACGTGCTCCGCGCCGCCTTCGCCCTCGCCCCCGCGGGAGGACCGCTCTGGCGCGGCGCCGTCGCCGAGGGCCACGCGCTCACGGTGCTGCGCCTGTCCCACGCGGGCAAGGGCGCCACGCTCAACGCCCTCGCGGCGCACGCGCGCAACCCGGTGCTCGTCACCGTCGACGCCGACACGCTCCCGGCCCCGCACGCCCTCGCGCGCCTCGCGGCGGCCTTCGACGACCCCGCGGTGACCTGCGCCGCCGGCGTCGTCACCGTGCGCAACGGCCGCGACGGGTGGCTGCTCCGGCACCAGTCCACGGAGTACCTCCGCACCGCGTTCGTGCGCATCGGATGGGCGGCGCTCGGGGCCCTCGAGCAGGTGCCCGGGGCGTTCACCGGCGTGCGCGCCGAGGCCTTCGCGGCCGCCGGAGGGTTCCCCACGGACTCGCTCACCGAGGATTACGAGCTCACGTATCGCCTGCTCGCGCGCGGCGTGCGCGACGGCGTCGTGCCGGTCATCGCCGCGGTGCCCGGGGCGCAGGTGTTCACCGAGGCGCCGCGCACGCTCGCGGGCTTCGTGCGCCAGCGAACGCGCTGGTTCGCGGGGTTCCTCGGCACCCTCGCGAGGTTTCCGGGGCTCATCGGCGAGCGCCGCGCGGGGGCCTTCGGGCTGCTGCGGCTGCCGCTGAAGCTGAGCGACGCGACGCTGCCGCTGCTCACCTGGGCGGCGCTGCTCACGGGGCTTCGCGCGGCTTCCCTCGGCGCCTCGCGGGCGGCCCTCGCGCTGCTCGCCCTGCGCGCCGCGTTCGACCTCGGGACGTACCTGCTGGCCCGCGCGGCGTCGTCGCACCTGGGCGACGCGGCGGCCTCGGCGCAGGTCTCGCCGGGGCCCGTCGTCGGCGCGCTCACGGTGCTGACCGAGTCCCTCGGCTACCTCTGGCTGCGGCAGTTCGGTGCGCTGCGCGGGTGGCTCTGGGCGCTGCGCCGCGCGACGCACTGGGAGCCCTCGCGGACTCC
>CAIMWA010000148.1 GCA_903845045.1 uncultured delta proteobacterium | reverse complement strand
TCGCGCTCGTAGCGCCGCACCTGGTGGATGCCCGGGATGCTGGTCTTCGCGGCCTGCTCGCTGACCTTCACGCGGTGCTGCCAGACGCCCGCCTCGTCGCGGATGGCGCTGAGCTTGTAGACGCCGCCGAGGGCGGGCTGGTCGTAGGCGGTGACGAGCTTGGTGCCGACGCCCCAGACGGTGATCGCGGCGCCCTGGAGCTTGAGGCTCTGGATCAGCCGCTCGTCGAGGTCGTTGCTCGCGACGATGGCCGCGTCGGCGAAGCCCCGGGCGTCGAGAATCTTGCGGGCCTCGACGCTGAGCGCCGCGAGGTCGCCGGAGTCGAGGCGCACGCCCGCGAGGCGGTGGCCGTGGGCGCGGAGCCAGTCACCCGCGTCGCACGCGTTTCGCACGCCGTCGAGGGTGTCGTAGGTGTCGACGAGGAACACGCAGTTGTTGGGCAGCGCGGCGGCGTACTGCGCGAAGGCCTCGCGCTCGTCGCCGAAGGCCATGACCCAGGCGTGGGCGTGGGTGCCGCGCACGGGGATGCCGAAGAGCTTGCCCGCGAGCACGTTGGACGTCGCATCGCAGCCGCCGACGTGCGCCGCGTAGCTGGCCGCGAGGGACCCGTCGATCCCTTGGGCGCGGCGCAGCCCGAATTCGAGCACGCTCTCGCCCTGCGCGGCGGCGCACACGCGCGAGGCCTTGGTCGCGATGAGCGTCTGGAAGTTCACGAGGTTCAACAGCGCCGTCTCGACGAGCTGGCACTGGAGGAGCGGTCCCTTCACGCGGAGCAGCGGCTCGTGGGCGAAGACGGCGGTGCCCTCGGGGATGGCGTCGACGTCGAGGGCGAGCTCGAGGCCGCGCAGATGGGTGAGGAACCCCTCGGGAAAAAGAGCCTCGCCGTCGTTGCCGCGGAGCCCGCGCAGGAACGCCACGTCGTCGTCGGAGAAGCGCAGCGCGTCGAGCCACGCGCAGGCCGCGCGCAGTCCGCAGGCCACCGCGTAGGCGCCCTGGAACGGCGTTCGACGAAAGTGCAGATGGAACACCGCCTCGCGGTCGGCGAGGCCCGTGCGCCAATAACCGCAGGCCATGGTGAGCTGGTAGAGGTCCGTGAGGAGGGCGGTGGAGGGGTCGTTCATGGGCGTGGGATCTCGGTGGCGGGGTCGGGTCCGACGTGACGCCGCGACTGTACTCGACGCCGTGTTCTGGCGGTGTTCGTCGCGAGCGGGCATCGTGCGCCGCGCATGCGCACCGACGTCGTCGCCCTCTTCGCCCGGGACCCGGAGCCGCCGATGGACGAGGCCGCGCTCTCCATCGCCGCGGACCTGCATCCGTACCTCGACGCCGACGCGACGCGCGCGGAGCTCGACGACCTCGCCGCCCCGCTGCGATCGCGCGCCGCGTCGCTGCGCACCCCGGCCGACCACGCGGCGCTGCTGGGGACCTACGTCTACGACGAGCTCGGCTTCGCGGGCGACGAGGAGACCTACGACGACCCGCGCAACAACGACCTCGTGTCGGTGCTCGCGCGGCGCCGCGGCGTTCCCATCTCCCTGGCCGTGGTGCTCGCGGCGCTGGGCCGGCGCGCGGGCATCGCCGTCGATGGCATCGGTTTTCCGGGGCACTTTCTCGCGCGCGTCGGGGGCGTCGGCGGCGCCGTGGTGGACCCGTTCTTTCACGCGCGGGTGCTCGACGACGCCGGGGTGGCGTCGCTGCTGCGCAAGGTCCTCGGCGACGACGCCGTCGCGGTGCCCGAGCTTCTGGCCCCGTGCGGCGCCCGCGCCGTCGCCGTGCGCATGCTCGCCAACCTCAAGAACAGCTTCGAGCGCCGCGGCGACCACGCCCGCGCCCTCGTTGCCTGCGATCGCCTCGTGGACCTCACCGGCGCCGCGGAGCCCCGTCGCGACCGCGGGATGCATGCCCTCGCGCTCGGCTCTCCGCTCGCCGCCGCCGAGGACCTTCGCGCCTACCTCGCAGCGCGACCGTCGGCCCGCGACGCGGCCCGGGTGCGCGAGGCCCTCGACACGCTCGCCGCGGGCGTCCGGAATTTCCAGTAGTTCCTGCACTTGCGACGGCGGTGTGGCGGTGCTGCCGCGATCTGCTCCGAACCCCTTTGACACCGCTGCCGCGGCGATGGACAGTCCCGGCCCGCGGCGGGCGAACGGGCTGTACCCTGCGACGCCGGAACCGAGGTGAAGGTGACGATGAAGAAGACTCCTGTGCTCTCTCTCGCTCTCTGTGCGGGCTCGATGCTCGCCCTCCCGTTCATCGAGGGGTGTACCGCGACGGCGACGGTGCCGACCCCGACGGTGACGGTGACCGCAGCTCCCCCGCCGCCCCCGCCCCCGCCGCCCATGCAGGGTCCGGCCGTGGTGCAGGGCGTCGTCGCGACGGGCACCGGCGGAGCGGGCTCCATGGTCACGCAGATGTGGACGGCCACGGGCTACAACGCCGCGGACTTCGTCTCGAACCACATGACGCTCCGCGCGCGCCAGTTCGCCAACGGCTTCATCGCGGTGACGGACCTCGTCCGCGGCGTGATGCGCCACGGCGAGCGCCGCACGGTGGTGGCGGCGGTGGTCGGCGGTCACTGCTACCGCATCATCGGCGTGGGCGGCTCCGGCGTCGAGGACCTCGACCTGTACCTCCGCGACATGACCGGCAACGTGATCGACCAGGACCGCGCTCCCGACAACTTCCCGGTCATCGGCCTCGACCGCCAGCTCTGCCTGCCCGCGGGCATGGGCAACCAGTCGGCGCAGCTCGAGATCCGCATGGCCCGCGGCGAGGGCGAGATCGGCGTGCAGGTCTTCGGCTCTCCGTGAGCTGAGCCCACGACGTTCGCCCTTCGATCCCCCGCCTCCCTCCGCTCCTCCTCTTCAAATCACCGAGAATCGCGCCGCGCAACGCGGTGTGACGGCGCTCGCGTCCATGCTGCGGCGCGTGAATGCAAGAACGTAACTGTGTCCCCGGGACGTCAGGCGAGCCGTTGCAGGCGTGCGGCGTCGCCGAGCACGTCCGGCGGAGGGCACCGCGTCGTCGGGTTCAGCTCGCGGAAAGCGACGTGGTTGGCCAGAACCTGACCGCGCAGCGTCTCCCACCGCGCGTCGGAGAGCCCTACGGCGCTGCGGTTGCGCCACAGCCACGCGAGCGCGGCGGAGTCGCACTGCAGCTCCGTCGCGAGGCGGTCGTCGAAGGGGCCGTGGTTGTGAAAGTGCGCCCAGTCGTGGAGCGCCCAGTACAGCGCGTTGAGGTTGTCGGCGGCGAGCCAGAAGGTCTCCGTCGGCGGGCGGCGGTGCGCGAAGAGCTGGTCCGTCGCGTCGTCGATGGCGTAGGGCGCCAGCACCCAGGCGTCGGAAGCGCCCACCGCGGCGGCGCCGGCGCGGCCGAGGTGCAGCCACGCGAGCTCCGTCGGGACGCCGTCCCAGGGCTCGCGGAGCACGAAGGCCATGCCGACGGGGAGCTGGTCGGCGAGGTCGTTGACGGTGAACTCCGGGGCGTGGCAGCGCCAGCTCAGCGTCGTGCTGGGACACCACGAGAAGCCGTCGAAGGTCTCGGCGGGCACCAACAGCGGCAACGGCGGAACGACGAGGTCGACGGAGCGCACGCCGAGCGTAGTATCAGCACCGGAGCGGATGACGAACGGCTCGCTGCGATCGGTGTGGGGCGCCGCGGACCGGGCGCTGCGTCGGGCCTGGTGGGCGGTGCGCACGCCGCCGCGACGCCTGCGCTTCACGCGCGAGGGCAAGGTCTTCGTCGGCATCACCTTCGGCGTGGGCGTGGCCGCGGTGAACACGGGCAACAACCTGCTCTACCTCGTGCTCGGCCTGCTGCTCTCCATCGTGATCCTGTCGGGGGTGCTGTCGGAGATCGCGCTGCGGGGGCTCGAGTTCCAGCGGAGGCTGCCGCGCCGGGCATACGCGGGGTCGCCGGCGCTCGTCGAGATCGAGGTGCACAACACCAAGCGCTGGGCGCCGAGCTACTCCATCGAGGTCGAGGACCGTCTCGACCGCCGCCGCACGGACAAGCGCTGCTACTTCTTGAAGGTGAGCGCGGGCGCGCGGCAGACGGCGGCCTACCGTCGGGTGGCGCCGGTGCGCGGGTCCGAGCGCTACCTCGCGCTGCGCGTGGCGACGCGGTTCCCCTTCGGTCTCTTCGAGAAATGGCGCGAGGTGCGCATGCCCGAGGAGCAGCTCGTGTACCCGTCGCCGCGGCGCGCGCCGGGCGCGGCTTCCAACGCCGTCGTCGCGGGGGAGCAGGTGTCGCGCGAGGAGCGCGGCCACGCCGACATCGACGGGGTGCGCGAGCTCGCCGACGGCGATCCGGTGCGCGACATCCACTGGCCCAAGACCGCGTCGGCGGGGAAGCTCATCGCCCGGGAGCGCCGCCGCGAGGGGGCCCGCGCGGTGCGCATCGACGTGGCCAACGCCCTCCCCGAGGGGGGTGACGTGCCCGCGGCGAAGGAGCGCGTCGAAGAGGAGATCCGTCGCGTCGCCGGCATCGCGCTCGAGGCCCTGCGCGGCGGCGCGGCGGTGAAGATCGTCGCGCAGGTGTCCGCGCACGAGGGCGCCGGCGTGCTCGACGCGCGGCCCGGCGGGGGCGCTGCGGACCGCGTGCTGTCGTTCCTCGCGCGGCTGCCGCCGGAGCCCGTGGTGCCCGTCGAGGCGACGGCGGGAGCACCGCGCGCGCCGTGAGGTTCTCGCAGGTTCACAAGTTCGCGGTGTTCACGCTGGCGGTGCTGGGCCTCGCGGCGCTCGGCGCGGGGGGCGAGCTCCCGCTGCCCAGCCTCGTCGGCGTCGCGGCGGGCGTCGCGGCGAGCTGGTTCGTCGAGGGCGACCTGCTGCACTCCGAGCGCTACGCCCGCGCGTGGAACATCGCCCTCGTGATCGCGCTGGCCGCGCAGACGGTGCGGGTGCTGTTCTTCGGCGCCGAGGCGCTGCTCACCATCGTCGAGTTCGCGTCGCTGCTGCAGGTCAACCGCCTCGCGAGCCGCCGCACCGCGCGGGACTACCAGCAGATCACGCTGCTCGCGCTGCTGCAGCTCATCGCGGCGACGGTGCTCGGCGGCGGGCTCTCCTACGCGGTGTGCTTCGTGGGCTTCGTCATCGCGACGCCGTGGGCCATGACGCTCGGGCACCTTCGCCGCGAGATCGAGGGCAACTACCTCGCCGACGCGCGGGCGGGGCGCGCCGGGGTGCCCATCGACGTCGCGCGCATCCTGCGTTCGCGGCGCGTGGTGGGCGCCGGGCTGCTCGTGGGCTCGTCGGTGCTCGCAGTGCCGATCTTCATGCTCACCGCGGTGATCTTCGTGCTGTTCCCGCGCATCGGGCTCGGGCTGCTCACGGTGCGCGGGCACGGCGAGGGCACCCTCGCGGGCTTCGGCGACTCCGTCGACCTCAGCGGCCACGGCACCATCCGCAGCGACGCCACCATCGTGCTCCGCGTGCAGCCGCCGGACGTCGTCGCGAACCCACCGGCGGTGCGCGCCTTCCGCCTGCGCGGGATGACCTTCGACACGTACAACGGACGCGCGTGGTCGCGTCGTCCACCGCCCAGCGGCGACGGCGCCCGGCTCGAGCGCGACGGCAACCTCTACGCCCTGCGGCGCATGCCGGACCCCGCCAATGACATCGCGATGACGGTGTTCCTCGACCCGCTGAATCCGCCCGTCGTGCCGGTGCTCGATGGTGCGGTGGGCTTTCGCGTCGACACGCGCTTCGAGGCGGGGTTCCCTCGGTACGCGGACCTGTCCATCGACCTCGACGACGGCGTGAGCTACCGCGGCGGCGACGGCACCGGTCTCGTCTACACGACGTACCTCCCGCGCGTGGCGACGCTGCGTCGGCGGCCAGCGCGCCCCGACGCTTCGCTCAGCCGGTATCTCCAGCTCCCGCGCGGGCTGTCGCCGCGGGTGCGCGAGCTCGCCCAGCAGATCGTGGGCACGGAGTCGACGACGCTGGGCCGCGCGCGCGCCATCGAGAGCCGGCTCGCGGGCTGGCGCTACACCCTCGAGCTCGAGAGCGGCGGCGCGCAGCGCCCCCTCGAGGACTTCCTGTTTCGCACGCACGCGGGGCACTGCGAGTACTTCTCCACGGCCATGGCGGTGATGCTCCGCACGCTGGGCGTTCCGACGCGCAACGTGACGGGCTTTCTCGGCGGCACCTACAACCGCTACGGGCGCTTCTACGCCGTGCGCCAGGGCGACGCGCACAGCTGGGTCGAGGTCTGGGACCCCGTCGAAGGCTGGGTCACCTTCGATCCGACGCCGGCCACGGGGGGATCACCGTTTCCGCAGAGCGGGCTCCTCGCCCAGGGCGAGGCGATCTACGAGGCCCTGAACCTCCGGTGGCGGCGCACCGTCGTGGACTTCGACCTCAGCATGCAGGCGCAGCTGGCACGCAGGGTGTGGCACTTCATCGAGGCGCGGCGCGGCCACGACACGATCTCGCCGCGGCTGCTGCGCCGGGGGCGGAGCGTCGGGTCCCGAACCCCGACGGTGCCCTGGAAGCGCATCGCAGGGGTGTCCGCGCTGCTGGTCGCGGCGGCGGCGGTGGCGATGCAGCTCGCGGCGCTGCGGCGCGCCGGACGTTCCCCGCGCGGACGCATCCTGCCGGCCTCGGCGCGGGCCGCGCAGGACCTCGCGCACGCCCTCGACGACGCCCTTCGGAGCCGCGGCGTCGCGCGCCCGGCGAACCGATCGCCGCTGGCGTGGGCGACGGAGCTGCAGCGCCGGGGCAGCGACCTCGGTCCGTTGGCGACCCGCGTCGCGGAGCTTTACACCGCCGCGCGCTTCGGGGGCGCGGAGCTCGTGCGGTCCGACGTCGACGCGCTGCGCGCCGAGCTCAGGACGGCGTCGCGGGCGCCGGCAGCGTGATGGACACGGGGCCCTCGGCGAGGGCCGCCTCGAGGTCCGTGCGCGGGCGTCGGAGCAGCACCGCGAGCAGCGTCCCGAGCCATACGCGATCGACGAAGCCACGGTGGGTCTCTTCGTCGGTGGCCACGGCGACGTAGCCCGAGACGAAGTCGGCGTCGACGCGGCGGAGCGTTCCCGACGTGGCGATGCGCTCGAGGGACGGAGCCTCGCGCTCGGTGGCTTCGCGCCAGCGCTGGTTGGCCTCCCAGGCCCGCTGCGTCGCGGCCTCGACGTCGGGGTCGAGGAGCACCGCGACCTCGGGCTCGAGGAGCTTCGGACGCCGGGGAGAAGGTCCTGCGGACTCGGCCTCGGGGAGGGCGTCGTCGCGGTCGGGCTCGGGGAGCAGGGGTTCGTCGCTGTGCATGGGGCTCCAACGATCGTGCGTAGCAGACCGGCGCAGGCGAAATCCAGGCCTCGCGACGATGGTGCGCGGCGGGCCGCGATGTTAAACAGCCCGCCCATGGGCGCCGTCGCGGGAGGGGAGCATCGGTGATCGCCGCGCCTTCGCCCGAAGGTCCGCGGCGGCGATGGATCCCTGGGATCGGAGTGCTCTGCGCGTCGGGGGCGCTCGCCGCGGCGCTCGGCGTGTGCGTGCTCCACGGGCGTCGCGCCCCGGCGGCGCGGGTGCAGGCCGAGAGCACGGACGACGGCGTGGTGCGCTCCACCGAAGGCGTCGACGGGCCGTGCCCCGCGGGCATGCTGCTCGTCGAGGGCGGAACGTTTCCGATGGGATCGCCGGAAGGCGAGGGCGAGGCCGACGAGCATCCGCTGCGCCGCGTGACGGTGTCGTCGTTCTGCATCGACCGGCACGAGGTCACCGTGGGCGACTACGGCGTGTACTGGGAGCGCACCGGGCGCCGCGCCGACGCCGAGCCGGACCATGCGCCGCTCTGCAACTGGGGCCACGGCGACCGCGCCGCGCACCCGATCAATTGCGTCGACTGGAACCTCGCGCGGCGGTACTGCGAGTGGTCTGGGCACCCCGGCGGAGCGCGACGGCTGCCGACGGAGGCGCAGTGGGAGTTCGCGGCGCGAGGCCGCGAGGGGCGCATCTACCCGTGGGGCAACCTGCTGCCCGGGGCGCGGGCGTGCTGGTCGGGGCTGCTTCCGCGCACGACGACGTGTGCCGTCGGGACGCACGCGGCGGGCGCGACGCCGACGGGCATCCACGACCTCGCGGGCAACGTCTGGGAGTGGACCGCGGATCGCTGGTCGCCCTCGTACGATCCCGCGGCGCTGCGCGATCCCGAGGGATCCACGGTGGACAGCGGACAGCGGGTGTTTCGCGGCGGCGCGGCGGTGGTGAGCGTCGCGTCGGCGCTGCGGACGGCCTCGCGCGGGCGCAACGCCGAGGCCATGCGCAGCCGCGCGGTGGGCTTTCGCTGCGTGCAGGGCCCGCGCTGACGACGGGCGCGTGACGTTCGCCGCCGCGCGTGGCGTAGGATGTCCTCGGAGGCAGAGACCCCAACCGATGAAGATCCGAGCGAAGCACGTCGCCGTCGCGATGCTGTCCCTGCAATCCCTGGCATGCCGCCGTGAGCGTCGCGCCGAGCCTGCGGCCCCGGTCGTGGCCGGACCCAACGCCCTCGGTCCCGACGGGCGCCTGCGCGGAGCCCCCGCCACGGCCACGGCGCCGGTGCGCGCGACCCGCGTGGCGCTCGCCACGGGCCTCACCGAGGGGCGCGTGAAGCCCCCGGACGACAAGCCCAACGACGACGAGGACCGCGACCGGGTGCACCCCGAGTGGTACCAGACGGGCCGCCCCGAGAACCCGTACCCCGCGGGCACGGTGATCCCCGCGACGCCGCCGCCCGCCGGGCTGTCCATCACGCCGATTCCCGCGCCGGGCGCCGCGCCGTCGCAGCCTTCGATGCAGCCCATGGGACAGCCGTCGATGCAGCCGATGGGTCAGCCGTCGATGCAGCCGATGGGTCAGCCGTCGATGCAGCCCATGGGCGGACCGACGCTCCCGTCCGCGCCGCAGCCGGGGCAGGGCGGCGTGACGATGGTGCCGATCCCCGCGCCGGGCGTTCCGTCGACGGGGATGGCCGCGCCGCCGCCGGTGGTCCCCACGACGCAGGCTCCGACGCCGGCGGTGCAGCCGACGGGGAGCGCTGCAGGACAGGTCTTTCAAGGGCAGCTCGGGGCGTCGTCGCAGCGCGACGCCGAGGGGCGCTTCTTCGACGTGCGCGAGGTGTCGCTGCGCCGCGGATCGCGCGTGGCGGTGACGCTGCAGAGCGCGCAGTTCGACACCATGCTGCGCGTCGAGCCGCCCACCGGCGACGCCATCGAGAACGACGACGTCGCCCCCGACAACACGAACTCGCGCGTCGACTTCACGGCGCCCATCGACGGGCGCTACCGCGTCACGGCGACGAGCTACGCGCCGGCGGCGACGGGCGCCTACACGATGCAGGTCAGCGCGGGCGAGCCCGGCGCGGGGCTCATCGTCACCGGCGGAGGCACGGCGGCCGACGCGCAGACGGGCCCCGGCGGAACGCTCGTCCCGGGGACGCCGGTGAACGAGTACCTGACGCCGGGCGATCCGTCGTCGGGCGGGCGCTACGTGCGCGGCTACCGCATGAACGGACAGCAGGGCGACATGGTGACGCTGCGCGTGACGTCGCCGGGCTTCGACACGACGCTCGCGCTCGTGAGCCCCAACGGACAGCGCTGGAGCAACGACGACACGACGCCGTCGGACACGAACAGCACGATCCAGCTCACGCTGCCCATGGGCGGGAGCTACCGCGTCGAGGTGTCGTCGTTCCGCACCGGCGCGACGGGTCCTTTCACGCTGGCGCTGACGTCGTCGGCGCGTCCCGTGGTGGCCGCCGGCGGACCGGTGCGCGACACCGCCGGACGCAACGGCCAGGGCACCATGTACGGCGTCTTCGTCGGCATCTCCGACTACGGGAGCCAAGGCAACCTCTACGGTTGCGCCAGCGACGCGCGGCAGCTCGCGCAGGCGTACCTCGACGCGCGGCTCGGCGAGGCGTCGAACTTCGTGGTGCTCACCGACGCCGAGGCCACGACGACGGCGGTGCAGCAGGCCTTCCGCACGCTCGCGCCGCGGGTCGGTCCCGAGGACGTGTTCATGTTCTTCCACTCGGGCCACGGCTCGCGGCACCCGTCGCAGGACGCGGCCGCGGACCCCGATGGCTTCGTCGAGTCCATCGTGCTGCGCGACGGCGAGATCAACTCGCATCAGATGTCGGCGCTCTTCGACGGCATGCAGCCCAACGTCGGCATGCTCGCCCTCGACAGCTGCTTCTCGGGAGGCTTCGAGCGCGCGTTCTCCGGGACTCGCAACCGCTTCGGCATGTACAGCTCCGAGGCCGACGTGCTCTCGCAGGTGGCCGAGCGCTTCCAGGCCGGCGGGTATCTCTCGTACTTCCTGCGGCGCGGCGTGAGCGAGGCCGACGACAACCACGACGGCGCGGTGCGCGCGGGCGAGCTCGCCGACTACCTGCAGCGCCAGTACGCGCAGAACCTCCAGTCGATGCACACGCAGGACGGCTCCGACGTCGACACGTGGCAGCACCTGGTCATCAACCGATCGGGCGTGGCGCTGAGCGATCAGCTCTGGCGCTTTCCGCTGGTGCAGGGCGTCGCGGCGCGCTGAGCCGCGCGCGGGGCTCAGCCCACCATCCACGCCCCGAGCGTCGCGTCGGTGGCCTGCGCCACGGGGACCTCGCCGGCGATCTTGCCCCCGCGCAGCACCATCACGCGGCCGCAGAGCCCGCGCAGCTCGTCGAGCTCCGACGACACGATGAGCAGGGCCACGCCCGCGTCCCGCGCCGACGCGAGGGCGGCGCGGATGGACGCCGCCGCGCGCGCGTCGATGCCCCGGGTGGGCTGCGCGACGACGAGCACCTTCGATGCGAAGGTCAGCTCCCGCGCGACGAGCACCTTCTGCTGGTTGCCGCCGCTCAACGACGCCACCGTCGCCGACGGGTCCGCCGGGCGCACGTCGAAGCGGGCGATGACCGCGCGGGCCGCCGCCGTCGCGGCACCCTGGTCGAAGCCTCCGGGACGCGTCGCCACGGCCACGTCGCCGAGGGCCAGGTTCTCCGCCACGCTGAGCGTCGAGAGCAGCCCGCGACGCTCCCGGTCCTCGGGGACCCAGCCGAGGCCCGCGGCGCGACGCGACGCCACGGTCGCGCCCGTCACGTCGGCGCCACCGAGGGTGATGGTTCCCTCGTCGCAGCGCGCCACGCCGGCGACGAGCTCGAGCAGCGCGCGCTGTCCGTTGCCCTCGACGCCGGCCACGCCGAGGGCCTCGCCCGCCCGCAGCGCAAAGGTGAACGGTCCCGCGCCGGCCCCGCGCACGCCGTCGAGGGCGAGCACCGGCGCACCCTCGGGCACGGCGCTGGGAGCGGTCTCCACGGCCAGCGCCGCATCGCCCACGGCCGCGCGGGCCACGGCGTCGCGCGTGGTCGCCGAGCGCTCGACGGAGAGCGTCACGCGGCCGTGGCGCAGCACCGTGATGTCGTCGGCCACGGCGAAGACCTCGTCGAGCTTGTGGCTCACGAGCAGCACCGCCGCGCCGTTCGCCGCCAGCGCACGAATGGCGTCGAGGAGACCGCCGATCTCGCCCGGCGACAGCACCGCCGTGGGCTCGTCGAGGAGCATCGTCGTCGCGCCGCGGTGCAGGGCCTTCAGTATCTCCACGCGCTGCCGCTCGCCGACGCCGAGGTCTCGCGCGAGGGCGTCGGGATCGAGGGGCATGCCGCGGGCCGCGGCGAGGTCACGCACGCGCTTCGACGCGGCGGCGCGGTCGAGGAGCAGTCCGCCCGGTCCGCGCCGGGGTTCGGCGCCGAGCACGACGTTCTCCGCCGCCGTGAGCGCGTCGGCTAGGAGGAAGTGCTGGTGCACCACGCCGATGCCCGCCGCGAGGGCCGCCCCTACGTCGCCGGGAGGAAGCCTCGCCGAGCCCACGCGCACCTCGCCGGCGTCGGGCGCCGTGAGACCGCTGAGGCAGGCGATGAGGGTGCTCTTGCCGGCGCCGTTCTCGCCGACGAGGGCATGCACGCGACCCGGGGCGAGGCGCAGCGCGACGTCGTCGAGCACGACGCGGCCGCCGTAGGTCTTGCGCAGCCGCGTGGCCTCGAGCGCTGGCATGTCAGTGCGGCGGGTGCGGCGCGTTCGGCGCGTGCGCAGGGTCCACCGGCGGGAGGTTGCCCAGGTCCACCGGCGGGAGGTGGATGAGGTCGAGGCGGTCCTCGTGCACCTCGGGGTTGAGCCGCGTGCGGGCGCCCTCGAGCATCTCGTGCGAGCGCTGCGCGCGGCGGTCGCGCACGAGGTACCCGCGAATGGTCGCGATGACGCCGGGGTCCCGCGGACCGCGGTCGAGGGACGGTCGCACCCCGGTGAGGACGCCGACGCCGAAGCGGTGGTCGGCGAGGGCCACGGGCTGCGGCGTGACGTCCATCTCCCGGGCGAGGCCGAAGACCGCCGCGGCGAGAGCCGGGTCCACGGGCTGCGCGTCGGCGGTGGGAGCGCCGGTGCGCTGGAAGTAGAACGCGTCGCCCTCGTGCTGCTTCGTGGGCTCGTCGACGGAGTGGAGCCGCACGAGCTCGCGCACGCGCCGCAGGTCACCGCGGGCCGCGCGGGCGTCGGCGATCACGCGCTGCGCCGTCTCGCGGTCGCGGGTGATGATCACCGTCGCGCGGCGGTACTCGGGCTGCTGGAAGTCCGCGAGGTGCGCCTGATAGTAGGCCGCGACGTCGGCGTCGGGCACCGAGTCGAGGGTGACGGCCTCGATGACGGCGCGTTGCTCGAGGCGCTGCGACAGGATGCGCCGCACCGACGCACTCACCTCGGGGCTGCGCTCGAGGCCCTGGCGCCGCGCCTCGTCGGCGAGGAGGTACGTCGTAACGAGGTGCTCGAGGTAGTCGCGGCGGCGCTCCGGCGCGAGGTAGGTCTGGCGCACGGGCTGCGGCGCCTCGTTGAGCATGTCCTCGAACTCGCCGACGGTGATCACCGTGGCGCCGACGTGGGCCACGGCCTGCGCGCGACGAGCCACCTCGGCCGGAGGCAGCGCGGCGTCGGCGGCGTGGGCCTGGGCCTGCGCGAGCGAGGGCGCCGCGAGCGCGACGAGCAGCGGGAGAAGGCAACGGCGAACGGAGGAGCGCATCACGGCCCGTGGTGGTCGCAGGTCCGCAGCCGCGGCGTCAAGCGGGCCCCGGGGCGGTGCCGGGCGTGGTAGCGTCCGCGCACACGGTCATGCGATGCGGGCAGTGCCAGGCTGCGGTCACGCCGGCGATGCGACGCTGCGGGCGTTGCGGCGCTCCGCAGGCCCGGCGCGACCCGCACGCGGTGGAGATCCTCGCGCGCCCCGCGGCGCCCTGGGCGTCGGGCGACGTCGTGGCCGGGGCGTACCGCATCGTCGAGGCCTGCGGGTCGGGTCCCATGGGGACGACGTATCGCGCGCGAACGCGCGACGGGCGCGCCGTGGCGGTGAAGGTGCTGCACGCGGCGCTGCTGCCGAGCGAGCGCGAGCGGGGAACCTTCGTCGAGCAGGCCGCGGCGCTGACGCAGAAGTCGGTGCGCGGCGCGGCGATGCCGTTGGCGGTGGTGCTCGAGCACGAGCGCGTGCTGGTGGTTTCGCCGTGGGTCTTCGGGGCGTCGCTGCGTACGCTCACCGCGGCCTATCGCGCGGCCGGCCGGCGCCTCGCGCGGGACCAGGTGCTGGGCGTGCTGCGCGGCGCCCACGAGGCCTTGCGCGCGCTCCACGCGGCGACGACGCACGGGGCGCTGTACCCCGAGAACGTCGCGGTGACCGCCGACGCCGTGGTGCTCCTCGACCCCGGCGTCGCCACGCTGCTCCCGTCGCGCACGTGGATGGCGCAGCTCGAGCGCGCGGCGGGCGTGTGGCCGTACATCGCCCCGGAGGTGCGCGCGGGTAAGCGCAACAACGCCGGGGCCGACCTCTTCTCGCTAGGAGCCCTGGCGTCGGAGATGCTCGCGGGCGATCCGTCGCGCAGCGCCGCCGACGACTTCGCCGCCGCGGACCTCGGCACGGCCTTGGCGGGGGCGCTGCACGCCGCGGTGTCTGCGCAGCCCGCGCGACGTGTGACGGCGGTGCCCGACCTCCTGGGCAAGCTCGCGCAGATCGCGGGCGAGGCGTCGCTGCCTCCGTACGCTCCGCTGCCGGCGCCGTCGTCCGTCGCGTCGGAGCGGGTGCGCGGGGTAGTCGTTCCGGGGCCCGGGGCGCGTCCTCCCCGCGGGCGGGCGCCGCGGGCGACGGGCGATGCACGCAAGGCCGGCTGACCGCGAAGGCGAGGCTCCGAGGGACGAGCGCTCTCTGCTACTCTCCCCGCGTTCGCGCGACGCGACGACG
Organism: uncultured delta proteobacterium; assembly: GCA_903845045.1. Taxonomy (GTDB): domain Bacteria; phylum Myxococcota_A; class Polyangia; order Polyangiales; genus SCUS01. The sequence goes on along the minus strand of CAIMWA010000148.1, from coordinate 4,405 downwards.
AGGACCGAGTGAACGCCCCCGCCACGTGCCCGCAGTGTCAGAAGCCCGTGCCCGAGCACGCCGGGGCCGCGGCCTGTCCGCACTGCGGGGCCGTGGAGGCGCCGCGTCACCGCAAGTTTCGTTCGGGTTTCTTCGTCGCCGGCAGCCCGATGCGCGCTCCCACGCTCACGGTTCCGGTGCGGACCCCGGAGCCCGTCGTCGCGCCCGTCGCCGACGACCGCTGGGACCTGCCCGACGCGCGCGGCGCACGCGTGTCCGAGCCGCCCGGGGAGCGCATCTCGCTCGTGCCTCCGCCGGCCGCGGCCCCCACGGACCGTCCGCCGTCGGTGGAGGCCGAGGGCGTGGGCGACGATCCGTTGTCGTGGGGTCCCGAGGCGCCCCCGGCGTCGACGCCCCCCTCCGGCCGCCCGCGCAGCGAGCCTGCGATGCAGCCCGCCGACGACGCCGCGGCATCGCCGATCGCACCGCTCTCCACGAGCCCGGTGGCGCGTCCCAAGGCCGCCTTCGCATCGGCGCGTCCCGATCCCGAGCGCACCGCCGCGGCCGCGGGTGAAGAGGCCTTCCCGCTGCTCCGGGCAACCAACCCCGACGTCGTGCCGGCGCCCGCCGCGGTCGTCGACGCGCCTTCGTCCGCGCCCGTCGCGACGCCCGTCGCCACGCCCGTCGCAGACGACATGCGTCCCTCGCAGGCGACGTACCTGCCCCTGCGTGCACCGCCGAAGCTTCGGCCGATGTCGATCACGACGGCGGCGTGGTGGTGCATCTCCGCCGCGGTGCTGAGCCTCGCCGCGGTGGTCGCGGTGCATGGGGCGATGGCGGCGACGGCGGTGCGCGGCGCCGCGGCGGTGGCGGCCTTCGCGATGCTCGCGCGATACCGCGGGCTGGCGACGCGGGCCCGCGTGCTGTGCGCCGTCGCGATCCCCGCGCTGCTCCGCGAGACCCGCGAGGTGCCGACGCTCGCTGGAAACGTCGGCGTCGCGCTCGCGGCCGCGCTGCTGCTGCTCCCGGCTGGAGCATGGCTGAGGCTCGGCTCGGCGCGCGCCCGCCGGCCGCTCCTCGTCCTCGGCATGGCGGCGACCTTCGGCGCGCTGCTGCTCCCCGGCGGCGTGCGCGGCCCGTGGGCCATCGCGACGGTGCCGTCGCTGCTGCTCGCCGTGCTGGCCCTGGTGTTTCGCGCGCGATGGATCGCCGTGTGGCTCACCGTCGCACAGGCCGCGTGGGCGCTCGGCTCGGGCCTCGAGCCCGGCGGCGGCCTCGCCGAGGCGTCGAGCGGCCTCGCCCTCGCGTCGCTCACGCTGCTCGGCGGGCGCGCGCTGGCGACGGCCATCGAGGCCGACGATCGCTGAACGTCAGCCGCCGGGGTCGAGCCGCAGCGCGCAGAGCCAGGTGCGCCGCGCCTCGAGCTCGTCGTCGGCGTAGAGCCCCCGCGCGTCGCGCAGCGAGACGGTGCGCGTGCGCTGCGTCGCGGGGTCGTGAAGGGCCAGCGAGAAGATCCCGTCGCGAGCGATGCGGAGCACGACCTCGACGGGGGCGCCGTCGGCGAGGCCCTCGTCGAGCGTGATGTCGAAGCGCCCGAGGGGCGTCGCGTCGGCGAGCGAGGATCCCTCGAGCACCTCGATGGGCAGCGTCGTGGCGCCGCCGCGCTTGCGGAACGTCCGCCGGCCCTCGAAGGGAACGCGCGTGAGAGGCGGAACGAGCACGGCGAGGGTGTCGCGGCGCGCCCCGGGGCGGTCGGGATCGGGCTCCCGCGCGCGCACGCCGAGGGCGTCGGGGATCACGCCCTGGTAGCTGGTGACGGAGGCATCGCGGGCGAGGTGCTCGGCGTAGAGCGCGGCGCCCGCGGCCACGGCGCACGCGGGGTTCAGCGGGTCGGCGTCGTCGTCGAAGAGGCGCACGGGAACGGCGCCGCACGCCTCGCGGAGGCGCACCTGCACGGGGTGCAGCCAGCTCGATCCGCCCACGAGCAGCACCTCATCGAGGTCGCCCCAGCGGAGGCCCGCACGGTGCAGCGCCTCGTCGGCGCACGACGCCGCGCGCGCGGTGACGTCGTCGGTCCAGCGGGCGAACTCGCCGAGGGAGACGCGCAGCGCGGCCGAGGGCAACCCGTCGCCGGTCACGGTGCGCAGCGCGACGGTGCGCGACGCGACGCGGACCGCGGGGTTGGCGTCGTCCGACGCGTGGCGGTTCAGCTGGATCTTGATGCCCTCGGCGGCCGCGAGCAGCCCTTCGCGGGACGCCTCGTCGAGGTCCGCGAGGGTGACGCCGGAGACGCCCGCCGCGCTGCGGTAGCGGTCCACGAGGTGCTCGCGCACGCGCTCGTCGACGCCGAGGCCGCCGAGCTGCGCGCCGTACGAGGCCATCGCCTCGAGCGACGGCTGCGCCCCGCCGGTGCGCCGAAGGATCGTCACGTCGAGGGTGCCGCCGCCGAAGTCGAAGACCATGAAGCGAGCGCTGCGCCCCGCGAAGCGCGGCCCCATGCCGTACGCCCACGCGGCGGCGTCGGGCTCGGGGAGCAGCGCGGCGCAGCGGAGGTCGGCCAGCGCGACGGACTGGGCCACGGCGCGGCGCTCGCGGTTCCGCAGGCGCTGCGGGTGCGTCACCACGACGCCGTCGAGCGGTGGCAGCCCCGGCGTGCGGTCGATCCACGCCCGCAGCGATCGCAGCACGAGGGCGCCGAGGTCCGTCGCCCGAAGCTCGATGCCGTCCAGGGGCCACGGTGGACCGCCGGCGACGGCGTGTTCCACCCCGAGGTGGCTCTTGCTGCCGCGCACCAACGCGAGGCCCGCGGGCGCGCCGCCACCGGAACCGCACCGCTCGCGCCACTGCGCCACGGCGCGGCGCCCCACCGTCGCCGAAGGGGAACCCGGCACCGTGCCATCGAGGAGCACCGCCGTCGCGAGCGTCACGCCGCGGTCTTCGAGGGGGACCATGCGTGCGACGCCGCGGTCCGCGACGGCGACGGACGCGAAGGTGGTCCCGAGGTCGATGCCGTAGAGCGCCACGGTGCGCGCACTGTAGGGCATCATCGGCGCGCGAAGGCATTCCCCCCGGTGCGCACCCCCTCGACCGGTCCCGACGAGGCGTTCCTCGAGCTCGACGACGGCGATGCGCCGCCGGCGCCGCCGCCCGGGGCGATCGCGACGGACGACGGCGAGGCGTTTCTCGAGGTCGCCGACGGGAGCGTCGGTCCCAACGGCGCTGCGTCGCGCGTGGTGTCCGACGACGACGTGCGCACCGTCGCGGCGCTCGGCGAGGACCACCGCCCGCTGCTCGACGCGCTCTTTCCGTCGGAGCCGGCGCTGCTCCGCGACCCTCCCGACGCCGCGCGGCTGCAGGCACGCCTCGCGTTCGTGCATCGCGCGCTGAACCAGGTGACGCGCCGCGGGGCCGAGTGGCGCGCCCGCGCCGAGGTGGCGTCGGCGGCGCTGGCTCGCCGACTCGACACCCTCCGTGCCCGCGGCGACCTCGCGACGGCCGCGCGCGACGAGCTGCGCGCCCACCACCTTCGCGCCGTCGAGGATTCCATCGTGCGCAGCGCCGGCAGCGAGCGCGCGCTGTACCCGGTGGACGCCGCGCGCGTGGCCGAAGAGGCGTCGGCGCGGGGCGTCGATGCGACGGAGTGGGCGGCGCTCTGCGAGGCCCTCGGCGTGCGCGTACACGCCCGAGACGACCGAGGGTGGACGCCGTGCGCCGCTCTTCCCGGCGCGCCGCGCACCCTCGACGACGCCGCGACGGCGATCATCGACGGCATCGCGCAGGCCGTCGTCGCCCTCCGCGACGGGGCCGTGTCGCGGTGGATCGAGGCCAACCGCGGGCCCGCCGAGCTCGTCGAGACCGCGCGGAAATGCGAGGCCGTGGCGCGCGCCGGCGCCACCGACGACGGCGTCGTCGCGGCGTGGTCGCTGGCGTGGTCGCTGGGTCGCGAAGGCGTGCGCGTCGAGGGGCTGCTAGTCACGTCGCCGGAGCTTCTGCGTGCGCACCTCCGCGCGGGACGCGTCGACGCGACGCGGGTGCGCGCCCATGCGATGCCCCTCGCGGCGTGGTTCCGGCGGAGCGGACACGGGGCCGTCGCGGCGGCGTGCGAGGCCGTGGGAAGGGGCACAGCGCACGCCGAGGCGCGGCTGTCGTGGGCCCTCGGCGACGCGCTGCGGCTGGCTGCGGCACCGGTGGCCGACGCGCCTGCGTTCGCGCGCGAGGTGCTCCGTCGTCCCGAGGCGCGCGCCGAGGCGCTGGAGCGTCTTCGCGACGGCACGCTGGTCGCGTGGCTCGAGGCGTTGCCCCATGCGCGGCGCGACGCCGCGTGGGCCCGGGACCTCGCGCAGACGTCGGGCGAAGCGGCGTTCTGGCGCGGGGTCTACCGGCATGCGCCGCGGGCGCCGCTGCGTGTCTTCATCGACACCGTCGG
>CAIMWA010000147.1 GCA_903845045.1 uncultured delta proteobacterium | reverse complement strand
GGCGGGTCAAAATGGCTGAACAATATGCAGAACTGAAGCTGTGGTCGCGGTCTCGCGATGTGTAGAAGTGGAAGGGCTTCAGCCCGCGGCGACGAAGATGCTCGAGCGAAATTGACGCTGAGTCCTCCGTCGACGCTGCGGCCTGCGCGCCGCCGCATGGACGCTTGCCGCGGGCAGCGCGGTCCTGTTCTATGCGCGCCATGCGTGCGCTCCGCTGGCTCCTCCTCGCCTGTCCTGCCCTGGTCCTCGCGTGCTCCGACAGCTCGCCGCCGGCCGCGCAGGACGCCACCGTCGACCGCCCCGCGGACGCCACCGCGTCGGACCTCGGCGCCCCCGCCGTCGACGCGGTGCCCGACGCCGCCACGCCGAGCGCGTTCCCGACGGTGCCCGTCACCGAGACCTGGAACATCCCGGGACTCCAGGGCGACGTGCACATCCTCCGCACCGCCGACGACGTGCCGCACATCTACGCGCGCAACCGCATCGACCTCTCCCGCGCCAACGGCTTCGTCGTCGCGCGGGACCGCTTCTTCTTCCTCGACCTCGCGCGCCGCTACGGCACCGGACGCCTCGCCGCGCTCCTCGGCACCGCGGCGCTCCGCTCGGACCAGCAGAACCTCGGCGCGGGCATGGGCTTCGTCACCGACGGCATCCTGCGGCTCCTCAACGACGAGCAGCGCGCGATCTTCCAGGGCTTCGCCGACGGCATCAACGCGTACATCGCGCAGGTGCGCGACAACGCCCTGCCTCCGCCGAGCGAGTACCGCCTCGCCGCGCCGCTCCTCGGGTATCGCAGCGCCGCGGAGATGATGCAGCCCGTCACGCTGCGCGACATCGCCGCGATGAACGCGACGTTCCTGTACCAGTCCGGCTACGAGACCGGCGACATCGACGTGGCCACGGCCTTCGCGAACCTCCCCGGCGATTTCACCGGCCAGGCCCTCGCCGACCTGCGCGCCGCCGGCGTGCTCCCGGAGATCTGGAACGCCATCCACCAGCCTGCGGCGGCGCACTCGGCGGCGGGCTTCGGCCTCGAAACCGACGGGTCCACGACCACGGCCAACGCGCCCCCGGCGGTGCCGTCGGTGCCCCGCGATCGCCCGACGCTGCCGGGCCCGACGAACCTCGGCGTGCCGCGCGACATGCTCGCGTCGCTCGCGACGAACCTCCACGAGATCCAGCACCGGCTCATGCGCGACCGCGGCGAGGGCTTCGGCTCGAACTCCTGGGCCGTCATGGGATCGCACACCCGCGACGGCAACGCGCTCCTCGCCGCCGATGGTCATCTCCCGCTGACCATTCCCGCGCTCTTCTACCAGATCGGCCTCGACACGCAGACGCTCGGCGGCGGCGACATCCACCAGGTCGGCGTGGCGCTGACGTTCCTTCCGGCCACGGCCATGGGCACCAACGGCTACGTCGCGTGGGGCTTCACGCAGCTCGGCGGCGACATCACCGACTGGTACCGCGAGGAGCTCGTGCTCGACGCCAGCGGCGCGCCGTCGGCGACGCGGTGGCAGGGCGGCACGCGGCCCCTCACGATCACCGAGGAGACCATCCCCGTCGCGAACATCCCGGCGCTCATGAGCGTCGGGCGCACCGAGCGCTTCAACCGCTACGTCACCTTCGACGGCCGCTGGATCACGCAGATCGAGGGCCGCCACGTGCTGCCCACGGACCCCATGGCGCCCGGCGAGGTGCGCGTGCAGCTCCTCGGCGACCTCGTGGTGCCCGGCGACACCGACGGCGACGGCAAGATCACCGCGGTGAGCTTCGACTACGTGGGCCTCGACGCGGGCAACGCGTTCCGCGCCTACGACGGCTTCGGCAAGGCGCACACGGTGCAGGAGTTCCGCGAGGCGAGCCGCGCCATGGTGGCGACGTCGCTGAACCAGGTCGCCGCCGACGCCAACGGCAGCATCTACTACGCCGGCTGGCAGGCCGTTCCGTGCCGCAGCAACCTCCCGCGCAACGCCGACGGCACGTGGGCCACCGGCGCCGACCCGCGGCACCTCCTCGACGGCACGCGCTTCGGCGGCTTCCGCATCCCGTTCAACAACGGGAACATCGACGAGACCGTCGGCGCGGCCGACCCGTCGGCGTGTGTGGTTCCGCTCGACCGCACGCCCGCCGCGCTGAACCCGACGCGCGGCTACGTGATGACCGCCAACAACGAGCCCGGCGCCATCACCGGCGATGATTCGTTGACGAACGATCCCGTGTACATCGGCGGTCCGTGGAACGACGGGTTCCGCGCCGCGCGCATCGAAGAGGTGCTCACCGCCGGCGTGGCGGCGCACAACCTCGACTCCGACGCCATGGCGGCGCTGCAGGCCGACGTGCGGTCGAACCTCGCAAACGTGTTCCTGCCGTCGCTGCTCGATGCCGTGCAGTACGCGCAGACGCAGGCCGCGGGGACCCCCGCCGCGGGTAGCGCCGAGGCCCGCCTCGCGGCCCTTTACACCGCCAACCACGACGACTTCACGGCGGTGGTCACGCGGCTGCAGGCGTGGCAGACGGCGGGGCTCCACGCGCGCTCCGGCGTCGAGACCTTCTACCACGCGCTCGACACCAACGAGCGCGCCCTCTCCGTCGCCACGGCCATCTGGAACGCCTACATCGGCCGCTTCATCGACGGCGTCTGGGCCGACGAGCACCTCCCCGCCGGCGTCTGGAACAACGGCGACGGCTCGAACACCGGCCGCGTGCGCACGCTCCTCATGATGCTGCGCGGGCGCGGCGCGGGGAACCCCGGGCACATGGCGTCGTACAACCCGGCGACGCAGGAGAGCGCGTACTTCGACGTGCTCGGCACGCCCACCGTCGAGACGAGCCGCGAGGTGATGCTCTCCGCGCTCGTTGATTCGCTGACGTACCTTCGCAGCGCCCCGACGGCGCCGGGCGCCGGCGGCTACGGCACCTCCGACATGGACCAGTGGATCTGGGGCTACCGCCACCACCTGCGGTTCCAGTCGATCCTGTCGCAGTTCCTCGACGGGTCGGGCTCCCTCGGGGCGCTCGTGTCGGGCTTCTCCATCACGCCGGCGCGGCTGCCGCTGGAGCCGATGCTCCCGGCGACGGACCCGCGCGCGAACCTCCCGGGCTTTCCGCGGCCGGGCGACCAGTGGGCCATCGACGCCGCGAACTCGGGCCTCGACGGCCGGAATTTCACCTTTGGTTCGGGACCGAACTATCGCATGGTGGTCTCGCTGCACCACGGCGCGCCGGACGCCGTCGAGGCGCGCAACGTGATCCCCGGCGGGCAGTCGGGGCTCAACACGTCGGCGCACTTCGACGACCAGGTGCAGCTCTGGCTCGGCAACCGCACGCTGCCGATGATCCTGTCGGCGAACGCCGTCGTGGCTGCGGCGACGGGCCACGAGGTGCTGCTCCCGGCGCCGGCGACCACCGGCGGAACGGACCCCTGAGCGTGCGCGCGGAGCTCGTCCTCGCGCTGGCGTTGGCGGCGACCACCCTGGGTTGTCCGCCGCGCCGGAATGCCGACCGCAGCGACGGCGCCATCCCCGAGCTGCTCGTGCCGCACGTGCGCGGCGAGCTGCACCTCGACGGGCACCTCGACGAGGCGCTGTGGTCCCGCGCGGCGCACATCGGGGGCTTCGTGAACCCGGCGACGGGACGCTTCGAACCCGGCTCCAGGGTGAACGGCGACGCCCGCGTGGCGTGGAGCCTCGAGGGGCTCCTCGTCGGCTTCGAGGTGAACGACCGCGAGGCCGTGAGCCCCGCACCGGCCACGCTGCGCGACGCGCACGTGTGGGAGGCGTCGTCGGGCGTCGAGGTGATGCTCCAGCCCGGCGATCCCGGCGACAACCGCGACTACTTCGAGGTGCAGGTCTCCGTCGCCGGCGCCCGATGGACCACCCACTTCGATGACTACAACGCCCCGGTCGCCCGCGGCCCCGACGGCGTGATGCACTTCGGCCACGAGGACTGGGAGCCCGCGCTGGTGGCCGGCACCTCGCGCACGCCCACGGGCTACGTCGTCGAGATGCGCATCCCCTGGGAGTCCCTCGCGCCGTCGCGCACGGCGCTGCCGCCGCACCCCGGCGAGGCGTGGCGGGTGAACCTCTACACCTTCCGTGACGGCCAGGCCGACGCCCTCGCGTGGTCGCCCACGCTGCGCCAGGGCAACTTCCACAAGTCGTCGCGCTTCGGCCGGCTCATCTTCCGCGAGTGACCCTCGCGATGGTTCGGCCTCCGAACCATCAGGGCACCCTTGTGCGCGGAGTGCGCGGCGATCGGGCGTCTCGAAATGGTTTGGAGGCCGAACCGTCACGCGGGCGGACGGGGCTCTACGCAGGGTGCGGGGTCACGGCGGGCCCCCACCCCCGGCCCCGCCCCCACGAGTGGGGGCAGGGAGCACGGAGCGAGCGTTCACGCGGTGGGAGCGTCGTGGGTGGTCTCGCGTCGCCGACGGTCCGGCGCGACACGGGCACGGCGGCGGGGTGCCATGGTGGATCGTGAATCGTCTTCCGGCCGCCCTGCCCCCACGGGTGGGGGCGGGGACGGGGGTGGGGGCTCGCGGCCGCCGCCAAAGACCCCGGCGACGAAGGCCGGATCCGCCCGCGTCCCCAGCTTATGGCGCCAGAAGCGACGGCGTGAAGAAGGCGGAGCGCGCGCTCAGCCGGCCTTGCCGGCGGCGACGATCTTGGCCCAGGCGTCGGAGAGGCCGATGGTGCGGTTGAACACCAGCGCGCCGGGCTTGGAGTCGGGGTCCACGGCGAAGTAGCCGAGGCGCTCGAACTGGAACCGCGCGCCCTCGCCCGCCGTCGCCACGTGGGCCTCGGCCTTGGCGCGGAGCACCGTGAGCGACGACGGGTTGAGGTGGTCCTTCCAGCTCCCGCCCTCGGGCACGTCCATGGGGTTCTCGACCTTGAAGAGCCGGTCGTAGAGCCGTGCCTCGACGTCGACGGCGTGCGCCGCGCTCACCCAGTGCAACGTGCTCTTCACCTTGCGCCCGTCCGGCGCGTCGCCGCCCTTGGACTGCGGGTCCCAGGTACAGCGCAGCGCCGTGATCTCGCCGGTGGAGGGGTCCTTGTCGACGCCCACGCAGGTGAGCAGGCATGCGTAGCGCAGACGAACCTCGCGGCCCGGAGCGAGCCGGAAGAACTTCTTCGGAGGGTCCTCCATGAAGTCGTCCTGCTCGATGAAGAGCTCGCGGGAGAACGAGAGCGTGCGCGTGCCCATCGCCGGGTGCTCCGGGTGCAGCGGCGCGTCGAAGTGCACCGTCTCGCCCTCGGGCAGGTTCTCGACGATGACCTTCAGCGGGCGAAGCACCGTCATCACCCGCGGACAGCGGGCGTTGAGGTCCTCGCGCACGGCGTGCTCGAGCAGCGAGACGTCGGCCACACCGTCGCGCTTCGACACGCCGATGCGGTCGCAGAACGCGCGCAGCGCCTCGGGCGTGAAGCCGCGGCGGCGCACCCCCGCGAGGGTCGGCATGCGCGGATCGTCCCAGCCCGCGACGTGGCCGCCGGCGACGAGCTCCTGCAGGCGGCGCTTCGAGAGCACCGTGTACGAGAGGTTCAGCCGCCCGAACTCGATCTGCTTCGGGCGCGGGTCGAAGTGCAGGGCGTCGAAGCACCACTCGTAGAGCCCGCGGTGGTTCTGGAACTCGAGGGTGCAGATCGAGTGCGTGATCCCCTCGATGGCGTCGCTCTGGCCGTGCGCCCAGTCGTACATCGGGTAGATGCACCACTTCGTGCCCGTGCGGTGATGGGCCGCGTGGCGGATGCGGTACAGCAGCGGATCGCGGAGGTTCAGGTCCCGCGACTGCATGTCGATCTTCGCGCGGAGCACGTGCGCGCCGTCGGCGAACTCGCCGGCGCGCATGCGGCGGAAGAGGTCGAGGTTCTCTTCGACGGTGCGGTCGCGGAACGGGCTCTCGACGCCGGGGCGGTGAAAGTCGCCGCGGCCCGCGCGAATGGCCTCGAGGTCCTGGCTGTCGACGTAGGCGCGGCCCTCGACGACGAGCTGCTCGGCCCAGGCGTAGAGCTGCTCGAAGTAGTCCGACGCGTAGTACGGACCCTTGAACCAGCCGAAGCCGAGCCAGCGCACGTCGGCCTGGATGGACTCGACGAATTCGACCTCCTCGGTGGTGGGGTTCGTGTCGTCGAAGCGCAGGTTGCACACGCCGCCGTGGCGCTGCGCGAGGCCGAAATTCAGGCAGATGGACTTCGCGTGGCCCAGGTGCAGGTACCCGTTGGGCTCTGGCGGGAACCGGGTCATCAACGTGCGGCCGAGACCCCGCGCGAGGTCGTCGCGCACGAGGTCGTCGACGAAGTTCCCGGGGCCCGAATTGCTGCGATCAGTGGCGTCGTCGCTCATGGAAGGTGCGGGAATCTACGGGCTTCGCCGGAGATCGTCGAGGGTGTGCGACCGCGGTGCGGTCCGCTCAGGGCAGCGCCCACCACGACTGCCGAAGCTCGTCGTCGGTGCGCGGACGCCGCGCGCGCAGCGCCGCCGAGGGCGTCCAACCCGGTCCCAACAGCATGCCCGTGATGGACGCAGCGCACGCCATGCCGCGCACGTCCATCTCCGTGGTCGCGGGGTTCTGCGCCTCGAGGGCGACGTAGCGGCGCCACACCGGCCACTGCGCGTAGAGCACGTTGCCGAGGTCCGCCAGGGGCAGCGCCGGGTCGCTCCACGGCGCGGGCATCAGCGACACCGCGATCGGTGCGAAGCCCGTGGCCGGGAGCGCGTCGGCGTAGATGCCCCAGACCCGCGTTCGCGCGTCGTACGGGATCCCGGCGCCGTAGCCGAACGGCGTGAGCCCCGGCACCGGCTCGGCGATGTCGTCGGCGAAGGACGGGAGGTGCAGCACGGCCAGCTGCGACACGCTGCCGAGCCCCGTGGTCTGCACGCGCCCTTGCGGGTTCGTGCCCTGCATCCAGTTCACGCCGAGCAGCGCCGCGTCGCGGTAGCGCTGCTGGCCCGTGAGCAGGTACGCCGCGACGGCGAAGCGCATCGGCTGGAACCCGCCCTGCCCCCAGCCCAACGCCCAGAAATACCCGTACGTCGGCGACCACCAGAGCTTGCGATAGGGGTCCGACGCCTGCGGGGTCACGAACGCGTCGGCGAGCGTGAGCACGCGGGACTGCGCGAGCGGGGCCCACTCCGCGGGAAAACGGGCCGCCGCGAGGGCCACGTCGACGAGGGTGTACGGCATGAACGCCGGATCGTTCGCCAGCGCACGAAACGCCGCGTCGAGCTCCGGCGCGTCGAGCAGCGCGCGGTACGCGGTGTCGCCGGTGGCCAGCCAGAGCTGCACCGCGGCCTCGAGGCGGCGGTCCACTGGGGGCGTCGCGGGTTCGATCCAGGTCTCCGTCGTACCAGGTACGGTAAACCCGACGCGCACCGAGCCCGTGCCGAAGGCGAAGGCCCGCCGGGCGCTGTCGATCCACACCGTCGCGCGCGCCGTGTCGCCGGCCCGAGTGAGCGCACGTCCCAGCAGCGCCGCGCGCGCTGCGTACGCGAGGCTCGACTTTCGCGTCGCGAGGCCGAGGTAGTACGGCTGCGTATCAACGCCGGGGTCCTCGACGCGCGGGTGGCTCGTGGTCTCGACGTGCATGGCGACGCGGCCGTCGGACTCCTGCCCGAGGCGGAACACGTCGATGCCCCAAACCGCCTCGTCGAGCAGGTCCGGCGCGCCGTTGCCGCTCTCGGGGATCGCGAGCTGACCGTCGGTGAAGCGATCCGGCGCGTAGAGGTAGGCGTGCGCGAGGTCGTCCTCGGCGGTGAGGTGCCAGCTCGCGCGGTCGAAGTCGCCGGCGTCGTGCCAGCCGCCGCGCACGCCCGGGAGCACCGTCGTCGTCGCCGTGCGCTGCACCATGTCGAACTCGGCGTGCGACACGTACGCGCCCGCCGCGTCGCGGAAGCCCCAGCCCGCGGCGGCGTGGTCGGTGTAGTCGTCGGGCTCCGTCGGGGCCGTGGAGCGGCGCGTCGTGCCGTGGCCGTCGCCGCGGTGCCAAGGGGTCACCGACGCCGCGATGTCGGTGCCGCAGCGCGCGTGGTAGAGCGCCCTCGCGTGCGTGTAGAACGCCTCGCCGAGGGCGTCGTCGCCGAGGGTGAAGCTCCACGAGCGACCCGCGCCGGGCACCTCGAGGTGGTAGCGACCGGCCGTTCGCAGCGCCGAGAAATCGAGCTCGTAGACGTCGGCGCCGGTGAGCGGCTGGTGGTCCGCGCCGTAGGTGTCCGGCGACGCGCGGTGGTGGATCGCGCCGGTGAACGCCGCGCTCCCGTCGGACTCGTTGCGCACGGTGAAGGTCGCGCCGTCGAAGCGGTGAAGATCCAGGGCTCCGGCAGGGCCGAGCCACGCGCCGAGGTAGCCGAATTTCGGGGCGTCGAGGGCGTAGCCGAGCTGGTCGACCTGCAGCGCCCACGACACCGTCTGCGCCGGGTCGAAGCGAAACGCGAGGCGGTCGCCGGCGCCGTCGTCGAGGGCGTAGTCGCGGCCCGCGCGCAGCGGCTCCGAGAGGTGGACGAAGCTGAACTGCGCGACCTCGGCGGCGGTGGTGCGCACCGGGCGGCGCGTCGGCACCGACGTCGGCAGCACCCACTCGCGCATGGACTGGGGCCACGTCCCGAGCACCGTCGACGGCACCGATCCGGCGATGGTTCGGACATCGAACCATCCCGGCGCACCCAGCGCGCGCTGCAGCGCCGGACGCACCCGCGCCTGCGTCGTGAGCGCCGCCTCGTCGTAATACCGCGCGACCTCCCAATCGAGCACCGACCCGCCCTGGGCGTCGAGGGCGTCGAGAAAGCGCCCGCAGTCGGCGTGGAGCTGCTGCGTCATCCACGGGTTCGCGTCGGTGACCACGGCCACGGTGTCGTCGGTGAGCACGCGGAGGCCGAGCTCCGCCCGCGCCGTCGCGGGCTGCGGGACGCAGAGCGGTCCTGGCGACCATGACGGCGGCGTCGGCGGGAGGCAGCGCGCGCCGTCGCCAGCGGCCGTGGAGACGGTGCGCACCTCGGCGGCGGTGAGCGCGCGGCCCCACACGCGCACCTCGTCGACCTGGAGCTGACCGCCGTTCACGCCCCCGAAGGCACCCGCGTGAAAGGGCGAACCGAAGACGTTGGCCGCGGTGTTGCGCACCGCGAGCACGCCCATGGCGACGCCCGGAGACACGCGGTCCTGCGTGCCGAGGGTGGCGGGTACGCCGTCGACGTAGAGCGCGAACGGCGCCCCGCCGAGAAAGCCCGGCGGGAGCACCAGCGCGACGTGGTGCCAGCACGCGTCGCCGGCCACGCGGTCGAAGTTGGCGACGAAGACGTTGCGGTAGTCGCGGCCGATGCGCACCGAGACGAAGCCGTAGTTGTCGATCACCGCGAGCGTGGGGGCACCGTCGGCGGACTGCCCCCAGCCGAAGAGCACGCCGCCAGCGTCGTTGTCGCGGCCGCGGACCCAGCCCTCGAGGGTGAGGCCGGCGGTGGCGTCGACCGCGTTGAAATCGGCGCTGCTCGCGCCGTTGGCCGTGCTGCGGCCCGTGGGTCCGTAGGCGCGACCGGGGCGGGTCCAGGTCTCGTCGGTGAACATCGGCGGACCGTCGGCGGTCAGCGGATGCGCGCCCGCCGCGTCGTGAAAATCGCCGTCGAGGGGGAACCACGCGACGAGCCCGAACCCACCGAGGGGCGCGGACACCGCAGCGTCCGAGGCCGCCCCGGCGTCGCGCGACGGAGGATCGATGCGGAGCGCCGCGTCGCGCGCCGGGGGGAGGTTCCACGCGTCGGCGACGGCGTCGTCGGGGGCGCGCGGGGCGTCCGAAGGCGCGTCCGCGGGGACGTCGGTGGCGGCCTCGGCCGGCGTGCCCGCGTCGAGGGCGGACGCCGTGTCGCCGGAGGCCGCGTCGGACGCGAGAGCGTCGACGGTGGTCGTGCCGGCGTCGGTCCCGGCGTCGACGGACGGCGCTGACGGTGCGCTGCACGCTGCGACGGTGGCGACGGCGAGGAAGGCCGGGAGAGGGCTCCGCATCGTGCTGCGTCCACGCCTGCACCCGAGCGCGGCAGCGGGTCAAGGGAAAGGGGCGCTCGGCGCGCGGCGGTCACGACCCTCCGCGTTGGACGCACCGCGGCGACGCCTCGCCCCGTCAGCTTCACGAAAATGCCTCTCCGCGAAGAGCGAACCCCGCGATAGCATGGAGATCAAAGGAACACACCGACCATGAGAAACGGTTTGGCGACACTGGCCCTCGCGGCGTTCGCGTGGGTGGCTACGGCCGGCTGCGACGGCAACTCCGTCGTCGGCGCGAACACCCCGATGGACGCCTCCGCGACCATCGACCTCGGCCCCGCCGACGCGACGTTGAGCTGTCCCACGCCGCTCCTCGCGTGCGGCGGGCGCTGCGTCGATCCGCGCTCCGACGACGTGAACTGCGGCGCCTGCGGGCGATCCTGCGGGTCGTCGAACACGTGCCAGAACGGCGCGTGCGTTCCGCGGTGCACGACCACGGAGACGCTCTGCGCCTCCGTCGCGGGTGACGGCGGGACCATGGACGGCGGCGGGTCCGGCGCGCTGCGCTGCGTGTCGTTGCAGACCGACGGCAACAACTGCGGCGCGTGCGGCCAGGCGTGCGGGGCGAACCAGGTGTGCTCCGGCGGGCGGTGCATGTTCCAGTGCTCCTCGGGCACCACGGAGTGCGGCGGTGCGGCGGGCGATGGCGGCGCCGGGCGCTACTGCGCGGACCTCGGCAGCGACCGCGCGAACTGCGGCGCCTGCGGGAACACCTGCTCCGACGGCTACCAGTGCACCAGCGGCCACTGCCACCTTCGCTGCGGCGAGGTGCAGCAGGCGTGCGCGCCCACCGGCGCCGACGCCGGTCCCGCGGGCGGCGGCGAGATGTGCGTCGACACGGCGACGGACGTCAACAACTGCGGCGGCTGCAACAACACCTGCCCGCGCGGACAGTTCTGCGTGCGCGGCGCCTGCGCGACGATGTGCGGCTCGGGCTTCACGAACTGCACCGGCGTGTGCCGCGACCTCACGAGCGACCGCGACGGCTGCGGCGCGTGCGGCCACACCTGCGCATCTGGCGAGCTCTGCGTCGCCGGCGCGTGCCAGGTGTCCTGCGGCGGCGGCGAGTCCGTCTGCAGCGGGGCGTGCCGCGATCTGCAGACCGACAACGCGAACTGCGGAACCTGCGGCACCGCGTGCCCCGGCGGCCAGCTCTGCTCGCGCGGAGCCTGCACGACCACGTGCAGCGCCGGCCTGTCGAACTGCACCGGCACGTGCCGCGACCTCACCACCGACAACAACAACTGCGGCGCCTGCGGCGTGAGCTGCCGCGCCGGGCAGGTGTGCTCCGCGGGCATGTGCACCGTCTCCTGCGCGTCGGGCACCACGAACTGCTCCGGCGTGTGCCGCGACCTCGACACCGACACCTACAACTGCGGCGCGTGCGGCGCGGCGTGCCCGTCGGGCCAGGTGTGCTCCGGCGGGGCGTGCGCGGTGTCGTGCCTCGCGGGCACCACGAACTGCGCCGGCGCCTGCCGCGACCTCACCACCGACCTCAACAACTGCGGCGCGTGCGGCGCCGTGTGCCCCGCGGGCCGCGTGTGCTCGGCGGGCGACTGCGCCGTCACCTGCGTCTCCGGCACGACGAACTGCGCTGGCGCGTGCCGCGACCTGCAGACCGACAACAACAACTGCGGCGGCTGCGGCAACGCGTGCGCCGCCGGTCAGGTGTGCGCCTCGGGGCGCTGCCAGGTGTCCTGCGTGTCGGGCACCACGAACTGCTCCGGCGTGTGCCGCGACCTGCAGACCGACAACAACAACTGCGGCACCTGCGCGACGGTCTGCCCGGACGGCACCGTGTGCTCCCGCGGGGCGTGCACGGTGTCCTGCGGCGCCGGACTCACGAACTGCTCCGGCGTGTGCCGCGACCTCGCCACGGACCTGTCGAACTGCGGCGGCTGCGGCAACCCCTGCGCCGCGGGCCAGGTGTGCTCCGGCGGAGCGTGCACGGTGTCGTGCGGTGCCGGGCTCACGAACTGCACCGGCGTGTGCCGCGACCTCGCCACGGATCGCGCGAACTGCGGCGCATGCGGAACCACGTGCCCGGCGGGGCAGGTCTGCGCCGCCGGAGCGTGCGTGGTGTCGTGCCTCGCTGGCCTCACGGACTGCGCCAACGTCTGCCGCGACCTGACGTCCGACAACGCCAACTGCGGCGCGTGCGGCAACGTCTGCGGCGCGGGGCAGGTCTGCACCGCCGGAGCGTGCGTCGTGTCGTGCGTCACCGGCCTCACGAACTGCTCGAGCGTGTGCCGCGACCTCGCGACGGACGACAACAACTGCGGCGCCTGCGGCACCGTCTGCGGGGCTGGGCGGGTGTGCATGGCGGGCACCTGCGTGCTGTCGTGCGTGGCGGGCCAGAGCGCCTGCGCCGGCGTCTGCCGCGACCTCGCGACGGACACCAACAACTGCGGCACCTGCGGCCACGCGTGCGCCGGCGGACAGATCTGCGCGGCCGGCAGCTGCGCGGTGTCCTGCGGCGCGGGCACCACGAATTGCACCGGTGTCTGCCGCGACCTCACCACCGACAACAACAACTGCGGGGCCTGCGGCAACCGCTGCGGCACCGGCACGGCGTGCATCCTCGGCGTGTGCACGGTGACCTGCGTCGGCGGGCAGACGGCGTGCAGCGGCGTGTGCCGCGACCTCGCGACGGACACCAACAACTGCGGCGCCTGCGCCCACGTCTGCGCGGCGGGCCAGACGTGCACCGGCGGCAGCTGCGTGATCTCGTGCCCGGCGGGTCAGACCGCGTGCTCGGGGTCGTGCCGCGACCTCACCACCGACACCACGAACTGCGGGAGCTGCGGCATCTCGTGCCCGTCGGGACAGACCTGCGCCGCGAGCCGCTGCGTGATCTCATGCCCGGCGGGCCAGACGAACTGCTCCGGCGTGTGCGTCAACGTGCTGGGCACCGACAACAACAACTGCGGCGCCTGCGGCATGAGCTGCGCGTCGGGCATGGCCTGCGTCGCCGGGTCCTGCGCCGTGACGTGCGCATCGGGCCTCAGCAACTGCAGCGGCGTCTGCCGTGACCTCGTGAGCGACCGCACCAACTGCGGCGGCTGCGGGGTCACCTGCGGCGCCGGGCAGGTGTGCTCCGGCGGCGGGTGCGTCGTGTCGTGCCCGTCGGGGCAGACCAACTGCGGCGGAACGTGCCGCGACGTGAACACCGACAACGCCAACTGCGGCACCTGCGGCCACGCATGCGCGGCGGGTCAGGTGTGCTCCGGCGGTGCGTGCGTCGTGTCGTGCGGCTCGACGCTCACGAACTGCTCCGGCACGTGCCGCGACGTGACCACGGACACCAACAACTGCGGCACCTGCGGCCACGCGTGCACCTTCGCCAACGGCGTCGGGGCTTGCTCCGGCGGCATCTGCGCGCTCGTGGCGTGCCTCACGAACTACGCCGACTGCGACGGCATGACGTCGAACGGCTGCGAGGTCGACACGCGCACGCGCTGCGGCGGCGGCTGCGGCACCGTCTGCGTCGGCGGAGCGACGTGCCAGGCCGGGGTCTGCACGCGGTTCCCGTCCACCGGGGCCGAGGGGGCGTTCGCCCCGACGTCGAACACCACCATCGGCAACGGCGTGCACAACTTCACGACGATCACGATTCCGTCGGGGGTGACCGTGACGGTCAGCGGCAACGGCGTGCTCGACCTGCGCGCCACCGGCGACGTCACCGTCGCGGGGGCCATCGACGTGTCCGGCGGTGCCGGCGGCACCGCGGCGAATTGCGCGTGCGGCACCGGGGGCTCGACCGGCACCGGGGCGTCCGGCGCGACGTTGACCGGCGCGATGAACTGCGCCGGCGGCGCGGGCGGCCAGGGCTCCGGCGGCGGCAACGGGCGACCCGGCGCCCGCTGGCTCGCCGGCCTGGGCGCCAGGGCCAGGAAGGGCCAACAACGAAGAGTTGCCCTCGGGCGGCCAGCGGTTGGCGGTTGGGTGCCAACCAGCGTCGCGGTGGGCGACCAGGGC
>CAIMWA010000146.1 GCA_903845045.1 uncultured delta proteobacterium | reverse complement strand
CGCACGCCGTTGATCACGACGCCGAGCCGCGCATCGGCGGAGGCGTAGCCGTTCACCCGCAGCGTGCCGTGGTAGGCCGCCGACGCGTGTCCTGGATACGCGACGAAGTTGCCGGTGTTGAAGCCCGCGGCGCACGGAAGCCCGTCGACGGTGTAGTCGTAGCCCGAGCCCGACCGGATCATCGACGTGACGAGGTCTCGCGCGACGAGCGTGCCGGGCAGCGCGCCGCCGAGCGTGACCGCCGCGCGGGGTGAAGCCTGGAGGCGCTCGAGGGCGCCGAGCTTCGGCGTCGTCGCCAGGTGGATGTCCGGCGTGAACTCCCACTGCGACGGACCGCGCAGCGTGTAGTACGTCACGAGGTCGCCGCCCATGGCCGACCAGCCGTCATGCGTCGCGAGCATCATCGCTTGCATGCGGGCGTCGGCGTTGAGCGTGCGGTTGTCGGCGTCGCTGTACGACAGCCCCGGTCCGCCCTCGTAGGCGACGTGGCGAACGCCCTCGTTGGCGGCCCAGAGCGAGTCGATGCCCCAGGCTCGAAGCGCGCCCGCGTCGGGGTAGTTCGTCGTCGCGAAGAAGCGGTCGGGAAGGGCGCTGAGCGCGTCGTTGACGCCGTAGTACGCCGACCCTCCGGCGCCGTGGATCACCTCGCGAACCGTGCGCGGCGTGGGCAGCGTCGGCGCGTAGGCCTCGAGCCACGAGAGCGCCGCGCCGAGGGTGTTGTTCGCGTTGCCGGCCTGGGTCATGAGCACCGGGCGCACCCGGGTCATCATCGCCGCGTCGCCGAACACCGCGCGGAACGTCTCGCTCGCCGTCGCGAGGCGCCACGCCGGGTAGCGCCAGACGATGGTGTAGAGCCCGTCGGGCGTCGGCGTGAGCAGCGGGTGCCCCGCCGGGAGATGCCCCGCCGCGGCGCGCGCGAGCTGAAACGCAGTGAAGCCCGGAGCGCTGTTCCAGACCTCGTTGGAGTACTCGAGGTAGAGCCGCAGCGAAGGGTCGAGCGGGGCGTACGCCGGGTGCGCCTGCGGCGCCGTGTACGGCCGCGTGCCGTCGGTGCCGAAGCGGATCGCGAGGGCCATGTTGCGTACGAAGTCGTCGTCGGCGACGGGCGGGATGTTGATCCAGCAGTCGACGAGCAGGCGGTTGCAGAGCGCGATGTGGTGCTCGAGCGCGACGCCGAGGGCGCTGTTCCAGACGGACCCGTCGGCGGCGGTGTACGGCGGCGCCGCGAGGCCGGCCTGCGTCGCGTGCAGCGGCGTCACGCGGTCGGCCCAGCGCACCACGAGGTTGCTGCTGCCGCCGGTCCAATCCATGGTGCGCAGCACCTGCGCGCGCCCGAGGGCGGCGAGAAACGGCGCGGTGAAGGTGACGCTCCCGTCCGAAGGATACCCAGGTCGGTAAAGTCGCGCGCGGGCGAAGCCGCTGTGCAGCGGGCTCGTGGGCGTGCGTCGCGTGTCGCGGAACACGAGCCCCACGCTCCCCGAAGCCGTCGCGCGGAACGTCACGTCGGCGGTGGTGGTGTTCGTCGCGGGGTCGTACGCGGCGTGGTCCACGGAGCCGGGACACCACATCAACGACACGGTGCCTTGGCCCTCGAAGACGAGACGGTAGGTCCCGTTCATCTCTGCCGGCGAGGCCGTCATGAGCACCGTCGACGCGTCGGCGGTGGGCCAGCCGAGGGCATCGACGCCGCCGACGGGGTTGTGCCAGTCCGCCGCGTCCTGCCACGGGCGCGACTCCTTGAAGACGTCGGCGAAGGCCGCGGCGCCGGACCAGTCGTTGTTGAACCACACGTTGAGGCCCACGCGGTTCGCGCCCGGCGTCTCCGGCGGAGGCAGCGGCGTCGCGTCGGACCGCGGCGTGGTCGTCACGTCGGATGGGGCGCTCGCGCCGTAGGGGTCGACGGCGACGACGCGGTACCAGCGCGGTGTTCCGTTGGCGACGCCGGTCTCGGCGAAGCGCGGCAACGTCACGCGCCCCAGCGTCGCGAAGGGACCGGCGGCCGCCGAGGACGCGCTGACGTCGTAGCCCGTGGCGCCCGCGCTGGGCGACCAGAAGAGGGCGACGTGGGCATCGCCGGGCACGGCCACGAGGTCCGCCGGCGGTGCGATGGGCATCGCCGCGACCTCGGCGGAGTCGGCGCTCTCGCCCGCGACGTTCACCGAGCGCAGCACGTAGAAGTATGCGGTGCCGTCTCGCAGACCGGTGTCGGCGAAGGGCGACGCCGTCGCGATGCCGACGTCCGCGTAGGGACCTCCCGCGGTGGTCGCGCGGCGCACCCGGGTCTGCGCCGCACGCGCGCCGAGGCTCCAGGTGATCGACACGGTGCCGTCGGCGCCCGTGGCATGCACGTTCGCAGGTGCGTCCGGTGGGGCCGTCGGCGTGGCCTGCACCTCCGCCGACGCGACGCCGTCGACGCCGCCGCGCCGCGCTGCGACGACGTAGAAGTACGTTGTTCCGTCGGTCACCGCGCCGTCGAGGAACGCCGTCCCCACGGTCTCGCCCACCACCGCCGTCGCCGCACCGCTGACGACACCGCGGCGCACCACGTAGCCCTCGGCGCCGGGGACGGGATCCCAGCGCAGCAGCACCGTTCCATCGGCGGCCGTGGCGCGCAGCGAGGCGGGGGCGGGCAGCGGGGCGGGCGCGTCCGTCGAGGGGGCGTCCTCCGCGGGCGCGTCGACGAGGGGCGCATCGAGGACGGGCGCGTCGCTGACGGGCGCATCGTCGACCGGCGCGTCGACGGCGCCGCGGTCCAACGCCGCAACATCCACCGGACTTGCGTCGACGGTGGCCGCGTCCGTCGGTGCGACGACCCCGGCACCACCGCAGCCGACGACAAGGACGCATGCGACGGCGAGGCGACGGGACGAGGTCATGGCGGTCGTGGACGCTAGCGCCGACGCCCCCTCGGCGTCAGCCCGCGTCGTTCGGCCTCGTCACCGCGGGGCATCGCGCCGCGCGAGCATCGGCAACCATCCGCGGCCCACCGGAACGTTCACGAACTCGTAGCGCTCGAGCACCCGCGGGTGCCGCACGATCTCGCCGTAGAGCCAGCCGTCGGGGTAGAGGGCCTGGAGCGCCGCGAAGGTGCGCACGGGCCGGTCGAAGAGCAGCGCGGCGTTGAGCAGCACGTAGTCGGGGTCGCGCGCGAGCGATCGTCCGACGTCGTACTTCTGGTGTCCCGCGGGGCGCTCGGGGTGCGCCGCGGGCAGCGCCGCGATGGCCGGGTCGACGAGCCCGTAGAAGTCCACGATGCGAAGGCCCGAGCGAAGGCCCACGGCTCCGATGGCGTCGCAGGCCACGCTCGACGTCGGCGGCGCATGGGCGGCGAGCCAGAGTCCGACGCGCTCGTAGGTGCGCACCTGCGCCCGGTAGAAATCGAGGTCCGCGGGAAGGCGCCCCCACGCGAGCGGCGCAGCGCCGAGGGCCGCCGCGAGCGCGCACGCCGCGACGACATGAAGCCCCTTGGGCGATGGCCACCACGCCGCCGCGCACTCCGCCACGAGCACCGCGCCGAGCACCGCCACCTGCACCAGGAACCGGTGCGCCGGCATCCAATCGCCGCCCATCCAGACGACCATCGCGACGCCGACGACGACCTGCGCGGCGAGCCGTCGCACGGGCCCCGGCGTGGCCCGCCCGCGACGCACGGCGAGCACCGCCGCGAGCGCGAGACCGAGCAACGTCACGGCACCCGTGGGGCTCGCGGCGAAGTCCGCGGCGTGCGAGACTCCGTGCGCGAGGCGTCCCGCGACGCCGGTCATCTTCGCGCGGTACGTGTTGGGCACCAGCGCGCCGTAGTACGCCCAGCGCGCGGCGACGCCGGCGGCCAAGACCGACATCAAGGCACCGGCGCCGGTCGCCCAACGCCGCGTCGATGCCGGGCGCCCCCACGGAAAGGCCAGCGCGACGAGCAGCGCAGCCCACGCCACCCCCTCGGGGCGCGTGAGCGCGAGGGCCGCGGCGCACGCGAAGAGCCCGGCGCGAGGGCGTCCGTCGCGGTGCCCGTCCTCGAGCGCGACGTTGGCGCCGAGGACGAGGGCGCAGAACATCGGCCCGGCGAGCCCGCGTCCTGCCCACACCAGCAGCGTCGGCTGCACCGCGGCGGCGACGGCGCCGAACGCGGCCCACGCGCCCCGTCCGCGAAGGCGTCGTGCCACGAGCGCCACCGCGGCGACGGCGCAGGCCACGCCGAGACCCTGCGCGGCCCGCACCACGTCCGCCCCCGCACGGACCGCGAGGGCGAGGAGCGCGATCCAGAGCGGGTCCGAGAAGCCCTCGACGCGCTCGCCGGCGTTGAACACGAGGCCTTGCCCGGCGGCCCACTGCGAGGCGTAGCGAAAGCTGATGAAGGCATCGTCCATCGGCGCGCCCCACCACGGGGCGAGCAGCACGGCGAGCGCCGCGAGGCCCGCGGCGGCGGCCACGAGCCAGCGCTGAGACCTCGAGGAAGCACCGATCATGGGACGTTCGAAAGGAGGCCGTGGTCGCAGCGACTGCGGCCGGCGGGAGCGTCGCTCAGCGCTTCGGCGCGAAGGTGGCCTTGGCGCCGCGCGCGATGAGGCTCTGCTTGGCCGACGCCTCGGCGCCGCGGATCGCGGCCCTCACCGTCGGCAGCGCCTCCACGAGGCCCAACGGCTGGGCCTTGGCCTCGAGCTGCCGCATCGTGTCCTGCGCGTTGGGGCGCGCGCCCACGATGGAACGAATCGACGAGAGATCACCGGTCTGCGCCGCGTGCTTGAGCTGCCGCATGAGGTCGGCGTACTGGTTGGTGCCGACGCCCACCTGCGCCGTGCGACGGATCTGCGACGCGAACTTCTCGACGGACGCCGCGGCCTCGGCGCCGTCCTTCTGCGCGATGGCGTGGAGCTGGCTGAGCAGCTTGGCCAACGGCGACACGGACGACACCGCGCTCACGCGCTCGGTCTCGCGCACCTCCACCGGAGACACCGTGCGGACGACGATGGGGGCCATCGGCGCCTTCGCCACGACGCCCGACGCACCACTTCCGGAATTCGAGACCGACGCGACGGCGGCGAGCGGGTCGTTGGACACGGCGATACTCCTTTTGCACCTCGATGATGCGGTCATCGGCGGAGTGCGTCAACGTCCTCGCCGCCGGGTTCCCTTGCGCTTTCGGGGGGCCTGCGCGCCGATCGCGGGGGCGCGCCGAGGCCCTTGACGAGACCGGGGCGCGGGTGCGGGAATCCGCCGCCATGGCACCCAAGACCCTCCGACGCTGCGTCGCTCTCGTGGCATTGGCGTCGGCGGCCGTGGCCAGCGCGGCGTGGGCCTTCGACGCGACGACGGTGGCGCGCGCGCACGCCGGGGAGCGAAGCCTCGTCGGCGCCGACCTGCTGGGCGCGAGCATGCCCAACGAGGACCTCTCCGGCGCCAACCTCACCTCGGCCAACCTCGGGCACGCGACGCTCACCGGCGCCAACCTCACGTCGGCCAACCTCTCGGACGCGAACCTCACGTCGGCGAACCTCGCCGGCGCGACCTTCACCGGCGCCACCCTCGTGAACGCGCACCTCGACAACGCGTCGCTCACGGGCGCTCATTTTCGCAGCGCGAACCTCTACGGCGCGCACCTCACCGGGGCGCATCTCGAGGGGGCCGACTTCACCGGCGCGCAGCTCACCGGCGCGGACCTCCGGGGCGTGCACAGCGACGGCGCCACGGTGTGGCCCGAGGGCCTCGCGCACCCGCCGCCGGACCCGATCCCGCCGCCGCCGCCGGACGCCGGCCTCGTCGGTCCCCGCCCTCGCCGCGGGCGCTGACCGGGACGACCGTCAGCGCGCCGTGCCGGTGACGCTCCACGCGCGCGCCGCGCAGTCCGTGAACCCGCAGCTGATGCCCGCGAAGCTCTGCGAGTACGCGCCGGTGAAGTGCGTCGCGGTCGAGAAGGTTCCTTCGAGCGTGTAGGTCTCGTTGCAGTCGCCGCTCATGGTGCCGCTCACGCGAAAGCGCCCGGTGGCGTCGGGCGTGCTCCCGGTCATCGGCACCGGCGCGCCGTTCACGGTCATCGTCGCCCCGGTGACGGTGAACTGCAGCGCCTGGAACGTGTAGTTCACCACGGGCATGCCGAGGCCCGAGCACATGTACGAGACGGGCATGGCGAGGTCGTAGAAGCCGGAGCGCACCGTGGTCCCTGCGCACGTCGGGTTCGGGGCGTGGGCGCACGTCGCCGTCGAGCCCTCGACGCACGTGTCGACGGTGCACGCGTCGCCGTCGTCGCAGCTCATCGCGGTGCCCGCCACGCACGCGAGCTCGGAGCACGTCTCGGAGCCGTTGCACGCGAGGTGGTCGTCGCACTCGGCGTTGGTGGCGCACGCGCGCTCGGCGATGCAGCCCATGCCCGCGATGCAGCGCATGCCCGACGTGCACCGCGCGTTCTGCGCGACGTGCGTGCAGGTGCCGTCGACGCCGCAGACGTCGTCGGTGCACGCGAAGTGGTCGTCGCAGTCCGCCGCCGTCGCGCACCCCCCGGAGGTGCCCGACGAGCACCCGCGGCGAAGGTCGCAGCGCTGGCCCGTGGGGCACTGATCGTCCTGCGCGACGTGGCTGCACGAGCGGTCGACGAGGCACGCGGCGCGGGTGCACGGGACGCCGTCGTCGCAGTCCACGGCCCGCGAGCACGTGGTGCTCCCCGGCGTGATGCAGCCGCGCACGGCGTCGCAGGTCATGCCCGACGCGCAGCGCGAGGCGTCGGTGACGTGCTGGCACGCGCCGCCCACGACGCAGAGGTCCGTGGTGCACGCGACGCCGTCGTCGCACTGCGCGGAGCTGGTGCAGCCGGTGACGGTGACGGTGGGCGCCGCGTCGGCGCAGCCGAGGAGGGCGAGCGCCGCGACGCAGCCGCGGGCGGCCTCACGAAGGTGCATCATCGAAGGACCCCTCCCACCTCGCCGAAGCGGGCGAAGCAGCCGAGCGACGCGTCGCAGGCGTCGAAGGCGACGTTGTACGAGCCGGTGAAGCGCCCGGGCATGGTGAAGGCGCCGGCGAGCGTGTAGCGCCACGTGCATCCGCCGCGGGACTCGGAGCCCATGGCGCTGAACATCGCCCCCGACACGGACCCCGTGAGCGTCGCGGGGAAGCCCGTCACCGTCACCGCCGCGCCGGTCACCGCGAGGGTCACCGCCGCGACCGGGCCGAGAGTGCCCGCACCGCAGGAGTACGCGACGTCCGGCGCGAGCACGTAGGTCCCGGGCGCCACGGTGCCGCCGCCGCAGGGCGAAATGGCGGGGTGGTCGCAGCGCGCCGCGGCGTCGTTGCACACGTCGCCGGTGCACGGATCGCCGTCGGAGCAATCCCGCGCCGAACCCGCCGCGCACGCCCCGGCGACGCACTGCTCGACGCCGTTGCAGAACACCCGGTCGTCGCAGTCGGCGGCCACGGTGCAGCGCCCCGCCGCCACGCAGCCCCGCGCGGTGCACGCCTGCCCCGCGGCGCAGAGCGCGTCGTCGCGCACGTTGGTGCACGCGCCCCCGGCGACGCACAGGTCGCGGGTGCAGGGCACGCCGTCGTCGCACTGCGCGTTCGCCGTGCAGCGCGTCGCCGACACGCACCCGAGGGCGACGTCGCAGCGCTCGCCGGCGCTGCAGCGGCTCGGCACCGCGGTGTGTTCACAGAGCCCGCCGACGATGCACGCGTCGTCGGTGCACGCGATGCGGTCGTCGCAGTCCGACTGCCGCGCGCACATCGCCGCCGGCACCGCGTCGGGCGCGTCGACGGCGGACACCGCGGCGTCCCGCGCGAACGGATCCTGCGACCCCGACGCGCATCCCGCGAGCGCGACGAGCACCAGACGACCTGGGGCCTTCATCACGCAGACGATACCGCAACCGCGCCCGGCGTCAGAGCACGCACGCCGGCACCGCGTCGGTGGCGCCGGTCACGAGCCGAAGCAGCTGGATGCGCTCGCGCTCCCAGAAACAAAGGCTGTTCGCGTAGTAGAGGTAGCCGTGCTGGTAGAGCGTGGGGTTGCGTCCCCGCTGCAGGAGCCGCCCGGCGTCGGGCCAGTGCAGCGAGCCGTGGCGCCGGCGGACGACCTCCAGGCCCTGGTCGCGCAGGCCCGGGAGCTGGGCCAGGAGCGCGTTCGCCGCAGCCCGGTCGCCGGCCCCGAAGGTGACCGCGGCCTCCCAGGCCACGGCGGCGAAGCGAGCGCGCGCCACGTCCACGGCGACGCCGTCGCGGACCTCGCCGAGCCACGGGTCCGAGAGGTCCGCGCCGCTGGCTTCGACGGCCTGGAGCACGGCGGCGGTGTCGTCGGCGAGCTGCCGCAGCGGGGCTGCGACGTCGTGCTCGAAGGTCGCGCGATGGGCGGCGTCCATGGCCGCGACGTCGGCGAACTGCGGGCGCGTGGGCTGGGCGATGATGCCCATGGTCTCGCCGACGTCGATGACGGCCTCGCGACCCGCCAGGTACGGCGCGAGGGCGTGCGTCACGAGGGCGTCGTACTGAACGTCCCCGAGGCGCTCGACCTGCTGCGCGACGGCGCGGCCCGCATCGCCCCACGGCGCGAAGAAGTCCTCGAGCGGCGCGCCCCAGCGCGTGGGCAGGTGGTAGCCCATGCGGAGCACCGCCGCGTCGGTCTGCCAGTAGCCCCACTCCCAGCCCGACGAGAAGAGCATGTGCTCCGAGAGGTCCGCGAAGGAGCCGGCGCGCGCCGCGGCGCGGATGCCCGCGAGGTCGTCGTAGCGCGACCGAAGATACACCGGCAGGTAAGCGGGGACGCTGTCGTCGAAGGCGACCCAGTACGCCGACTCGGGGAAGTACGCCGCGCGCTGCCCGGCCCGGAGCCGCGCGAGGAGGTAGTCGCGGTGCTCATGGAAGTCCGCGTGCTGGTAGGCGCCGTCGGCGGGGCCGTCGAGCGGGAAGTACATCACCGTGTGGATCCACGGGATGATCGACGCGTCGGCGAACTGCACGAGGAAGTAGTAGAGCAGCGACTGGCCCTGGTAGTTGACGCGCAGGCTCGGGGAGTTGCCGACGTGTACCGTGGCCGACATCTCGACGCCGGGCGCGAGCTCGGCGAGCACCGCGCGCGCGTCGTTCACCCGCGCGATGAAGGTGTCCGGCGTGGTGCCCGAGAACTCGCCGAAGGAGAGGTTCACGACGTCCCAGCCGACGCCGTCGAGCACGGTGTGGAGGCGGCCGCGCATGGTGCCCCGGGGATCGGGGTCCGAGGGCTGGTCGAGGAGGTCGAAGGCGTGCTGCAGGTTGCTCGTGCCGAAGAGCTGGATGCCGACGCCCACGCGCACGCCGCGGCGGTGCGCGTACGCCGCGATGGCCTGCACGTGCGGGCGCCACGCGTCGGCCACGTCGGCGTGGTGCACGATGTCGTCGAGGGCGACGACCTGCAGGTAGTTGCCGCGGTTCTTCACGAGCCAGTCGATGACGGCGCGGGCGCGGGCGAGCTGTGCGTCGCCCGGGGTCCAGAGGTCGAGGGACTCGATGGGGTGCAGCGTGTGGAGCTGCACGCCACGCAGCCGCTGCTCGGGGTTCGACTGCGGACCGAACACCGACGGATCGGCGACGTCGAGGTCGATGGTCCACGGTGTCACCGGGTCCGTCGGGTGGAAGTAGCGGTAGCCGAAGGCCTCGAGGAGCGCGGTCACGCCGTACTGCGCGCCGAGCACCCCTCCCGCGTGCACTGCCCAAGCGCGAACGCCGGCGGTCTGCGTGAGCCTCTCGAGGCGGAAGCACTCGCCGCACGGGAGATCGTTCAACACCCGAACGACCGGCACCGACGCGGGCCCTGCGCCGACGGTGAGCCGCGGGTGCGCCGTCTGCGCGGCGTAGTCTGTGAGCGCAGGGGTCCACGCCGAGGGCGCCTCCACGCGGAACTCCGGCGGCGGACCGGCGTCCACGGGCGGCGCCGAGGAGGGCTCGCCGGTGCAGCCGGCAACGAGAAACAGCAGGGCGAAGCGAGCGTGTCCCGACGGCATCGTCGGACACCGTAGCGCACTCGGGCCGCGGCGTTGACGAGGCGACCGCGCGGGAGCACAGGGACGCCATGCGCGCATGGGTGTTGGAAGGGGCTCCGCGGCTCGTGGTCGACGCTCCAGAGCCGGTGCGAGGTCCCGGCGAGGCGCTCGTGGCCGTGCGCGTGGCCGGCGTGTGCGACACCGACCTGCAGCTCGCGCGGGGCTACATGGGCTTTCGCGGCGTGCCGGGCCACGAGTTCGTGGGCACCGTGCTCGAGGACGACGACAGGAGCTGGGTCGGACGCCGCGTCGTCGCAGACATCAACGCGGGCTGCGGCCGCTGCGACGACTGCCGGTCGCCGCGCGCAGGCTTCGGCGGACACCACTGTGCGACACGGACGGTGCTCGGCATCGCCGGTCGCGGTGGAGCGTTCGCCGAGCGGCTCGTGGTGGCCGAGCGTTGTCTCACGTCGGTGCCCGACGACCTCGCCGACGACGTGGCGGTGTTCGCCGAGCCCGTCGCGGCGGCGATGCACGTCGAGGACGAGCTCCGCCCGGACGACGCGCGCGTGGCCGTGGTCGGGGACGGCAAGCTCGGGCTGCTCATCGCCCTCGCCCTGCACGCCGGCGGTCGCGAGGTGACGCTGGTCGGGCGGCACGTGCACAAGCTCGCCATCGCGACCGACGCGGGGGTACGCACGGTCCTCGAGCGCGAGGCCGCGCAGCCCCACACCCTGCACGACGCCGTCGTCGACGCGACGGGTTCCGCCGACGGCCTCGCCCTCGCCATGGCGCTCTGCCGCCCGCGGGGCACCGTGGTGCTCAAGACCACCGTCGCAGGCCCGGTGACCGTCGACCTCGCGCCGGCGGTGATCCACGAGCTCCGGCTGGTGGGATCACGCTGCGGCGACATCGCCCGCGCCGTGCGTGCGCTCGCCGAAGGGCGCGTGGACCCGCGTCCCCTCGTCGCCGCGCGCTACGCCTTCGCGGCGATGCCCGAGGCCTTCGCGCGGGCCGCCACGCGAGGCGTGCTCAAGGTCCTCGTCGACGTGATGCCGGGCTCCGGTCCAGGTTGACAGGCGCCGAGGACGCGGACTCCCCTGGCGTTTCATGAGAGGGAACGCAACGATGTCGTATTCGGTCTCCGCGACGCTCCGGCGCGCGTTCGTGCTCCTCGCGACGGCCTCGGGCGCCACGGCCTGCGCCGGCGAGTCGGTCGTCGGAGGACCCGTCGACGGCGGGGCGATCATCGATGCGGGCACCGCCGACGGAGCGCTCGACGTCCTCGACGTGCCTCCCATCGACGCCGCCGACGTCCCCACCGACACCTTCGTGCCGTGCCGCAGCGACGGCGACTGCGCAGGCGATCCAGGCGGCCCGGTCTGCGATGCCGTCCGCGGCCGCTGCGTAGCGTGCCTCGTGACGGCCGACCATTGCCCCGCGGCGCAGCACTGCGAGGCCCTCACGTCGACGTGCGCGGCCGGCTGCCGCAGCGACGAAGGCTGCACGTCCGTCGCCGACGCCGGCGTCGATGGCGGCGCGGCGCCGTCGCACGTCTGCGACACCACGGCGCACCGGTGCGTCGAGTGCCTCATCGACGACGACTGCCCGTCGGGGACGCTGTGCCGCGGACAGACCTGCGTACCGGGCTGCAGCGACCGTCGCACCTGCCCCGGCAGCGCGGCGTGCTGCACCGGCGCGTGCCTCGACACCCAGACCAACGTCGACGCCTGCGGCGGCTGCGGCGTCCGGTGCGCCCTCGCGCACGCGGCGGCGTCGTGCGTCGCGGGCGCCTGCGCCGTGGCCTCGTGCGCGTCGCCCTTCGCCGACTGCAACGCCACGGCGTCGGACGGTTGCGAGACGGACCTGACGACGACCACGTCGAGCTGCGGCGCCTGCGGACGAGCCTGCGCGCCGACGAACGCGACCGGCGCGTGCGTGGCCGGGGCTTGCACCGTGGCGTCGTGCGTTGCGGGCTTCGCAGACTGCGACGCCGCGCCGGCGAACGGGTGCGAGGTCGACACCACGACGGACGTCGCGAACTGCGGCGCCTGCGGGCATGCGTGCGCGTTCCCCGGCGGGGCGGCGGCGTGCGTGGCAGGCGCCTGCCGGCTCACGGTGTGCCTGGCCGGGCGCGGCGACTGCGACGGCGATCCCTCGAACGGGTGCGAGACCGACGTGACGACGGCGCTCGCGCACTGCGGCGCGTGCGGTCAGGCCTGCGCTCCGGCGCACGGCGGCGGCGCGTGCGTGGCGGGCGCGTGCACCGTGGCGACGTGCGCGACGGGCTTCGCGGACTGCGACGCGATGGCCGCGAACGGCTGCGAGGTGGACCTCACCCGCGACGTCGCGCACTGCGGCGCGTGCGCCAGCGCCTGCGCCCTCGCCCACGCGACGGCGGCGTGCACGGCGTCTGCGTGCGCCGTGGCCTCGTGCGCCGCGGGCTTCGGCGACTGCGACGGCGCCGCGGCGACGGGGTGCGAGACGGACCTTCGCACCACGGCGACGAGCTGCGGCGCGTGCGGTCACGCGTGCTCCTTCGCCAACGCCGCGGCCCTCTGCACCGCCGGGGCGTGCGCGCTCGGCGCCTGCGCGACGGGCTTCGCGGACTGCGACGGCGACCCGGCGAACGGCTGCGAGGTCGACACCCGCACCGCCGCGGACCACTGCGGCACGTGCAGCACCGTGTGCACCACCGGGGCGTGCGCGGGCGGCGTCTGCGATCGCGGCGGCAACGGCGCCGACGGTCCGCTCACGGTGTCGGCGTCGACGACGCTCGCTCCCGCGGCGACGGCGCTCACGGCCGACGCCGCCGCCGGCGCGACGACGCTTCGCGTGACCTCGACGACGGGCTTCGCCGCGCGCGACGAGGTGCTCGTCATCGACATGCAGGGCTCCGACGCGGGCCACTACGAGTACGCCCGCGTCGCGTCCGTGGCCGCCGGCGCGATCACCGTCGCGACGGGCGTGGGAGCGGCGTTCCGCGGTGCGAGCGATCGGGTGCAGGTGCTTCGGGTGCAGCGGTACACGTCGCTCACCGTCGCCTCCGGCGCCACGCTCTCGGTCCCGGCATGGAACGGCACCACCGGCGGCGTGCTGGCCGTGCGGGTCTCCGGCACCGCGACGCTCAGCGGCGACGTCGGCGCGGCGGGCGCGGGCTTTCGCGGGGGCGCAGGCGATCCTGGCGGTCGCGTGTGCGGCGCCGGGGCGCAGGGCGAGTCGCCGACGGCCGTCGGTGGCCGCGCGACGGCGGCGAACGGCGGAGGCGGAGGCGGAGGCGCGGGGGGCGTCGCGTGCTGCATCGGCACCGGCCAGTCGCCCGGCGGCGGCGGAGGCGCGTACGGCACGCCCGGGGCTGCCGGCACCGGCGTGTCGGGCGCCGGCGCGGCGGGAGCGAGCTACGGCGACGCCGCGCTCGTACGGATCTTCGCGGGCTCCGGCGGCGGAGGCGGCGGCGGCAACTGCGACGTCCCGTCGGGCGGCGGCGGCGCTGGCGGCGGCGTCGTGATGCTCTCGGCGACGACGCTCGCGATCACCGGGAACGTCGTCGCGTCGGGCGTGCAGGGGCGCGTCGGCGGCAGCTACGAGGGCGCTGGCGCGGGCGGCGCGGGCGGCGCGCTGCTGCTCGCGGGACGCACCGTGACGTTGACCGCGGGGCATGCGGTCGCGGCCGGCGGCGCCTCGAACACGAGCGGCTCGGGCACCGGCGGAGCGGGCGGCGCGGGGCGCGTTCGCATCGAGTGCGGGACCTTGAACGGCGCGGCTTGTCCCGGCGCTTCGGGCGCGGTCGCGTCCCCCGCCGCGAGCGTCGGAGCGTGGTGAGGTCCGCGTCGAAGAAGCACCCTCCGCACGTCGAATCGTCGTAGCTTGGTGACCATGGACTGCGCGGAACTCGCGTGGAGAATCGCACCCGTGGCGCTCGCCGTGCTCGACGCGGACGGCAAGCCGTTGGCGGGCAACGACGCCCTCACGGAGCTTCTGGGCGCGGACGCCGCCGCGCTGTGGTCGGCCACCGTCGGCGTCGGTCCTGTGGCCCTCGCCCGCATGGTGGCGCTGCTGGCCGAGCAGCCGTCCGTCGAGGTCGCGACGCGTCTGCGAGCCGGCGCGAGCGACGAGCGTGACGTTCGCCTCGCCGCGCGCCGCGGAGACGACGGCAAGGTCGTGGTCGCCGTGCACGTCCTCCCGGCGCGCGAGTCGGTCAGCACGCCGTGGGACCTCGCGACGCAGACCGCGCACGCGCGCCTCGAGACGGCCGTCGGCGGCTCCCGCGACGGGCTCTGGGACTGGCACATCCCCAGCGGTCGCGTGTTCTTCTCGCCGCGCTGGCGGGCCATCCTGGGCTACGCCGAGGACGACCTCGAGGCCAGCTTCGACACCTGGCTCGGGCTCATCCACCCCGAGGACCTCCAGGCCACGCTGGACCGCGTCGAGTCGGCGCTGCGCGGCGACGTGCTCGACTTCGAGAACGAGCTCCGCATGCGCACCCGCGACGGGGACTGGCGCTGGATCCTCGCGCGGGCGGCGGTGGTCCGCGGCGACGACGGAGCCCCGCTCTGCCTCAGCGGCTCGCACACCGACATCCACGCTCGCAAGGAGGCGGAGCTCGAGGTCGAGCGGCAGCGCGTGTTCGTGACCGCGGTGGTCGACGCCATCCCGAACCTCGTCTCCGTGCGCGACGCCGACGGGCGCTTCGTGCTCGTGAACCAGCCCGTCGCGGAGCTGTACGGCACCTCGAAGGACGCGCTCGTCGGCACCGAATCCCCGTCCGGGGAGTTCGCGGCGACCGGCGACGGCGGCTACGCGTCCGCCGATGCGCAGGTGCTCCACACCGGGCAGACCGTCGTCGGCGACGACGCCATCACCGGCGCCGACGGCGTGCCCCGGCTCTTCGTGACCACGCGCTCGCCGCTGATCCTGGGCGGCGGCGAGGTGTTCGTGCTGGGCACGTCCGTCGACGTGACCGAGGCGCGGCGCATCGAGACCGAGCTGCGCGCCGCGAAGGAGGCCGCGGAGGCCGCGACGATCGCGAAGAGCCAGTTCCTCGCGACGATGAGCCACGAGATCCGCACGCCGATGAACGGGGTGCTCGGCATGACCGAGCTCCTCCTCGGCACGCCGCTGTCCGCGGACCAGAAGCAGCTCGCCGACACCATCCGCCGCAGCGCGGGATCGCTCCTCGAGATCCTCACCGACGTGCTCGACTTCTCGAAGATCGAGGCCGGTCGCATGGACCTCGAGCGCGTGCCCTTCGACCCCGCGGCGACGATCGCCGAGGTCGTCGACCTGCTCACCGAGTCGGCGGCGCGCAAGGGCCTGGCGTTCCAGGTCGCGCTCGGTCCCGGCGTGACGCGCACCGTCGGCGGCGACCCGACGCGGCTGCGCCAGGTGCTCCTCAACCTCGCGAGCAACGCCGTCAAGTTCACCGCCGCCGGCCACGTCACGCTGCGAGCGTCGGTGCTCGGGGAGCCCGAGGACTCCGTGCGTCTGCGCTTCGAGGTCGTCGACTCGGGCATCGGCGTTCCCGCGGAGACGCTCCCCAAGCTCTTCCAGGCGTTCACCCAGGCCGACGGCTCGACGACGCGGCGCTACGGCGGCAGCGGCCTCGGCCTCGCGATCTGCAAGCGCCTCGTGGATCTCATGGGCGGCGAGATCGGCGCGACGAGCTCCGCGGGCGCCGGGAGCACGTTCTGGTTCGAGGTGCCGTTCCGACGCGTCGACGGTGCCAACGCGCCGGTCAACGCGCGCGGACGGCCGCCGTCGAACGCTCCGCCGTCGACGAAGCTCAGCGGGCGCGTGCTCGTCGTCGAGGACAGCCTCGTGAACCAGCACGTCGCGGTGCGTATGCTGGCCCGGCTCGGCGTCGAGTCCGACCTCGCCGCGACGGGACGCGAGGCCGTGACGCGGGCGATGTCCGCGCCCTACGACTGCATCTTGATGGACTGCCACCTCCCGGAGATGGACGGCTTCGAGGCGACGAAGGAGATCCGCATCGCCGCGGGCGACGGTCCGCGGGTGCCCATCGTCGCGCTCACCGCGAGCGCGCTGCCGGGCGAGCGCGAGCGCTGTCTCGAGGCCGGCATGGACGATTATCTGACGAAGCCCATCACGCTCGCGTCGCTGAGGCGCATCTTGGAGCGGTGGGTGGGCGAGCGCGCGGAGGCGACGCCATGACCCGCGGGGCGCGGCGTGGACGGCGGGGAGCGGCGCGGGGACGAGCGATCGATGCGCGGAGGGGCATGGGGATGGTGACGGTGGCACGACGGCGGTCTGGCGCAGTGACGGCGAGGGCATCGTGAACGGGGGGGACGACTCCAACGACGACCCCGCGGAGCTGCAGCCCGAGCCGCAGACGCCGGGGCAGGCGATGGTGCGCAACGTCGTCGCGCAGTTCCGCCGTCCCGACTTCAAGCCGCCGGTGCTCCCGGCGACCGCCATCGAGCTGCTCGAGCTCTCGCGCAAGCCCGACGTGACCTTCGCGGCGGTGCGCGTCGTCGTCGAGCGCGACCCGGTGATCGTCGCGCGGGTGCTGCAGCTCGCGCAGTCGTCGTACTACGCGCGCGGCGCCAAGGTGAAGACGCTGCATGACGCGATGCTGCGCCTCGGTCTCGTGACCCTCGGCCAGGTGTTCTTCGAGGCGTCGGTGGCCTCGCGCCTCTTCCGTGCGCAGGGCTACGACAACGAGATGGAGATGCTCCGCCGGCACTCCGTCGCGACCGGCCGCATCGCGCGGATCCTCGCGCGGCGCTGCAGCGTCCCCGACGAGAACGCGTTCCTCGCGGGGATCCTCCACGACATCGGCCTCGCCGCAGCGATGATCGTCATCGTGTCGGTGCCGCGTGGCACCGTGGTGCCGAGCTTCGCCGAGGCCTTCCCGCTCATCGTCGAGGCTCACACGACCATCGGCGAGCAGCTCTGCCGCGCATGGAAGCTCCCGGATCCCGTCATCGCGGCGGTGGCGGGGCACCACACGCCGCCCGGCGCGGCGTCGTCGGAGCGGCTCTCCCGGGTGATCCAGCTCGCCGACGACATCTCCACGAAGCTCGGCGCGGGCCTGCCCCACGGCGGCCGCACCGAGCCCGACCCGGACCAGTTCGCGGCGCTCGGCATCGCTCCGGCGATGCAGGTGGTGATCATGGCCGAGGCGAAGCTCTCCATCGAAGGGGCGTGAGCGCGCGCCTCAGATCCATCCGCGGCGCAGCAGGAACGCCTTCACGGTCTGCGTGAGCACGACGTAGCCGACGACCGTCGCCGCGAGGTACGGCCAGTACGCCGCGGGCAGCGCGGTGAACCCGAGCGCGCGGCCCGCCGCGGTGAACGGCAGCGCGATGCCCACGGCCATGATCGCGAGGCTCGTCACCGCGAGCAGCGCCGACGGGCGGCTCTCGAGAAACGGGATGCGGTTCGTGCGGATCACGTGGATGACGAGGGTCTGCGTGAGCAGGCTCTCCACGAACCACCCCGTCTGGAAGAGGCTCTGTCCGTGCGCCGCCGCCGCTGGCGTCGACACGTCGGCGCAGTGGAACACCAGGAGCATCACCGCGTACGTCGAGTAGTCGAAGAGCGACGAGCACGGGCCGATGAAGAGGATGAAGCGCGTGAGCTCCGCCATGTCCCACGCGCGCGGGGCTTGGATGCGCTCGTCGTCCACGGAGTCCGTCGGGATGGCCGCCTGGCCCACGTCGTAGAGCAGGTTGTTCGCGAGGATCTGGATCGGGCGCATCGGGAGGAACGGCACGAACACGCTCGCGCCGAGC
The DNA here is from genome assembly GCA_903845045.1 of uncultured delta proteobacterium. GTDB lineage: Bacteria > Myxococcota_A > Polyangia > Polyangiales > SCUS01. The sequence goes on along the minus strand of CAIMWA010000146.1, from coordinate 4,918 downwards.
ACGCTGAACATGTTCCCGAAGTTGCTCGACGCGCCCATGCGCACGTACTTCACGATGTTCGAGAAGACCTTGCGGCCCTCCATGACGCCCTCGTCGAGCACGAGCAGCGACTTCTCGAGGAGGATGAGGTCCGCGGCCTCCTTGGCGATGTCGACGGCGGTGTCGACGCTGATGCCCACGTCGGCGGCGTGCAGCGCCGGCGCGTCGTTGATGCCGTCGCCCATGAACCCGACGGTGTGCCCGCGCGACTGCAGCGCCCGCAGGATGCGCTGCTTGTGAGCCGGCGACACCCGCGCGAAGAGCACCGTGCCCTCGGCCGCGGCAGCGAGGGCCGCATCGTCGAGGGCCTCGACGGCGTCGCCGAGCAGCACGCGGTCGACGACGAGGCCGACCTGCTTGCAGACCGAGCGCGCGACGAGCTCGTTGTCGCCGGTGATGACCTTGACCCGCACTCCGTGCGCCTGCAGCGCTGCGATGGCCTCGCGCGCGCTCTCCTTGGGCGGGTCGAGGAACGCCACGTAGCCCTCGAGGGTCAGCTCGCGCTCGTCGGCCTTGCCGTACGCCGTCGCGTGCGCGGCCACGTCGTCGCGCGGCGCCACGTCCTTCGTCGCCAGCGCGAGCACGCGGAAGCCCTCGGCGCCGAGCTGCTCGTACTCGCGCTGCAACGCCTCGATGTGCGGGTGGTCCATGGGCAAGAGCTCGCCCCCGAGGCGGAAGTCCGCGCAGCACGCGAAGACGGCCTCCGGCGCGCCCTTGGTGATGATGCGGTCGCGCCCCTCGGGCGTGCGGACGACCACCGACATCATCCGCCGCTCGAAGTCGAAGGGGATCTCGTCGACCTTGGCGAGCTCCGTCACGCGGCCGTGCGCGTGGCTCTCGGCGTGCGCGAGCACCGCGCGGTCGAGCACGCTCTTGAGCCCCGTCTGGAAGTGGCTGTTCACGTACGCGAGGGCGAGCACCGAAGGGTCCGTGTGCAGCGCGACGTCGCAGTACCGCTCGAGCAGGATCTCGTCGCGGGTGAGCGTCCCGGTCTTGTCGGTGCAGAGCACGTCCATCGCGCCGAGGTTCTGGATGGCGTGGATGCGCTTCACGATCACCCGCTTGCGCCCCATCGCGACGGCGCCCTTGGACAGGCAGATCGTCACGATCATCGGCAGCATCTCCGGCGTGAGGCCCACGGCCACGGCGACGGCGAAGAAGAACGCCTCGGCCCACGATCCCTTGGTGAAGCCGTTGATGACGAACACCAGCGGGACCATCACGGCCATGAACCCCAGCATGAGCATCGTGAAGCGCTGGATGCCGCGGTCGAAGGCCGTCGGGGGCTCCTGCTCCTGCAGCGACTCGGCCATGCCTCCGAGGTAGGTGTCGCCGCCCGTCGCGACGACCACCGCGGTGGCGCTTCCGCTGCCGACGCTGGTGCCGAGGTACGCCACGGTGCGCAGCTCCAGCGGCGACGACGGGGCGGCCCCGTGCTCCGCCGCGAACTTCTCCACGGGCACGCTCTCGCCGGTGAGCGAGCCCTGCACGACGAACAGGTCCTTCGCCTGCACGATGCGCACGTCGCCGGGGATCATGTCGCCGGCGGTGAGCCGCACGACGTCGCCCGGCACGAGCTGCGAGACCGCGACCTCGGCGCTCGCTCCGCCGCGGATCGCCGTGGCCTTCACGGAGATCATGGCCTTGAGCTTCGCGGCCGCGCCGTTGGCCTTGGCCTCCTGGAAGAGACGCAGGCCGACGCTCAGCGCGATCATCGCGAGCATCATCGTGGCCGCGCGCGGGTCGCCGGTCGCAAAGGACACCGCCGCGAGGCCCGCGAGCAGCACCACCAACGGGTTGCGCAGCGCACGCCCGAAGAGCCGGAGCAGCGACGGCGGATGGTCCTTCGCGAGGACGTTGGGACCGTGCGTGGCGAGGCGCGCCTCGACCTCGGCGGGGGTGAGCCCCTCGGGGCGCGACTTCATGCGTGCGTAGACGTCGGCCGCGTCGGCGGCGGCGCTGGCGACGAGCTCCGGCGAGACCCGCAGCGGTCGCTCGTGCGGCCCCCGCGAGAGCAGCTTGCGCGGGAGGATGCCCGGCGGATGCGACGGCGTGCCCATCTCAGCCCGCGACCTCGGCGCCACGGTGCGACGCCCGCTGCGCCCGCGTGCGCCGAAGGTGCGCCCTCCCGCCGGCGTCCGACACCGCGAAACTGCGATCGCGCACGGCGTTCTCCATGGTCTTTCTCGTCGATGCGGTGCGGCGGTGAGGTACGGCAGCGTCTCCGCACGGGCGCTGCCTCGGAGGACGACGCAACTCCGATGCCGTCGGGGTCTTGCGGCGCGGCGCGACCGCCCCCACCGTCGAGGCAATGATCCAACGAGTTCGCCCGGGGCAGGGCTGCGCGGACGTCGCGCAGGTCCGCGTTCGCGTCGTCGCCACGCTTCTCGCGGCCTTCGTCGCCGGCTGCTCCTCGACGCCGACGCCCCCCGCGGACGACGCCGCGACCGACGTGACACGCGACGCCTCTTTGCCGACCGACGTTCCCGTGGTCACCGACGTTCCCGCGGCCACCGACGTTCCCGCGGCCACCGACGTTCCCGCGGCCACCGACGTTCCCGCGGTCACCGACGCTCCCGCGGTCATCGATGTTCCCGTGGTCATCGATGTTCCCGTGGTCATCGATGTTCCCGCGGTCACCGACGTTCCCGTGGTCACCGATGTTCCCGTGGTCACCGACGTTCCCGCGGTCATCGACGTTCCCGCGGTCATCGACGTGACCCTCGACGCCGGCGTGACGGACGTTCCGCCCGCCGTGGACGCACCCGCCGACGTGGTCGCAATCGGCGATGCGGGACTTCATTGCACGACGATCCCCGTCGGCCTCGCGCCGGTCGGCGTGCTCTACGACGGCACCAACATCTGGGTCGCCGACGAGAACGGCGCGAACATCTACAAGATCTCCGCGGCCACTGGCGCGGTGCTCGCGGTCTACACGGGCGGCCACGGCGCGCAGTACATCGCCTTCGACGGCACCCGCGTCTGGATCACGAACCCCGGCGACAACACGGTGACGGCGATCCACGCGACGACCGGAGCCATCGCGACGTACCCGGTGCCCGGCACGCCCGACGGCATCACCTTCGACGGCGCGAACGTGTGGATCGCGAACTACGCCGACGGCACCGTCACGGAGCTTCGCACGAGCACCGGAGCGGTCGTCGGAACGTTTCCCGTGGGCACCCACAACACGACGACGCACCCGCGGCTGCTCGCTTACGATGGCACGTATGTCTGGGTCACGCTCTTCGGCGACGGCGCCGTCGAGCGCCTCGTCGCGGCCACGGGAGCGTCGGCGGGCCGCTTCACCGTTCCGAGCGCCTACGCCATCGTCTACGACGGCGCGAACATGTGGGTCACCGGAGCCCTCACCGACAGCGTGACGAAGCTCCGCGCGAGCACCGGCGCGGTGATCGGAACGTACCCGGCAGGTCGCGAGCCCAACGGCATCGCCTTCGACGGCACGCGCATCTGGATGACCGATCAGGTCGTGCCGTCGGGCACCGGCGCGCCGGGCACGCTCACCGGCATCGTCGCCGCCACCGGGGCGCCGGTCGGGACCTTCGACGTCGGACAGCGCCCGCAGTGGGTCGCCTCCGACGGCACGCGCCTCTGGGTCACCAACGGCTCGGACAACACCGTCTCGCGCTGCACCTTTCCCTGACGCCGCGCGAACCTTCGGGCCTCGCCATCGGTCTCGGCGCGGCGTCGATGGGGTTTCCGCGGCCGGCGTGCGATGCGCGCGCGACGTTCACCACCGGTTGCGGGCCTCCTCGGCGAACCCGAGGAGGCCGCGCAATTCGAGGGGCCGCCCGTCGTCGCCGACCACACGGCCCGACCACGTGCCGAAGCACTGGTGCACCTCCATCTTCAAGAGCCCGAGGTCGGTGTTCTCGTAGCGATCGAAGGTCGGCGTCAGCGTGACGTCGACGCGGTCCGAGCCGACCGTGCGCACGCGCCATGGGCGCAGCGGGCGGGACCAGTCGTAGGTCCACTCGAGCTCTTCGCCGAGCTTCGAGAGGGTTCCGTCGATGCAGAGGCCGTTCTCGGTGGCGCCGGTGCCGACGGTCCACTTGCCGCCGAATTGGAGGCCCACCGTTCGGCCGTCGTCGGCGCGTCCGGAGGCCGAGGCCCAGTTCCAGCGGTTGGCGTACTTCCAGATGCCGCGGCCGAGGTCCTGGACGCCCCAGGCATCGTGCGACGCATCGACGGTCCATCGACGATCGCCGACGCGGACGGTGCCCGTGGCGGGGCGGGTGTTGTGCTTCGAGGTGAACTGAAAGCGCCGGTCGCTCCACGGAACGACGACGTTGAGCGACTCGTGGGCCGGGGGCTTCGCGACGACGACGTCGACGTCGATGGCTCCGGCGATACCGCCGGCGGAGCGAGGCGCGGACGCGACGAGCCGCGTATGGTCGGCCCGCTCCTCGATGCGCAGCCGGAGCGCGCGGTCTTCGACGACGACGGTGCCGGTGCACGCTTGCTCGGGAAGGGAGATCCCGCGCGCGAGGGGCCGCAGCACGGCAGCCATCGCATGGTGTTCGCGGGCGCGATCGAGGATCCACACGTTGGCGAGGCCGGCGTAGTCGATGTCGGCGGCGACGCACGCCACGACGATCTCGTCGGTGAGCACGCACCAGTAGTCCCAGCGCTTCTTGCGACCCCAGGCGCCGCGGAGGTTCGCGCGCAGGTCGGGACGGCGCGACCAGCCGCGCGCCTCGGGGTTCAGCCGACCGCGGGCGTCACAGAGGTCGACGGGCTCGGTGCGTTCGCGCTCCATGGGGTGGGTCCGCTGCGTGGCGGGTCACAGGTCGGAGGGTACGCGTCGGCTCGTGTCTTCGGTACCCCCGGGCAGAGTCGAACTGCCGACCAACGGCTT
>CAIMWA010000145.1 GCA_903845045.1 uncultured delta proteobacterium | reverse complement strand
GCGGGTCCTGCTCACAGGTATCCCTGCGGAATCAAACGAGGGAACGTGAGCTTGCCCTGAGCCCGGTGGCGAGGCCCGTCTTGCCGACGCCGGTGGGTCCGATGAAGACGATGTTCTCGGCCTTGGCGACGAAGTCGAGCTCCGCGAGGGTGCGGATCTGCCGTCGATCCACGCCGGGTTGCTGCTTGTACGGGAACGACTCGAGCGTCCAGCGCTCGGGCATCTTCGCGCGGCGGATGCGCCCGGCGAGCGCGGCCTCCTGCTGCTGACGCCACTGCGCCCGCAGGAGGCGCGCGATCAACTCCTGATGGGTGAGTTCGTTGGCGTTCGCGGCGGCGATCTCCTCGTCGAGGCACTCGGCGATGGCTCCGAGGTGAAGGCATCGAAGCAGGTGGGCGATCTCGTCATTCATCGTGCTCCTCGTCGTGCATTGACCGGAATGAAGGCGCCTCGGGAAGCTCCCGGGGCGCGGGCAGGAAGTCCCTCGCGATGCGCTGCAGGACCATGCGTTCGAGCCGCTCGAGGTCCGTCATGCCGAAGCGCGCGGCCTCTTCGATGGCGGCGTCGAGGGCGTCGCGCGGATAGTCGTCGAGCATGCGCGCGAGGTGGCGCACTTCACGCACGGAGCCGCGGCCGCGCGACTTCATCAGCGTGAGAAATCCCGTCCACGCCGGGGCGCGCTCCATGAGCCGTCGCTCCTCGACGTGGGGCTCGCGCCGGGCTCGCTCGACCTCGCCGCGCGGCGGGCGATGCGCCGGGTCGATGACGCGCGCCCTCTCACCGGACGTGGGCCGCGCGTGCTCGGCGACGAGGCGCGGTCCGAGGAAGATCTCGACGCGGTCGCGGGTCTCGCGCACCTCGAGCGAGTGCCCCTCGAGGCGGAGCTTCCACGGGACCGAGTAGCGCGCGCGCTGGACGTTGACGAAGCCCTCGTTGTCCACGATGCGGTGGTGGAGCAGGTAGACCTCGGGCACGTGCATCGGGAGCGGGCGCATCGCGCGGCGCTCGACGGCGAAGAGCTCGCGGGCGCTCGAGCCTCCGAGCGATCGTCGGTGCGTGTCGTTGACCCGGTCGCACCAGGCGCGGGCCTCGGCGTTGAAGTGCTGCCAGTCGCGGAACTCGCGCCCGGCGAGGAAGTTGTTTTCGATGAAGTGGAACCGTCGCTCGACCTTCGCCGAGCGGTTGGCGTCGCCGATCTCGTGGGCGACGAAGCGGAACCCGAAGCGATCGGCGAAGGCGATCATCTCGGGGGACATCACCGCGGCGGTGCCGCTGCCGGAGGCGACGACGACGTGCGTGTTGTCGATGACGCAGCGCTCGCACGCGCCGTCGAAGTAGCCGGCCGCGTCGGTCAGGAAGACCTTGCACTCGAAGCGCGTGAATCGCGGATAGCCCTGAAAGAAGAGCATCGTCGAGTGAGCGAGGACCTCCGATGCGCTCTGCACCGGCGTGCGCTTGCCGCCGATGGAGGCGTGGTGCGGCGAGGTGTCGTGCTGCATCTCGACGCCGGGCGCGAACACGTACTGGCCCGCGGGGACCTTGGGTGCGTGGCCGATGGCGTGGCGCCGGCAGAACGCCGTGAGCGCGGGGTACGAGAGCTTCGCGCCGGCGGCCGTGAGCTCCTCGTGAACGCGCACGAGGTTTCCCTTGCAGCTCGTCCACAGCGCGAGGATCTCGGCGCGGTAGGGCTCGCCGCGCTCGGCGCGCTCGAGGAGGGGCGGCGCCTCGCTCCCCGAGCGCAGCACGTCGCGCACGGCGCTCCGCGAGACGCCGAGGGCCTTGGCGATGGAGCGCGCGCCGTGGTGCGCGTCACGCAGCCGGAGGATCGCCGAGCGGGTCTTCTGGTCGAGCATTTCCGATCTCCCTTTCGCAGCGGCTGCGAACCGTCTCGATGGCCTCCATCGCGTCGCCGCAGGCGTGACGGATGCGACGCCGCTCGTCGTCGAGGGCGGCGCCGAGGACTCCCTCGCGAACGCGTCCGTACGCGCGGCGCGCGACGCTGGTGGTGATGTGCAGGTCCTCGAGGAGCGCCTCGACGGGGCGCTTCGGGACGGCGGGTGATCGCCGTGCCTCGTCGGCCGCACGGAGCACGACG
>CAIMWA010000144.1 GCA_903845045.1 uncultured delta proteobacterium | reverse complement strand
TCGCCGCGACGCGGTCGCAGTCCGCCTGTCCGGGCGCGCAGGCGAACCCGCACGTCCCTCCGAGGCACGTCGCCGTCGCCGACGGACGCGCCGCGCACACGGCACCGCACGCGCCGCAGCTGCCCGTGTCCGTGGCCGTGGAGACCTCGCAGCCGTTGCCCGCGAAGCCGTCGCAGTCGCCGAAGCCGGCGTTGCACGACGCCACCTGGCACACGGCGTGGACGCACGCCGCAGCGCCGTTGGCGGTGACGCACGCCGTCGCGCAGGTGCCGCAGTGCGAAGGATCGGCGGTGAGGTCGACCTCGCAGCCGTTGGCGGCGTTGCCGTCGCAGTCCGCCCAGCCCGCGGCGCACGCGCCCATGGAGCACGCGCCGTTCGCGCAGGCCGCGCCCGCGTGGGCGAAGCTGCACGCGTTGCCGCAGGTGCCGCAGTTCGCGACGTCCGTGGCCGGCGTGACCTCGCAGCCGTCGGCCTCGCTGCCGTCGCAGTTGGCGGAGCCCGCGGTGCAGGTCGTGGCCGTGCACGCGCTGGCCGCGCAGGTGCGGCCCAGGGTGCAAGCCGCGCCGCACACGCCGCAGTTGCCCGCGGAGGTGCTCGTGTCGACCTCGCAGCCGTTGGACGCGTCGCCGTCGCAGTCGGCGTGCGTCGCGTCGCAGCGGTAGCCGCAGGTGCCGGCGCCGCACGTCGCCGTCGCGTTGGCCGCGCCGCCGCACGCGGTCGCGCAGGTGCCGCAGTGACCGAGGTCCGTGGCGAGGGAGGCCTCGCAGCCGTTGGCGGCGTTGCCGTCGCAGTCCGCCCAGCCGGCGTCGCAGGCGCCGAGGGCGCACGCGCTGTTGCCGCACACGCCGGTGCCGTGGGCGTAGGCGCACACGACACCGCAGCCGCCGCAGTTCGTGGCGCTCGTCCCGAGGGCGATCTCGCAGCCGTTGGACCGCTGTCCGTCGCAGTCGGCGAAGCCCGGGTCGCAGACCACGAAGCCGCACGCGCCCGCGACGCACTGGGGCGCTGCGTTCGCGAAGCTGCACGCGTTGCCGCACGACCCGCAGTTGCCGGAGTCCGTGGCCGGCGCCGTCTCGCAGCCGTCGCTCGCCAGCCCGTTGCAGTCCGCGAAGCCGCTCAGGCACACCGCCGTGGAGCACGCGCCGGACTGGCAGGTCGTGGCGTGGCCGCACGCCGTCGCGCAGGTTCCGCAGTGCGCGCCATCGGCGGTGAGGTCGACCTCGCAGCCGTTCGTGGCGACGCCGTCGCAGTCGCCGAAGCCGGGGTCGCAGGTGATCCCGCAGGTGCCGCCGCCGCACGTCGGCGTCGCGTGGGGACCGGACGGGCAGGCCAGTCCGCACGCGCCGCACGTCGAGACGGAGGACAGATCGGTCTCGCAGCCGGCCGCCGCAGGGTCGCAGTCCGCGAAGCCCGCCGCGCACGCGCCGACGGCGCACGAACCCGCCGCGCATGCCGCCGTGGCGTGCGGGAGCGAGCACGCGTTGCCGCACGCTCCGCAGCTCGCGACGCTTCCGAGGTCGACTTCGCACCCGTCGGCCGCGAGGCCGTGGCAGTCGGCGAAGCCGGGGTTGCACGTTCCGACCGCGCAGGCGCCCGCGGCGCAGACCGGCGAGGCGTGGGCGAGCGCGCACGCGTGTCCGCAGGCGCCGCAGTTGGCGACGTCGCCCGCGAGCGTGACCTCGCAGCCGTCGGCGGCGCTGCCGTCGCAGTCCGCGAAGCCTCCGGCGCACGCGCCGAGGAGGCACGCGCCGCCGCTGCACGACGCGCCGGCGTTGGCGAAGCGGCAGGTGTTGCCGCACGCGCCGCAGTTCGCGACGTCGCCGGCGAGGGTGACCTCGCAGCCGTTGGCCTCGTTGCCGTCGCAGTTGGCGAGGCCCGCGGTGCACGTCGTGGCGGAGCACGCCCCGGCGATGCAGGTCCGCCCGGCGGCGCACGCGACGCCGCAGGCGCCGCAGTTCGACGTGTCCGCGCTGACGCCCTGCTCGCAGCCGTTGGCCGCGTTGCCGTCGCAGTTGGCGAAGCCTGCCGCGCAGGCGAGGCCGCAGCCCGTGGCGGTGCACGTCGCCGTCGCGTTGGGCCCCGCGGCGCACGCGGTGGCGCACGAACCGCAATGGGCCGTGGTGTTCGTCGGCGTCTCGCAGCCGTTGCTGGCGAGGCCGTCGCAGTTGGCGAAGCCCGCGCCGCACGCGACGACGCCGCAGACGCCGTCGGTACAGACGCCCGCGACGTTGGGCAGCGCGCACGCCGTCCCGTTCGCCGCGTTGGGGTTCGAACACATGCCGTTGGCGGGGTTGCACGCCCCGGCCGCGTGGCACGCGTCGCTCGCGGTGCACGTCACGCCGACGCACTCGCAGGCGTCGCCATGGCCGTCGTGGTTGGTGTCGAGCTGCGACGCGTTGGCCTGCGCGGGGCAGTTGTCGAGCCAGTCGAAGACGCCGTCGCCGTCGCGGTCCACCGCGGGCGCGTCGATGCGAAACTTGATGCGGAGCGTCTGGCCGTTGAGCAGCGGCGTGAAGTTGACCGTGTCGACGGAGCGGAACTCGCGCTCGTTGCGCACGACGTCGACGTCGGCGAAGCCGAGCTCCCGGGTGCCGCCGCCCGCGGCGGGGACCAGCACGCGCACGCGGTAGCGCGCCGTCAGCGAGAGGTTCGCGTTGTTGGTCTTCCACCGCGCGAGGTAGTAGCCCTCGGTGTCCGTGTCGCCGTCGTCGTCGTCGTCGTCGCACGGCCCGTTCTCGCGGTGCGTGCGCAGGTGCTCGCCGACCGGACCGGTCGTCGCGGTGAAGGTCGCGAGGGTGCGGAGCGTGAGGCCCGCCGGAGTGATCTCGTCGATGCGCACGAGCGGCGCGAGCGTCGCCACGAAGTGTCCGACCTGCGCAGGCCGCGGAACCATCGGCGGCAGAAAGAGGAACCCCGTCGTCCCGCCGTTGTGGAGCTGATCGGAAATGACCGCTTGCGTCGCGCGGTGGGTCGACGCCGCCGTGGGCGCACCGCCCTGACCGCACCCCGCCGCAACCAGCAACGGTACCCAGAGCGCGGCGACGCCGGCTCGATGCATCCTTCGATCTCGCATGAAACCTCCCGGGAACTGAACGGTCGACGTCCGCCCGCGAGATGCGGGGACAGCGACCTCCGGGAGCGACCCTGGCAGGTGGACTCTGCGAAGACGATGTCGCGTCGATATCGCCGCGCCGGTGCGCAGCGGGGACACAGTTACGTTGTTGCACTCGCGCCGCGCGCCGCGCGCCGCGACCCTCGCCGCTACTCGCCGCTACTCGCCCTTGGACGGCGGCGGCTCGTTCTTCGCGGCTGCCGCCTCGGCCAGCGCCGCGCGACGCTTCTTGTCGGCCACCGCATCCTCGTGGGCGCGGATCTTCGCGGCACGAACGTCGTCCTCGGTGAGCGGCATCACGCCCGCCATCGACGCCTTCTTCGCGCGGATCTTCGCCGCCCGCGCCTCCTCCTCGGTGAGCGCCGCGGTCTTCTCCGCCGCGAGCACCTCGTCGCGCTTGTCCTTCGTGTCGGCCAGGGCCTTGCGCCAGGGCTTCGACTCCTTCGGACCGAAGAGGAACGAGAGCAGCACCGCGACG
>CAIMWA010000143.1 GCA_903845045.1 uncultured delta proteobacterium | reverse complement strand
GGTCTTCGGCGACGTCGGCCCGGCGGCGGCCCGAGCGATCCTCCATCGGGCGCGCACCGGGGCCGAGGGCGTGCTCGCGGCCGTCGACGCGCCGGGCGCTCGCGCGGGCCTCCAGCGCATCGCCGGCGAGGGCGCCTCGTCGGCGTGGATCACCGCGTCCGAGGCCCTCGCACAGCTCGCCGCGGGCCGTCCCCTCGTCGTCGAGACCGTGCGCCTCGGCGACGGAACGTGCCGCGTCGCGGGCATCTCCGAAGCGCGCCCCGGCGGCGATGGAGTGACCCTCGAGGCGCTCTACACCCTCCGCGTCGAGGGCGTCGACGCCCAGGGCACGGTGGTCGCGCAGCTCACCTCCACGGGAGCTTCTCCCTCCTTCTGAAGCCGTCCGCGCCCGCTCGCAGCGGTTGCTGCTGCGGGGGGCGCGTGGCAGCCTCTCCCGGCAGCCATGGTCAAGCGCCTCCTGATCGGCATGTTCAAGGGTCTCCTCATCGGGGGACTGGTCGGCGCGGCCGTCTACGGCGGGCTTCACTGGGGCGTCGTGCAGGGGCTGACGGCGTACGCGCTCTACGGCGTCCTCGGGGCGCTCACCGGCGCCCTGGCGGGCAAGCCGTTCTGGCGGGCCGGCGCGGGCATCGAGGCGGCCCTCCGGGCGGTCTTCGGCATCGCCGTCGGCTGCGGCCTCTACGCCCTCGCGGCGGCGTTCCTGCCGTTCGACGCGCTGCAGCTCCCGCAGCTCGGCGCCGCGCTCCCGCCGGCCGAGACGGCCAGCAGGATGTTCCAGCAGCCCGCGTTGATCGGCCCCGCCATCGCCGTGCTGTACGCCGCGCTCCTCGAGCTCGACAACGACGGCAAGGGCGACGACGTGGCGGCGGCGAAGGTGCGCGTCGCGAGCGTCGACGACATCGACGTCGGCGAGGAAGACACCTCCGCCGCGTCCTCCAGCCGCGCCGCCGCGACCAAGGCGAAGCGGTAGAGCTCCTGGGCGATCGCGCGCAAGGTTTTGTGCGCAAGTTTTGACCGGCGTCATTCCCGGATGGTTCAATGCCCCGGAACGGCATCCATCTACGGGCGCCGTTCGAGGAACAGACGATGGCCGAAGGCAACTATCTCGTCGGCGTCGACATCGGGTCGAGCTCGATCAAGGTCTGCCAGCTCAAGGACGTGCGCGGGAAGCGCACGCTCGTGCGGTTCGGGTACCACCCGCTGCCGCCGCAGACGATCGTCGACGGTCACGTGATGAACACGCAGGCGGTGCTCGAGGCGCTCACGCAGCTCTTCACCAGCCTCAAGATCAAGCGCCGCGACGTCGCCCTCGCGGTGTCCGGGCACGCCGTGATCATCAAGCGCATCACGCTCCCGCTCATGAGCCCCGCGGAGCTCGACGAGCAGATCGACTGGGAGGCCGAGCAGCAGATCCCGTACGACATCAAGGACGTGCAGATCGACTACGAGGTGCTCCGCAGCCGCAGCGAGCAGGGGCAGATGGACGTGCTCCTCGTGGCGGCGAAGACCGACGAGATCAAGGACGCCGCGCAGGTCGCCCGCGAGGCGAAGCTGCGGCCGGTGGTCATCGACGTCGACGCGTTCACCGTGCAGAACACCTTCGAGGTGAACTACGGGCTGCCCAAGGAGGGCACCATCGCGCTGATCAACATCGGCGCGACGCTCACCACGATCAACATCCTCTCCGGCGGCATCCCCGCGTTCACCCGCAACATCATCAACGGCGGCAACGGGATCACCGAGGAGATCCAGAAGCGCCTCGGCATCACCTACGAGGAGGCCGAGACGTACAAGACCGGCGCGGTGATGCAGGCCGGCTCCAACGGCCGCGCGGTGGTCCCCAGCGAGGTGCCGCAGATCGTTCGGCAGGTGTGCGAGGGGCTCAGCGGCGAGATCCTGCGCTCGCTGGACTTCTACCTGGCCACCAGCGGCGAGCGCGAGATCTCGAAGATCTACATCTCCGGCGGCACGGCGAACATCCCCGAGGTCGGCGCCGCCATCGAGCGCCGCACCAAGGCCCCCGTGGAGCTGCTCGATCCGTTTCGCGAGATCGCCGTGGAACTGAAGGAGGTCGACGGCGACCTGCTCAACCTGCACCGAGCGCAGGTGGCCGTGGCCATCGGCCTGGCGCTGCGCAAAGACCGCGAGAAGGCGTGAGAGGGACCGGACGATGCTGAAGATCAACCTATTGCCCGACGACAAGGGGGGGCGCCGCGCACAGAGCGGCGGCGGCGGGGGGAGCATCCCCAACCTCCTCCTCGTCGGGGTCATCGGCTCGCTCGTGCTCCTGCTCAGCGGGTTGTTCCTGTTCCACACGTCGCAGCAGACCGAGGTGAACGCCGTGCGCACGGCGAACACCCGCACGCAGAGCGAGATCGACGCCATCAAGGGACGCGTCTCGGACCACCAGGCGATCATCGACGAGCTCGCCGAGATCCACCGCCGCGAGGACGCCATCCAGCAGCTCCAGGCGGCGCGCACGGGCCCGACGGCGATGCTCCTCGAGATCTCGCACCTGCTCTCCACCGGCGGCGTTCCGACGGCGGACCCGATGCTGGTCGAGCGCATGCGCAACCTCGGCGAGCGCGACCGGCTCTGGAGCGCGACCTGGGACACCAAGCGCCTCTGGCTCACGGGCTTCGACGAGACCAACCGCTCGGTGAAGATCAAGGGCGAGGGCCGCACCGCCGACGACGTGGGCGAGCTCATGCGCCGCATGCAGCTCAGCCTGTACTTCCAGAACGTGCGCCTCGAGCGCTCCGAGGCCGCCACCGTGGCGGGCCTCAACGCGCTGCCGGTGCAGGCGTTCACGATCACCGCCCGGGTGAGGTACTGACATGGCCGCCAAGAAGTCCGTCAACCCTCTGGGCGGAGTGAACCAGACCGTCGTCGTGGTCGTGGCGTGGGTCATCGCCGTGGTCGGCATCCTCGTCGCGTATTACTTCATCTTGTATGATCCGCTCGCGTCGGAGCGCACCCAGGAGGAGGCGCGGCGCACGGAGCTCACGGCCTCGCGAGCCCGCGAGGAGCAGAACCTGCGGAGGTACAACTCCGACGTGGCAGAGCTCGCCCGCGCGCGGGTGCACGCCCAGTCCCTCGAGTCGGTGCTCCCGAACGACCCGGACATCCCCGGTTTCATGCGCAGCATCAACGCGCTCGCCGAGGCGAGCGGCCTCGCGATCCGGCTCATCCAGCCCGTGGACGAGCGCGTGGAGCGCTACTTCGCCCGCATCCCCGTGCAGATGCAGGTGCGCGGGAGCTACCTGTCGCTCGCGCGCTTCTTCCACTCCGTCTCGGTGCTGCCGCGCGTGATCAACATGGAGAACATCAAGCTCGAGACGCCCGAAGAGGACGTGAACTCGCACGAGATGGTGCTGAGCGCCTCGATGCTCGCGACGACCTTCCGCGGCGTGACGTCGCCTCCGCCGGCCCCGACGCCGGCGCGTCCTGCGGCGGGAGGTGCGCGATGAGCGCCCTCGTACGCAGCGCGACGCTCCTCGCGGTGTTCGCGGCGCTCGGTGCCGCGGGCTGCGAGGACGCTCCGGCGACCGCTCCCGCCGCGGCTCCGGCTGCCGCGGGTCGTGCTCGCCCGGGCGCCACCGGCACGACGCCGGGTCGCGCCGGACCCGGCCAGGCCGTGAGCGCC
>CAIMWA010000142.1 GCA_903845045.1 uncultured delta proteobacterium | reverse complement strand
CATCTCGAGCACCACGTAGAACCCGAACTCCGCGGGCAGTCCGATCTTCTTGTGCGACAGCTTTCGCAGAAGCTGCGTCACGTCGAAGCCCTCGACGTACTGCATCGCGATGTAGAGGCGGCCCTCCTCGCGGCCGAGGTCGAAGGTCTGGACGATGTTGCGATGCGATAGGCGCGCGGCGAGCTTGGCCTCGCTGATGAGCATCGCCGAGAACGTCGCGTCCTCGGCGAAGCGGTTGAGCACGAGCTTCACCACCGCGAGCCGCGCCGCGCCCATCTGCGTCGTGCCGCGTGCGAGATAGATCTCCGCCATGCCGCCCCGGCCGATGTGGTCGAAGAGCACGTAGCGGCCGAAGCGACGAGGGAGCTCGAACTCCGGCCCCTCTTTCGTCGTCGCCATCGCGCGGGACCATGCCCGCAACGCCCGCGCCGATCAAGCGCCCGCAGGCACCTCGATGCGCAGCGCCCCTTCGACGGCCGCGAGACGCACGTTGCTTCCGCGAGGAAGTGCGCCGCGCAGCACGGCGTCGGCCAGCGGCGCCTCGACGAGCCGCGCCACCGCGCGGCGCATGGGTCGGGCCCCGAGCGTCGGGTCGTAGCCGCCGCCGTCGAGGAGCAGCTCGACCACCGAGGCGTCGACGCCCACCGTCACACCCTGCTCGCGCTCGAGGCGCGCGGCGCGGTCGCGCAGCATCCGGCGGGCGACCTCGGCCACCTCGTCGCGGGCCAACGCGCCGAAGACCAGCGGCTCGTCGATGCGATTCCACAGTTCGGGCGGGAGCGCCCCGCGGGCCGCGTCGAGCACCGCGGACGAGCCGACGGCGGCTTCGGCGCGGTGCGGCGCCCCGAACCCGACGCTCCGGCGGAGCGATGACTGCACGGCCTCGGCGCCCAGATTGCTCGTCATGACGATGAGCGTGTTGCGGAAGTCCGCGGTGCGCCCGCGACCGTCGGTGAGGCGTCCTTCGTCGAGGAGGCCGAGCATCGCCTGAAGCACGTCGCGGTGGGCCTTCTCGACCTCGTCGAGGAGTACGAGCTGCCACGGCCGGCGCCGCACGGCCTCGGTGAGCTGGCCGCCCTCGCCGTACCCGACGTAGCCCGGCGGCGCGCCCACGAGTCGGGCCACCGCGTGGGCCTCGGAGTACTCGCCCATGTCGATGCGCGTGAGGCCGCCCTCCCCCGGGAACAGGGCCTCGGCGAGAGCCTTCGCGGTCTCGGTCTTGCCGACGCCGGTGGGCCCCAGCAGCAGGAACGTGCCGAGCGGCCGCGCTCCACGGAACCCGACGGCGTTGCGCCGCACCACGTCGGCGATGCGCGCGAGCTGCGCGCGGTGACCGACGACCCTCGCGGCGAGGTGCTCCTCGAGCGCCAGCAATCGGGCGTGGTCCGTGCTCGCGACGCGCTCCCGGGGAACGCCCGCGAGGCCGGCGACGACCTCCGTGAGGACGGCCTCGTCGAGCGACTTGCGCCCCTCGCGCCGCGCCCGCGCCATCGCGAGATCGAGCACCGTGAGGGTCCGCTCGGGCTGTGCGCGCCCGGCGACGTACCGATCACAGAGCGCCACCGCCTGGCGTCCCACGGCATCGGGGAGAGCGAGGCCGTGCGCAGCCGAGAGCGCCGCGCCGCGAGCCTGGATGACCTCGAGCACACGGTCCGTCGCGAGCTCCTCGACGTCGAGGCGCAGCGACGCTCGCTCCACCCACGGGTCGCTCTCGGCGAGGCGCCGGGCCTCCTCCGGCGTCGCCACGCCCACCCACGAGACGCGTCCGCCCTGCATCCACGAACGCACCGCCGCGAGCACGTCGTCGGGGGTCTCCCGCGGCGAGGTCCACGCAGCGATGGGGTCCAGCGCGACGACCACCTCGCCTCGCGCCGCCCACGCCAGCGCCGCGCGCGCTCCCTCGGCCTCGTCGCTCCGCAGCGAGGCCATGACCTCGGCGTGGCGCAGCCGGAGCACGGCGCCGCCGACCTCGCGCGAGAGCGCGGTGAGAAGAGCGTTGCGTCCCACGCCCGGCGCGCCCACGAGCACGGCGCCACGGCCGTGCCGTCGCTCGACGGCGTCGCGGAGCCTTCCGAGAAGTTCGTCGCGACCGACGACCTCGGGACCGCTCACCGGCACCAGCCAGCGCTCCACGAGGGGATTGCGCTGCCTCGCCGTGGTGACCCCGTCGGGCGTCGGAACCGCCTTGGGGCGCGCGGTCCGCACGCGGGTCACGGTCTTCGAAGGCGCCGGCGCCTCGACCTGGCGCGCGTCGAAGGGCGACAGCCGCGTGCGCGAGACCACCATGGAGCCGTTCATCGGCGACTTGCGCACGACGTGGCCCGCCGCGATGACATCGGACGCCGCCGCGAGCTCGGCGCTTCGCTCGACGGTCGCGCGCACCACCGGCATGGGCCCGGCGAGGGTGCGCACCACCGTGGGCACGTCCTGTCCGAGCGACCGGAGGTACGTCCCCGCGGCAGCATCGTTCGCGCCCACCGCGGCCGCGAGAAGGTGCCGCGCCGTCGGCTCCCCGGGACCGTGTGCGGCCGCGAGCTGCCGGGTCTGCGCCTGCGCCCGCGCGAAGGTCCCGTCGGGTTCGAGCTGATGCGGGAGCGCCCGCCGCAGGTCGAGGGCGCGCAGGCCGAACGTGCGGAAGACGCGCGCGAGGTCCGGCGACGCATCCATCGCCGCGGCGACGAGATGCAGCGTCGTGGGCGCCAGCTTCTGCTCGTGGGCGAGCGAGATCGCGCGCTCGGAGAGCGCACGCGCGGAGAGCGGGGTCGAGGTCGCCATCGCTGCCGCGGTGCCATGATCCGCGTGCCCGCCGCCAATTCCTGACAGGGTGTGGCCGCCACGCCCCACGGTTGAAGCCGGCGCGGGCTCGCATACACTCCGGGGCCTCCATGCACCGACGTTCGATCCTGGGCCTGTTTCTCGGCGCCGCCGCGCTCTCGCTCCCCGGCGCCGTCCCCGCGCAGTCCGCCGGGGCCATCATCTTCACCAACCGCCGCCCGCCCCGCGAGATGGTCGGGAACATCCGCGGCTGGGCCAGCTCCAACGCCGTCCAGTCGTACGCCGAGGACGTTCAGTCGCACGTGTGGCGCGTGCAGTTCATGGCGTTCCTCTCGCGCCCCCCGCGGGCGGCCGAGGTCACGCTCGTGTTCTACAAGGTCGAGGGTCGCACCCGCCGGTACGTGACGAACCAGTCCGTGTCGCTCACGAACCCCAACGACCGCGTGTTCTTCCACCAGACGGTGCTTCACCGCTCGCCCGAGGAGTTCCAGCCGATGGAGCACTACGAGGTGGCCATCACCGTCGCCGACGCCCGCGGCAACACCGAGATCGCGCGCGGTCGCATCGGTCTCGTGGGCCAGGTCGAGCGCCACGACGGCGTCGTCGACTTCACCGGCTCGGCCCCCGTCGTCCACTGACCTCGGCGCGTCCGGCGCCATCGTTGCCGGAATTTTGCGCGGCCTCCCCGAGGCGTCGTAGCGACCGCTTGCATAAGCGCTTGCCGACGCACTTGTCGACGCGCTTCACGACGCGCGGGAGACCACGAATGGCCATCACCAGGAATTGTACGGCGTGCGGCAAGGGCTTCGAGCCGCGCTTCAGGTACCAGCTCGCCGACGACGGACGCGCGTTCTGCTCGCCGAAGTGCCAGCAGAAGGGCCTCGGCGTCGACCGCGGCGGCGCGCGTTGCTCGCGCTGCGACACCCCGTTCAAGCTCGAGTACGCGTGGCAGGTGACCGTCGACGACCACGGCAGCCGATTCATGTGCTCGCAGGAGTGCCGCAGCGCGGTCCTCGAGGCGCCGCCGGCTCCGAAGGGTGCGCGGCGCATCGCGGTGTTCAACCACAAGGGCGGCACCGGCAAGACCACCACGGCCATCAACGTCGCGGCCGGGCTCGCCGAGCGCGGCAAGCGCGTGCTCCTCATCGACGTCGACCCCCAGGGCAACGTCGGCGTCTCGCTCGGGGTCCGCGGCGAGCAGACCCTCTACCACGTGCTCGTGCTCGGGGCGGACCCGCAGCAGGTGGCCGTGCCGGTGCGCTCGAACCTCGACGTGATCACGTCCAACGAGACCCTTGCCGCGGCCGACATCTACCTCGCGACGCGCCCCGCCCGGGATCGCGTGCTCCGTGAGCGCATGCACGGCAGCGACGCCTACGACGTCATCGTCATGGACTGCTCGCCGTCGCTGTCGCTGCTGAACCAGAACGCGCTCTGCTACGCCGACAGCGTGCTCATCCCGGTGAGCTGCGACTACCTGTCGCTCGTCGGCGTGAAGCAGTGCGTGCGCACCCTCGGGCACGTGCACGAAGCGCTCAAGCACCCGGTGTACATCCTCGGCGTGGTGCCGACGTTCTACGACGCGCGCCACAAGCTCGGGCGCGAGGTCACCGAGCAGCTCCGCAAGAAGTTCGACGACCTGTGCTTCCCGCCGGTGCGGGCGAACATGAAGCTTCGCGAGGCGCCGGCAGCGCGGCAGACGATCTTCGAGTACGCGCCCGACTCGCACGGCGCCGAGGACTACGCCACGGTGGTCGAGCGGGTGCTCGCCGCGGTGCGCGACGACACCCGCGTCGCGGCCTCGACGAGCGGCGATCTGATCGCGCCGGCGCGCGTCCCCGCAGCGACGACCGCGGCGGCGGCGGAGGTGATGTGATGGCCCGCGTGACGCACACGGACGCCTCGCACGGCCTCCAGGACGTGCTCGGCGACGACATCGACGCGGTGCTCCGCGAGCGCTTCTTCGCGCCCGCCGACGCCGGCTCCGTGCGCCCCGGGCCGCGCCGCGCGCTGCCCGACGCCAAGCCCCGTCCGGAGCACTACAAGGTCATCTGCATCTCGCTCTACAACGAAGACATCGAGCGCCTCGACGCCGCGGTGACGGAGCTCAAGCGCCGCGGGCACACCAAGGCCAGCCGGTCGTCGGTGCTCCGCGCGGCGATGCTTCAGCTCGACCTCGCGCAGGTGCCGCGAGGCATCTGAGGCTCACGGCACGCGCGCGGTGATGCGCACCGGACGCGTGGCCATCTCGTGCGCCACCGAGGCCCGCGCCGGGTCGCTGAGCGGCGTGACGTTCCACTCCACCATGCGGTCGAGGGCCGCCGACTCCATCGCGAGCTCGGTCTGCGTGCGCACGTCGCACCCCGCGCCTTCGAGCAGCGACTCGGGTACGGCGGTGCATCTCGATAGCGCCCCGCCCACGACGCCCTGCGCGGCGCGCACGTCGCCCATGGCCTCCGTCGCCCGCGCGACGACGAGGGACACCGCCCCGTCGCCCTGCACCGACGCCGGCGCGCGGCGGGCGCTGTCGAGCACCAGTCGAACCATGCCCTGGTCGTAGTAGCGCCGAAGCAGCGCGCGCGTGGCCCGCACGTCGGCAGGGTCCCGGGCCACCCGCCCCTCGAGCGACGCGAGGCTCGCGCGATCGGCGTCGGCCGCTCCGTCGAGCACCGAGCGCACCCGCACGAAGCGCCCGGCGGACCAGGCCACCGCGACGGCGGCGACGATCGCCAGTTGCGTGCGTAGCTCCATCGGTGCCAATGGTACCGCACGCATGACCGCGGATGACATCAAGGCCCTGCGCAAGCAGGTGGGACTCACCCAGCGCGTCCTCGCCGAATGCCTCGACGTCGACGTGGCGCTGGTGCGCTCGTGGGAGCTCGGCGAGGCGTTTCCCACCCGCGCGCACTGCGCCGCGATGGAGAAGGTCCGCACGTCGCCGCCGCCGAAGAAGGCCCGCGCGGCGTCGCCCCTGGAGCTGCTCGGGGACCCTGCGTTCCTGGCCTTGCTGCGCAAGCTGATGGCCGATCCGAAGCTCCGCGCCGAGGTCGAGCGCCTCGCCTCGTCGGTGCCCGATCCCCTCGATGCCGGGTGATGGTGCTTGACGCGGGGCGGCGCGTCCCGTTCACATCGTGGTCGCGATGGCAGTCCTCGGGGTCGGTGACGTCAAGGCGATCCTGGAGAAGCGGGCGTGGAGCCCGAGGCAGCTCGACGAGCACACGCTCCGCTGCACGCTCGACAGCGAGGCCGGCGAGATCCGGCTCGTTCTCCGGCACGCGGGCCCGTGGTTGTACCTCGCGGTGCTGCCGTTCCTCGATCCCGCCGAGGTCCGCCCCTGGGGCACCGGCAAGTTCCCGCCGCGGTT
>CAIMWA010000141.1 GCA_903845045.1 uncultured delta proteobacterium | reverse complement strand
TTCAAGAGCGAGATCACCGGCGTGATGCCGCTTCCGCCGGCGAAGAGCGACAGCGGGGCCTCGGTGCCCGTGAGCACGAAGCGCCCCTCGGGCGGCTTCACGGCGAGCTCGTCGTCGACGCGCAACGTCTCGCAGAGCCGGTTCGAGACGCGGCCGCCGGCGACGCGCTTCACCGTCACCCGGTGCTCGCCCTCGTGCGGCGCGCTGGCGAGGGAGTAGCAGCGCCGCAGCGTCACCCCGTCGACCGGGACCTCGAGCGTCAGGAACTGCCCCGCCTGGTAGCGGAACGCGTCGGCCAGCGCCGCGGGCACCTCGAAGAGGATGGAGCGCGCGTCGCGGGTCTCGTCGATGATCCTGCGCACCCGCAGGAGGTGGAAGCCGCGGTCGCGCGGCAAGGCCTCGGTGCTCTCCATCTCTCGCCTCGGATGCAACGGTGGACGCGACGGTTGTAGCGTCTTGCTGCGAGAAGTGAAACATGTTTCACTCGCGCCTCTACCGGGAGAATGTGATGAATCGGTTTGCGGGTCGGGCGGTGATCGTGACCGGGGCGGCTTCGGGCATCGGCGAGGCGACGGCGAAGCGCTTCGGCGCCGAGGGGGCGCGGGTCACCTGCGCCGACGTGAACGAGGCCGGGGCCGAGGCCACCGCGGCGGCGATTCGCGAGGCGGGGGGCCAGGCGCGCGGGGCGGTGTGCGACGTGTCGAACCCCGACGCGGTGAAGGCCGCCGTCGCCGACGCCGTGGGCGCCTACGGGCAGCTCGACGTGCTCGCCAACGTCGCGGGCATCGGGGCGTTCCAGCGCACCACCGAGGTGACCTTCGAGCAGTGGAACCGCATGCTCTCGATCAACCTCACGGGGCAGTTCCTGATGTGCCAGGCGGCGCTCCCGCACATCCTCAAGACCGTCGGCGCCATCGTGAACGTGGCCTCGGTGGCGGGGCTCAAGTCGCACCCGTACAGCGCGGCGTACTGCGCGTCCAAGGGCGGCGTGGTGCTGATGACCAAGGCGCTCGCCGTCGAGTACGGCCGCAAGGGGCTCCGCATCAACTGCGTCTGTCCCGGCGGCATCGAGACGCCGCTCATCGCGCATTTCCAGCTCCCCGACGGCGTCAGCCAGGCGGCGCTGTCGCGCATCAGCCCGCTCGGCCGCATGGGCCTCCCGCACGAGGTCGCGGGCACCATCGCCTTCCTCGCCTCGGAGGACGCGACGTACATCAACGGCGCCTCCATCGTCGTCGACGGCGGCATGATCGCCTGACGATGTGTGGCGCAATGTCTCCCATCGGCATCACGACGATCTGCGTCGCCATGCGGCGTCCGACCGCCTCACCGCACAATCAGTGCGGTTTCGGCGATCGTCCTTGCCTGGCTCGCACCTCGCCGCGCTGCCTCGGTCCGACATTGATCCACACATCTTGAGGTCCGACCGAAACACGTTCTAGATCCAGAAGGAGCGGCGATGGTCCTCGGCATTGGCAAGTGGGACATGACGGTGGACGTCGTGGCGGTGGGCTCGGGCCTCGGAGGCCTGGCCGCTGCGATCGTCGCGCACGACGCGGGCAAGAAGGTCCTCGTGCTCGAGAAGGCGCCGAAGCTCGGGGGCGTGTGCGCGTACTCCGGCGGCGAGGTCTTCGTTCCGAACAACCACCTGCAGGCCGCGGCGGGCATCCGCGACTCCCGCGAGGAGGGTCTGCGCTATCTCGAGTTCCTTGCGGCGGGCTACGCGGACCCGGAGCTGCAGCGCGCCTTGCTCGACCACGGGCGGACCGTCGCGCAGCACTTCCAGGACCGCGCCGGGGTCAAGTGGAAGCTCATCAAGGACTTTCCCGACTACCATTACCCCAAGGCGCCGGGGACCGCGGCCACGGGGCGCTACCTCGAGGTCGAGCTGTTCAAGGGCTCGGACCTCGGCGACTGGCAGAAGAAGACCTATCTGTCGCCGCACATGCCCAACGGCATCACGCACGACGAGCTCTTCGCGTGGGGAGGCTTCGTCAACGTGCGAAACTGGGATTTCGCCGTGATGGGCAAGCGGTATCGCAACGACCTGCGCGGCTTCGGTCCCGGGATGATGGCCTACTTCGTCAAGGCCGCCATGGTGGATCGAGCCATTCCCGCGTACCTCGAGTCGCCGGTGCAGGAGCTCATCGTGGAGAACGGCGCCGTGGTGGGCGTTCGCGCGACGCGCAACGGCAAGGACCTCATGGTGCGGGCGCGCTGCGGCGTGCTGCTGGCGACCGGCGGCTACGACTGGAACCCGCGCGTTGCGAGGTACTTCGAGCAGCTTCCCGAGTGGCAGTCGATGGTGCAGCCGAGCGTCACCGGCGACGGCATGATGCTCGGCGGCGAGGCCGGCGCGGCCGTCGCGGCGGTTCCGGCGAACAACCTCGGGCTGTTCTACGGGTATCGCATCGACGGCGAGGAGCACGACGGCAAGCCCTTGTGGCGTGGATCCTGGGAGGGCGGCTTCCCGCACGCGATCTGGGTGAACCGCGAGGGACGGCGCTTCGGCGACGAGTCGTTCTACAAGGACTACCTCCCGAAGACCCGCGCCTGGGACGGCGTCACGCAGACGCAGCCGAACTTTCCGCCGTACCTCATCTTCGACGGCAATTACCGGGAGAAGTATCCGCTGGGCACGTTCCTCCCGGGGATGGACCTTCCCGAGGACCTCGTCGCGCGTGCGGACACCCTCGAGGAGCTCGCGAAGAAGCTCGGCATCGACGCGGCGGGGCTCGTCGCGACGGTGGAGCGCTTCAACGCGCATTGCGCCACGGGCGTCGACGCCGACTTCGGCCGCGGCACGTACCCCTGGGCCGCGATGATGAGCGGCGACCGCGACCGGCCGAACCCCAACCTCGGTCCTCTCGACAAGGCGCCGTACTACGGGATCAAGCTGGCCGTGGCGAGCGCGGGCATCAACGCGGCGGGGCTGCAGACCAACGTGCACGCCCAGGTCATGCACGTACGCGGGCGACCCATCGAAGGGCTCTATGCTGCGGGCAACGCCGCGGCGCCGCTCGACATCGGGGCGGGCTACCAGAGCGGGCTGTCGAACCTTCGCGGGCTCGTCGGCGGCTACGTCGCGGCGAAGCACGCTGCGGCCCGGCGCTAGGCGCGGCCTCGCAGGTCGCTCGCAACGTCCGCCTCCGGAGGACCGTCATGCCCGAAGTCGAATACACCACGACGTTGAACCTCTCCCGCGAGGAGATCTGGGACTTCGTCAAGGACATGAACAACTGGGCGCCGTTTCTCACCGGCTACCAGAAGCACGAGGTCTTGAACGAGACGGACTCGATCTGGACGTTGAAGGGCGACGTCGGCGTGCTCGCCCGGCGCGTCGAGCTGAAGGCGCACGTGACCGAGTGGAGCGGTCCGGCGAAGGTCGCCTTCACGCTCACGGGCATCAACGAGCCCGTGGATGGCGGCGGCGAGCTCTGCATGACCGAGTGTGCGGCGGAGGCCCCGGCGACCGCGCTGGCGACGGCGAAGCCCGCCTCGTTGCTTCGACGGATCCTCGACGCCATCGCGCGGTTCTTCTTTCGAAGGGCCCACGGCGCGGGTCCAGCGCGGCTCGCGGCGGCGGCGCCGGGCGTCGGCTCGCGGCTCACGTTCACGCTGCGCATGGAGGCCAAGGGCACCACGGCGCCGTTGGTGAACGCCATGCTCGGACCGGCGATGCTCCCGGCGGCGGAGGACCTCGCGAACAAGATCGCGGCGCACCTCGAGGCCGCGCGCCGGCCGCGCTGATCGTCAGCGACCCTTGAAGTCGGCCTTGCGCTTCTCCATGAAGGCGCGCGGGCCCTCCTTGGCGTCCTCGGTGGCGAGGATGGGCCAGCCGATCTCGAGCTCCTTCGCGAGCGCCTCGGCCTCGGGGAGCCCCTCGGTCTCCATCACCGAGCGCTTGATGGCCTGCACCGCGAGGGGACCGTTGGCGGCGACGAGGTCCGCGACCCTCCGCGCCTCGGCGAGGGCGCCGCCCTCCTCGACGACGCGCCCGACGAGCCCGATGCGCACGGCCTCTTCGGCGTTGAAGGTCTTGCCCGTGAGCAGGATCTCCATCGCCTGCGTGTAGGGAATCTGCCGCCGCAGCCGCACCGTCGAGCCGCCGAGCGGAAAGAGACCCCATCGGGCCTCGGAGAGGCCGAAGCGCGCTCCCGCCCCGGCGATGCGGATGTCCGTTGCCTGGAGGATCTCCGTGCCGCCGCCGATGGCCGTGCCCTCGACCGCCGCGATGAGCGGCTTGCGCAGCCGGTAGTGGCGCAGCAGGGCCTTCCAGTGAAGGTCGGGATCGGTCTTGAAGCGCGCGCTCCAGGGGTCGTCCTTCCACCCGCCGGCCATGGCCTTGAGGTCGCTGCCGGCGCAGAAGTGCCCGCCGGCGCCGGTGAGGATCACCACGCGCACGCCGTCGTCCTCGTCGACGAGCTTCCACGCGTCGGCGAGGCGCACGAGCATCTCGGAGCCGAAGGCGTTGCGCGCCGCCGGGCGGTTCATCGTCACGGTCACGACGTAGCCGTCGCGCTCGACCAGCAGGTGGGGTTCGTCGGACACGGTTCCTCCTCGCACCCGGGCCTGGAACGCCGGGTAGAACGTGTTTCAATTCTGTACCGCAGACCCCTTGCGGTGGAAAGTGAAATGCGTTCTAGTCGGTGGCGTCGGTTCAGCTCCCGCAGGCCCGTGACGCAGGCCGCACTCCCGACGAGAGGGCCCATCGATGTCCCAGAGCGCTGTCTCGGTGTATCCGCGAGGATGGTTCGTCGTCGCGTTCTCTTCGGAGCTCGCCGCGGGCCAGGTGAAGTCGGCGCGGTACTTCGGCGAGGAGCTGGTGATCTTCCGTGGCGAGGACGGCGTCGCGCACGTGCTCGATGCGTATTGCGTGCACATGGGCGCGAACCTCGGCGCCGGGGGCAAGGTGTGCGGCAACAACCTGCGCTGTCCGTTCCACGCGTGGCAGTTCGCGGGCTCCGGGGAGTGCGTCGAGATCCCGTACGCGAAGAAGATCCCGGTGAAGGCACGGCAGCGTGCGTGGCTGTCGCGCGAGGTCAACGGCGTGGTCCTCGTGTGGCACGACGCCAACGGGGCGGCGCCGGACTACGACGTCCCGACCATCGTGGAGCACGGCACCGAGGCGTGGCTCCCTTGGACCGAGGCCATCTATTCCATCAAGACGCAGCCGCGGGAGATCGTCGAGAACCTCGCTGACCGCGGTCACTTTCCCGCGGTGCACCTGACGGACATTCACGACTTCGCCTTCGACGTCGACGGGCACACCGCGCAGCAGCGGGTGAAGGGCACGGCGCACCTTCCGGGCGGGGGCGTCGACAACTTCTCGTCGACGACGACGTACCACGGGCCCGGGTTCCTGCTGATGCGCATGGACGGCGCGCTGCAGAACTACATGCTCATCGCGCACACGCCCAACGACACGCAGACACTCGACCTGCGCATGGGCGTGATGTTGAAGGTCGTCGGCAGCCGCGCCAAGACCGAAGGGTACGTGGCGCAGTACCTCGCGAACCTCAAGGCCGGCTTCGAGGACGACATCCGCATCTGGGAGACGAAGCTGTATCGCGAGACGCCGATGCTCTGCGATGGCGACGGTCCCATCTCGCAGCTTCGGCGGTGGTACCGGCAGTTCTACGTGGCCTCCGCGTAGCCTCCGGTCCCTCTCGATTTGAGCTCGCAGCGACGCCATCGCATCCAACGGACACGGAGATGAGCACCATGAACGATCCCAAGGCGCCGCATGAACTCGTGCTGAAGGCGCGCGCGCTGGCTCCGTTTCTCACGGAGCGGGCGGGCGCTGCGGCGGAGCTTCGGCGCGTGCCCGACGAGACCATTGCGGCGTTCCAGGAGGCCGGGTTCTTCGCGATGCTGCAGCCCTCGCGGTGGGGCGGCCTCGAGGTCGACCCCAAGGTCTTCTTCGACGTGCAGATGACCGTCGCCGCGGCGTGCCCGTCGAGCGCGTGGGTGCTCGGCGTCGTCGCGGTGCACAACTGGCAGCTCGCGCTCTTTCCCGACCAGGCCCAACAGGACGTCTGGGCCAGCGACCGGTCCACGCTGATCTCGTCGTCGTACGCGCCGACGGGCAAGGTCGTGCGGGCTCCGGGGGGCTACCGCGTGAGCGGCCGGTGGTCGTTCTCGAGCGGCTGCGACCATTGCCAGTGGGTGTTCCTCGGAGGCTTCGTGCCGCCGGAGGGTGAGTCGAAGACGCCGGACATGCGGACGTTCCTGCTGCCCCGAAGCGACTACCGCATCGACGACACGTGGTTCACCGAGGGCCTCGCCGCGACGGGCAGCAAGGACATCGTCGTCGAGGACGCCTTCGTGCCCGAGCACCGCACGCACAAGCTCATCGACGGGTTTCTCCGCAAGAGCCCGGGGAACGCGCAGAACGCCGCGCCGCTCTTCAAGCTTCCGTTCGGACAGATCTTCGTGCGGTCGGTCTCGACGTCGGCCATCGGCATGGCCCAGGGCGCGCTCGACGTGTACCGCGACGTGGCCGCGAAGCGCATCGCGGCCGGCGACGGCGCGAAGGTCGCCGAAGATCCGAGCGCGCAGATGGTCGCCGCGCGGGCCGCCGCGCTCATCGACGAGACGAAGCTGACGCTCTACCGCAACATGGACGAGATGATGGCGCACGCGCGCGCCGGCGAGGACATCCCGCTGCTGCGCCGAGTCCAGTTCCGCTACGACGCCGCGAACGCGGTGGCCAAGTGCGTCGAGGCCGTCGACGGTTTGTTCACGTCCAGCGGAGGCCGGGCGATCTTCAAGAACAGCCCGATTCTTCGGTACTTTCTCGACGTTCACGCGGCGCGCGCGCACTACGCGAACAATCCCGACAAGCCGGGACGCAACCTCGGCGGTGTGCTCCTCGGCCTGAAGAACACGGACTTCTTCCTGTGAGCGACAACGCATCGGTGAAGGCGGGCGTGACGCAACTCGCGTACCTTCAATTCGAGGTTCGCGACCTCGCGGCGTGGGAGTCCTTCGGCACTGCGGTGCTCGGCCTCGAGGTGGTCGCGCGCCGCGCCGACGGCGCCTTCGCGCTGCGCATGGACGGCCACGCCGCGCGGCTCTTCGTCACGCCGGGCGCCGCCGACGACCTCGCCTGCCTCGGCTGGGGCTGCGCCGACGCCGCCGCGCTGGAGCTCATCGGAGAACGCCTGCGGGCCGCCGGCGTGGCCGTGCGGGCGGGCACTGCCGAGGAGTGCGAGGCGCGCCGGGTGCGGGGCCTGCTGAGCTTCGTCGACCCCGCGGGCAACCCGACGGAGGTGTCGTATGGCTCGGAGCTCGCGACGCAGCCGTTTCGCTCCGAGGTCGTGCGCGCGGGGTTCGTGGCCGACGAGCAGGGGCTCGGGCACATCGTCATTTCGGCGAACACGCAGGCCGAGAGCACGCGCTTCTACGAGGACGTCCTGGGGTTCTGCCTCAGCGACCACATCCGCTGCGAGGTGCACGGGTTCCGCGTCGACATCGCGTTCTTTCACGCCAACGCGCGGCACCACACCGTCGCGTTCGGCGATCGTCAGCGCAAGCGGATGCATCACTTCATGGTCGAGGCCCGCTCCCTCGACGACGTCGGACACGCGCTGGACCGCACCATGGCCGCAGGGCTGCGCGTGATGCAGACCCTCGGGCGGCACCCCAACGACCGCATGGTGTCTTTCTATGCGAAGACGCCGAGCGGGTTTCAGTTCGAATTCGGCTGGGGCGGCCGCGCCGTCGACGACGCGACGTGGACGCCGACGACCTACGATCACATCAGCGAGTGGGGGCACCATCCGCCGGAATTCCTGGCGAAGCCCTCGGAGAAGAGGCCGGGAAGCGCATGACGTCGAAGGTGGTCCCCGAGGGGCGGTACGAGGAGATCGGCGACGGGCTGCGCGTGCACTACCACGAAGAGGGGGCCGGGCCCGTCGTGCTCTTCCTTCATGGCAGCGGCCCCGGCGCCAGCGGGTGGAGCAACTTCCGCCGCAACTTCCCCTTCCTCGTCGCGAACGGCTTCCGGGTTCTCCTGCCGGACACGCTCGGCTTCGGCTACTCGAGCAAGCCCGACGACACCGACTACACCCTCGACTTTCTCGTCGGCGCCCTCGAGCGCTTTCTCGACGCCAAGGGCGTCACGTCGTGCGCCGTGGTGGGCAATTCGCACGGCGGCGCCATGGCCATGCACCTCGCGATGCGCCGTCCGGAGCTCGTCTCCAAGCTGGTGCTGATGGCGCCGGGAGGCCTCGAGGAGCGCGAGGTCTACATGAAGATGGCGGGCATTCGCGCGATGGTGAAGGTCTTCCTCGGCCCCGAGGGGATCACCCGCGAGGGCATGCGCAAGGTCTTCGGGCTGCAGCTCTTCGACCCTTCGCAGCTCACCGAGGAGATCCTCGACGAGCGCATGGCCATCGCGCCGTTGCAGCCCAAGCGCGTGCTGACGAGCATGGTGGTGCCGCACCTCGCGCCGGAGCTCGGGCGCATCGCCTGCCCGGTCTTCGCCTTCTGGGGACGCGATGACCAATTCTGTCCGGTGAGCGGCGCGGCGACCATCGCCGCAGGCTGCAAGCGCGCGCGGGTGCTCACGCTGAGCCAGTGCGGCCATTGGGTGATGGTCGAGCACACGGACCTCTTCAACCGCCTGAGCCTCGACTTCCTGCGCGACCAGGCCTTCGCGTGAGCCCCGAGGAGATCCGCCGCCACGGCGACGCCCTCCACGCCGCGCTTCGTGCGCGGAGCACGGTGCCGCCGCTCACGAGCGTCGTGCCGGGGATCACCCTCGAGGACGCCTACGCGGTGTCGCTGCGCATGCTCGATCGGCGCCTCGCCGAGGGCGAGCGGGTCATCGGCAAGAAGATCGGCGTGACGAGCAAGGCGGTGCAGTCGATGCTCGACGTGCACCAGCCGGACTTCGGGTACCTCACGGACCGCATGGCCTACGACGACGGCGCCGACATGCCCATCGGCGCGGAGCTCATCCAGCCGCGCGCCGAGGGCGAGATCGCCTTCGTGTTGAAGCGCGACCTCACCGGGCCGGGCGTCACCAACGACGACGTGCTCGCGGCGACGGACTCCATCGCGGCGTGCTTCGAGATCGTCGACTCGCGCATCACCGACTGGAAGATCCGCATCCAGGACACCGTGGCCGACAACGCCTCGTCGGGGCTCTTCGTGCTCGGGCGCGACCGCGTCTCGCCGCAGGGCTTCGACTTCGAGACCTGCGGCATGGTGGTCGAGAAGAACGGCGCGATCCTGAGCACCGGCGCGGGCGCGGCGGCGCTGGGTTCGCCGTTGACCTGCGTCGCGTGGCTCGCGAACACCCTGGGGCGCTTCGGCGTGTCGCTGCGTGCGGGCGAGGTGATCCTGAGCGGCTCGCTGGTGCCGCTGGAGCCGGTGAAGCCCGGCGACACGATGCGCGTTCGCATCGGCGGTCTCGGGTCGGCGTCCGTGCGCTTCGTGTGAAGAAGGGACCGTGATGAGAGTCAGGGCAGCGATCGTGGGCTCCGGGAACATTGGGACCGACCTGGTCATCAAGGCGCTCCGCAGCGAGTGGATCGAGCCGGTGTGGGTCGTCGGCGTGGACCCCGCGTCGGACGGTCTTCGCAGGGCTGCGGGCATGGGCCTCAAGACCACCGCCGAGGGCGTCGACGGGCTCGTGCCGTTCGTGAAGGCCGACGGCATCCGCATCGCCTTCGACGCCACGACGGCCTACGCGCACGCCGAGAACGCGCGGAAGCTGCAGGCCGAGGGGGTGCTGATGATCGACCTCACGCCCGCCGCCATCGGTCCGTTCTGCGTGCCTCCGGTGAACCTCAAGGCGCACATCGGTACGCGCGAGGGGAACGTGAACATGGTCACCTGCGGCGGCCAGGCGACGATCCCGATGGTGGCGGCGGTGAGCCGCGTGCAGGCGGTGGAGTACGCCGAGATCGTGGCGACGGTGGCGTCGAAGTCCATCGGCCCGGGGACGCGGCAGAACATCGACGAGTTCACGCGCACCACGGCCCGCGGCGTCGAGCAGATCGGCGGCGCCGCGCGCGCCAAGGCGATCATCGTCATCAACCCCGCGGAGCCGCCGCTGATGATGCGCGACACGATCCACTGCCTCACCGCCGCCGAGCCCGACCAGGAGGCCATCACCGCCTCGATCCACGAGATGGTGAAGGAGGTGCAGCGCTACGTGCCTGGCTACATCCTGAAGAACGGTCCGGTCTTCGACGGCCGCCGGGTGTCGGTCTACATGGAGGTCCAGGGCCTCGGTGATTACCTGCCCAAGTATGCGGGCAACCTCGACATCATGACCGCGGCGGCGCTGCGCACGGCGGAGATGTTCGCCCAGGAGATGACGTCGTGAACCTCTCGGGACGCAGCGTGACGCTGCACGACATGAGCCTCCGCGACGGGATGCACCCGAAGCGTCACCAGATCTCGCTGGCGCAGATGGTGGCGGTGGCGACGGCGCTCGACGAGGCGGGCATGCCGCTGGTCGAGGTCACGCACGGCGACGGCCTCGGCGGTGCGTCGATCAACTACGGGTTCCCGTCGTGCACCGACGAGGAGTACCTGCGCGCGGTGGTCCCGCGGATGAAGCGCGCCAAGGTCTCGGCGCTGCTTCTCCCGGGCATCGGCACCGTGGACCACCTGCGCATGGCGGCGGACTGCGGGGTGTCGACGATCCGCGTGGCGACGCACAGCACCGAGGCAGACGTGTCGCAGCAGCACATCGGCCTGTCGCGGAAGCTCGGGCTCGACACCGTGGGCTTCCTGATGATGGCCCACATGATCCCGCCGGAGGCCCTCGTCGCGCAGGCGAAGCTCATGGAGTCGTACGGCGCGAACTGCGTGTACTGCACGGACTCGGCGGGCCACATGCTGCCCGACGACGTGACGGCGCGGATGGGAGCGCTGCGCGCGGCGCTACATCCGGAGACGCAGCTCGGGTTCCACGGGCACCACAACATGTCCATGGGCGTCGCGAACTCCCTCGCGGCCATCGCGTGCGGCGCGGACCGCATCGACGCGTCGGCCGCGGGCCTCGGCGCCGGCGCCGGCAACACCCCGATGGAGGTGCTCGTCGCGGTGCTCGACCGCATGGGCGTCGCGCACGGCGTCGACCTCTACCGGATCATGGACGTCGCCGAGGACCTCGTGGTGCCGATGATGGACACGCCGGTGCGCATCGACCGCGACGCGCTCATCCTCGGTTACGCCGGGGTGTATTCGTCGTTCCTGCTCTTCGCCAAGCGCGCCGCGGAGAAGTACGGGCTCTCGTCGCGGGACATCCTCGTGGAGCTCGGGCGGCGCAAGACCGTCGGCGGCCAGGAGGACATGATCGAGGACCTCGCCCTCGACATGGCCCGCGCCAAGGCCGCGGGCGGCTGACTCGCGGTCCCTACGGCGATCGCGGGATGCGCGGTCGCGGCGCAGCGCCGTCTGGGAGATCCCGTGGATCCGGGGCGCCAGGTGCGTCGCGCCGTCGACGGCTTCGCACGCAGCGCGCCGCCGCTGGAGCACGCGCTCTACGGCACGACGAAGGTCATCCACCCGTGGACGGCGATGCCGCCCGTCTGCTTCGTGCACAGCAGCTCGAGGTCGACCTTGTGCTCGCCGTTCTCCTCGAACGCCCGCACCACCTTGCCGGTGCAAGTGAGGACGTCGCCGGGCCACACCTGCTCCCTCCACCGAACCTTGGTGCGCCGCACGTTCTCGGGTCCGAGCCAGTTCGTCGCCCAGGTTGCGAGCACTCCGGCCTGGAACATCCCCACCGCGAGCGGCGCATCGTACCCCGCCGCCCGCGCGAAGAGCTCGTCGTGGTGGATGGGGTTCATGTCACCGGACGCGCCCTGGTAGCGCACGAAATCGGTGCGCGTGACGGGGCCGACGACGAGCGGTGGCGGCGGCACCGCGCGACCGTCACGAAGGTCTTCCCACCGCGGGCTCATGGCGCCTCCTTCGACGCGGCGGGTTCCGGTGGACGCTCGGTCTCGACGCCGGTGAGTCGCGCCTCGGCCACGAGCGTTCCCGACGCGTCGCGGAACTCGGTGACCATCACCGCGAAGGTGAGCTTGCCGCCGCGGCGCCCGTCCTTGTCGTAGACCGACTCGATGCGCGAGCGCGCCACGAGCTTCGCGCCCGCCCGAGGCGGAGGCCCGAAGTACACGTACTCCTGCTCCGCGTGCATGCCGCGCTGCGGGTCGAGCTTCACGAGGTGCCACGGGTTCGCGCCCTCGACGCCGTCTTCCCAGAAGAACTGCGTCGTCAGGAACGTCGGCGGCGCGACGGGACGCTCCCCGTCCATGTACGCCGCGTGCGTCGAGCGGGTCGCCCGCGCGAACTCGCGAATCTTGCCGCGCTCGATGGCGACCTCGAAGGGGACACCTTCGCTTCCGACCGATGACTTGTCCGCCAAGGGCTTCGTCGCGTGCCCCGCACGCGCCTCCAATTGCGCTTCTAGAACAGGTTTCAATTTCCGGCAAACCCCCAGTCGCAGAAGGGAAATCCCGGCGGCGTCAGGTCCCGCGGAGGCGCTCGCGGAGCTTCTGCTTCAGCACCTTGCCCGTGGCGTTCATGGGCAGCGCCTCGACGAAGTGCACGGTCCTCGGGACCTTGTAGTTCGCCATGTTCTCACGGGACCACGCGATGAGCGTCGCGGCGTCGAGGGATGCTCCGGTCCGGAGCACCACGAAGGCGGACGGCACCTCGCCGAGGCGTTCGTCCGGAGCGCCGACCACGGCGACCTGGGCGATGGCCGCGTGGCGCTGGAGGATGCGCTCGATCTCCGCGGGGTACGCGTTGAATCCACCGACGATGAACATGTCCTTGGTGCGGTCGGTGATGCGCACGTAGCCTCGCGGGTCGAGCACGCCCACGTCGCCGGTGTGCAGCCATCCGTCGGCGTCGACGGCGCCGGCGGTCGCGGCCGGGTCGTCGAAGTATCCCCGCATCACGGCATACCCCGCGACGAGGATCTCGCCGGGCTCGCCCGCCGGCACGTCCCGGCCGCTCGCGTCGACGGAGCGCATGCTCATGCCCGGGATCGCACGGCCCGAGGTCGTCGCGACGGTCGCTGCGTCGTCGCCCGCGCGGCAGAGGGCGGTGACGCCGGTCGCCTCGGTGAGCCCATACCCGGTGAGCACGGTGTCGAAGCCGAGGTCGCGGCCCATGCGCTCGACGAGGTCCACCGGGATCACGGCGGCGCCGGTGACGGCGAGGCGCAGCGAGCCGAGGTCGTACGCCGCCAGCCGTGGGTGCGCGAGGATCGACTGGTAGAGCGACGGCGCGCCGGGCAGCACGGTGATGCGCTCGCGCACCACCAGAGACAGCACCGCATCGACGTCGAAGACCGCGAGAGGGAAGACCGTCGCCCCCATCATGAGCGAGGCGATCCAGCCGGCCTTGTATCCGAAGGTGTGAAAGAACGGCAGCGCGACGAGGTAGCGGTCGCCTTCGCGCAACCCGACGATGTCCGCCCAGTCACGGAACGCGCGGAGCGTCTGCGCGTGGGTGCACAGGACGCCCTTCGGCGCGCCCGTGGTGCCCGACGTGAAGATCACGTCGCAGAGGTCGTCGGGGCCCACGGCTCGCGCGCGCTCCGCCGCCGTCGCCGCGTCGACGCCCGCGCCGCCGCCGACGAAGCGCTCCCAGTCGATGGTGCCGTCGCGCGCCGGCCCGGCGAGCACGACGGTGTGCTCGAGGGCCGTGAGCGGAGGCTCGCAGCCGTCGAGCATCGCGACGAGATCCACACCCAGGAATTCGCTGACGGTGAAGATCACCCGCGCCCCGCTGCGGGCGAGGACGTACGCTGCTTCGCCGCCCTTGAAGCGCGTGTTCACGGGTACGACCACCGCGCCGACGGAGTGCGTCGCGAGCGCGGCGACGATCCAGCGCCAGCTGTTCGGAGCCCAGATCGCCACGCGGTCACCGGGCGCGACGCCGAGGGCCAGGAGCGCGCGGGCCGCCGCGTGCACGGTGTCGGCGAGCGCCGCGTAGCTCAGCGTGACGTCGCCGTCGCGCACGGCATCGCGGGAAGCGAAGCGCTCCGCCGCGCGGGCCAGCATGCCTGGGAGCGTGCCGAATTCGAGGTCCCCTCGTCGTCCGTCGTCGTGTGCGATGGACTCCCCGGAACCTTCGCGCGTCGTGGGCATGGCGGCGCGTTCGAGTAGAACATGTTTCACCCGCCTCGGTCACGGACCGGCGCTCTCGGTCACCATCGGACGTCGGCGGGGCGCTCCTTCGGCCGTGGTCGATCGTCTGTCGCGATGTCCACGACGCGTGCGCCCGAGCGGGCCTCGCGACGCGCTTCCGCATTCGCGCGATGGGCACTAGCGTGCCGCTCACCCGATGCGACGTATCGCCGCCCCCGAGCTCGAAGATTTCGCCTGGTTTCCCTCCTCGCTGCGCGACGCGATGACGGGCTTCCTCACCGTCGCCGCGGGGGCGCTCGACGTCCCCGGAGCGATCGCGCCGCTGATCCTCGAGGCCATGGACGCCGGCGGCGTCGACCGCGTCGTGGACCTCTGCTCCGGCGGCGGCGGGCCCGCCGTCGACGTCGTGCGCCTCCTGCGCGCGCGCCACGGCCGCGACGCCTCGGTCGTGCTCACCGACCTCTACCCCAACGTCGACGCCTTCGCGCGCGCCGAGGCCGAGCTCCCCGGCCACGCGACGGGGCGGCGCGAGCCCGTCGACGCCACGGCCGTCCCCGCCGGGCTCACCGGCGTGCGCACCATCTTCAACGCCTTCCACCACCTGGGCCCCGCGGTCGCGAGCGCCGTCCTCGCCGACGCGGCCGCGCAGCGCCAGCCCATCGTGACCTTCGAGCTCGTCGAGCGCGGCTGGCAGGGCGCCTTCATCGCCGGCACCACGCCCATCGCCATCGCCGGCCTCATGCCCTTCGTGCGGCCGCGGCGGCTCGCCAACCTCGCACTCACCTACGCGTTCCCCGTGCTGGCCGCGGCCATCGCGTGGGACGGCTTCGCGTCGTGCCTGCGCGCCTACTCGGTCGACGAGCTCGAGGCCATGATCGCCCCGCTCCAGCGCGCCGACTACCGCTTCCGCGTCGTCCGCCAGCGCATGCCCTGGCGCCCCGTGTTCATGACCTGCCTCGTGGGCGTGCCCACGTAGCGCCCGTCGCGCCCGCCCGACCTGGAGATCGCCGCTCGATGTTCGAAGCCTGGGGCCGTTGGGTCTACCGCCATCGCCGCGCGACGCTGATCGTCAGCGCGCTCGTGCTCGTCCTGTCGGGGCTCGTGCTCGCGCGCGGCGGGTCCTTCGCGACGAAGGCCATTCACGGCATCGAGGCCGACGACGCCGTGAACCTCATGGACCGCGAGCTGCCGCGCTCCCCCGCCTCGGGCTTCACCGTCGTCTTCCAGAGCGCCGCGCTCACCACCGACCAGGACGCCTTCCGCGAGGCCGTGCTCGCGGCGGTCCGCCCCCTCCGCGGCGACCCCAGCGTCGCGTCGGTGCGAACGCCCTTCGACGCCGACACCTCGGTCTTCATCGCCTCCGGGATGCAGTCCCTCGACGGCCACGCCGCCGTCGCCGAGGTCACCCTCCGCCCCGCCGCGGTCGTCGACACGAGCCTCTTTCCGCCGCTCCGGGCGCGCATCCACGGCGGGCCGCTGAGCGTCACCGTCACGGGTCCGGCGGCGTTTCGCAGCGACCTCGACGCGGCGCTCGCGACGGACCTCCACCGGGGCGAGCTGCTCTCGGCGCCCTTCACCTTCGCCGTGCTGCTCGTCGTCTTCGGCTCCCTCGTCGCGGCGGCGCTTCCGGTCGGCACCGGCGGGCTCGCCGTCGTCGGGGCCGTCGCCGTCGTGACGCTCCTCTCGCGCGTGACCGAGGTGGCGCAGTACGCGCTCAACATCGTCTCCCTCGTCGGTCTCGGCGTCGCCATCGATTATTCGCTCTTCATGGTCAGCCGCTTCCGCGAGGAGCTCGCGGCGGGATCGGCGGTGCCCGCAGCGCTCGCGCGCACCGTCGCCACCGCGGGGAGGGCCGTGGTGTTCTCCGGCGTCGCCGTCGCCATCGGCCTCGGCGGGCTGCTGTTCTTCCGGCGCTCGTTCCTCGCGTCGCTCGGGGCTGCCGGCACCGCCGTGGTGCTGCTCTCGGTGGTCTACGCGCTCACGTTCCTGCCCGCGCTGCTCGGCGTCCTCGGGCGCGACGTCGACCGCGGGCGCGTGCCTCGGCTCGCTCGCGCGGCGGCTCCCGGCGTCGAAGGGCGCTGGCATCGTCTCGCCACGGCGGTGATGCGGCGCCCGGTGCGCGTGCTCGTCCCGACGCTGTGCCTGCTCGTCGCTGCGGGAAGGCCCTTTCTCGACCTCGAGCTCGCGGTCCCCGACGTGCACATCCTTCCCGCGCAGGGGGAGGCGCGGCGCGGTGACGCGGTGCTGCGCGAGCTGTTCCCCGACCTCGTCGCCACGCGCATCGCCGTGGTCGTGCGCTTCCCCGGCGCGCCCTTCGCGACCCGCGAGCGGGCCGCCGCCGTCTACGACCTCGCACGAGACCTCGCGGCCATGCCCGACGTGCGCGAGGTGCAGAGCGTCGTCAGCGCCGCCCCCGCGCCCGACGACCGCGACGCCACCGTCGCCGCCCTCGCGGCACCGCGCACCGACGACTTCGAGCCGATGCGGGACGCCGCGGCGGAGTCCGTCGGACGCTCCATCGTGGTGCTCGCGGTGGTCACCGAGGCGGCGCCGACGAGCGCGGCCGCCCATGCCCTCGTCGCGCGGATCCGCCGCCACCGGCACGTCGCCGACGGAGCGCTGCTCGTCACCGGGCAGACGGCGCTCGACATGGACTCGACCACGTACATCGCCGCCCACGCGCCGCAGGCCTTGGCTTTCGTGTTCGGCATGACCCTGGTGCTGCTCTTCGCCCTCCTCGGCTCGGTGGTGCTTCCGCTCAAGGCCGTGGCGATGAACCTCCTGTCGCTCACGGGGTCCTTCGGCGTTCTCGTGTGGGTCTTCCAGCAAGGGCACCTGCGCCGCGTGCTGCACTTCACGCCGGGGCCCATCGACCCGGGACTGCCCGTGGTGCTCTTCTGCGCAACCTTCGGGCTGTCCATGGACTACGAGGTGCTGCTCCTCACGCGCATCCAGGAAGAGTGGGAGCGCACCGGCGACAACACCCGCGCCGTCGCCGAGGGGCTCGAGAAGGTCGGCCCGCTCATCACCAGCGCCGCAGCCATCATGGTGGCCGTCTTCGCGGCGTTCGGCATGGCCGACGTGGTGATCCTCAAGATCATGGGCGTCGGCACGGCGCTGACCGTCGCCGTCGACGCCACCATCGTCCGCACGCTGCTCGTCCCCGCGACGATGCGTTTGCTCGGACACCTCAACTGGTGGGCGCCGGCTCCGCTGCGGCGGCTACGCGCCCGGTTCCTGGGCGGATTCCGTCACGGGTAGCGCGAGCGCCGCGCCGGGGAGCGGCACCGGAAGCACGTCCAGCCCGTGGATCGCGTCGGGCGCCACCGCCGCGAGCAGCCGGGCGAGGTTGCGCGAATGCGGGGCGAGCGCCCGCGCCGGCACCAGCGCCGACAACAGCGCGCTCTCGTGGTTGTCGATGTCCGCGGTGTACATCCCGGTGACCCAGAGCCCCGCGGCGCCTTGGAGCGCGGCGATGCGACGCTGGAGCATCGCGTTCTCGGGAGTCATCAGGAGATGGAAGTAGCTGCGTCGCGCGTAGAGCGGCGACGGCGGCGGCCGCCCCTTGGGGAGCCACGTGCGAAAGACCGGGAGGTCGTCGCGTCGGCCGGGCCAGTCGCTCATCCAGGCGACCTCGCGGTCGAAGAAGAGGTTGACGTGCCCCCAATCGTCGCGGTCCGCCGGCATCAACGAGGCATCGCCGTGGACGACGATCTCCGTCTCGAAGTGGCGAAAGCCGCTGATCGCCGCCTGCATCTCGGCCACCGCGGGAATGCCCTGAAGGAGCGCCG
>CAIMWA010000140.1 GCA_903845045.1 uncultured delta proteobacterium | reverse complement strand
GTCAGGTCGAGGTCCGACGTCGTGTGGATGTTCACGCGCTGCGGGGCCGTCAGGCGCAGCGTGAGGTGCGGGGCCGACTGCATGTATCCGCGGCACGTGGTGAGCACCGTCGACGCCGCCACGCTGCCGGTCACCGACGCCGTGTAGGAGCGCTCCACCGACGGCGTGCCCGCCAGCGAGAGCGTGCCCAGCACCGGCGCCGCCGTGTACGAGAGCGCCCGCGTGAAGGAGCCCGAGCGCAGCGTGAACATCGCCGCGCCGGCGCCCATCATGCCGATGACCATCGCCGCCACGACGGCCCCGCGCGCCGCGTTGGCCCGCGCGGGACCGTAGCCGGGCATGGGCTGCGCGCCTGGCGTCCACGGCGGCGGGGCACCGTAGGGGTTCGGAGCGCCGAACGGCACCTGCGCGCCCCACTGCGCGGGGCCCCCCATGGGCGTCGGTCCGCCCGGCATGCCGGCGGCACCGAAGACGATGTGCGTGCTGCCCCCGCAGAAGGAGCAACGCACCACAGGGCTGCCATCGGGAACGTTGTGCGGCGCGGCGCACTGGTCGCATTGGAGGAGCATCGCGGCGGATGATACCCGCGACGCGACGGAATTTCAGTCCTCGAGGACGCGCAGCCGGCCGCCGGGGAGCAGCGGCGCACGATCGCGCGGGGGCTTGGCGCCGGCGGCGTCGCGGCGGTCCTCGGGCTTGAGGGCCAGGGCGGCGTCGAGGAGCTGCGACGGACGCACGTTGCCGAGCGCCGCGAACATCGAGGCCTTGAGGTTCGGGTGCCGCGCCTCGAGGTCCGCGAGCATCGCCTTCACCTGCCGCCGCTGCGCCTGCGGCTGCGACCCGCACAGGTTGCACGGAAGGATCGGAAAGCTCCGCTCGGCGGCATACTGCGCCAGCCACTGCTCGTCGCACGACAGCATCGGGCGGATCACCACGTTGGCGCCGTCGTCGGAGCGCAGCTTCGCCGGCATCGCGGCGATCTTGCCGGCGAAGAAGAGGTTCAGCATGAGCGTCTCGAGGGCGTCGTCGCGGTGGTGGCCGAGGGCGATCTTGGCGCAGCCGAGCTCCGTCGCGGCGCGGTAGAGCACGCCCCGGCGCAGCCGCGAGCAGAGCGCGCAGTACGTCGCGCCCTCGGGCACCTTGTCGATCACCACGGAGTACGTGTCCTCGCGCAGCACGTGCCACTCGTCGCAGTGCGCGGCCATCCAGTCGCGCAGCGGCGCGCCGTCGTAGCCGGGCTGGCCCTGGTCCAGGTGCACCGCGACGAGCTCGAACTTCACCGGCGACCGCGCGAGGATCTTCCGCAGCACGTCGTACATGGCGTAGCTGTCCTTGCCGCCCGACAGCGCGACCATGACCCGGTCGCCGGCGGCGATGAGATCGTGCTCGCCGATCATCTTGCCGGCTTCGCGGACGATGCGGCGCTCCAGCGCGTCGCCGACGAGCACTAGCCGCGCCCCGCCGCCAGCGATCGCGCGCGCGCCCGGCGGAGCCGCGAGACCACCCAGAACGCCGCCGAGAGCGCGAAGAGCACCGCCGCTGCGAAGAGCGCCGGGACCACCACCTCGCGGTTGCGCCCGAGGTGCAGACGGTCGATCACCGCGAGGCGCCCGAAGCGCGCGCGCAGCCAGCCGCGCAGGCCCGTCCCCTGACCCTGCTCGACCTCGCCGCTCGCCTCGGGGAGCGCCCGCGAGCGCTGCGCCTCGGCCACCACCGCCGGGGGCGTGTCGCGCACCGTCGGGGCCGCCGCGGCCACCGGGGGCGGGGCCGGCGCGAGCACGCCGATGTGGTTGATGACCTCGCGCTCCCAGCCGCGCGACGGGCGATTCACCACGCCGCCTTCGCCCGCCACGAACATCGTCGTGGAGCCGCCGCCATCGAGGTTGATGGCCCGCGAGGCGCCCAGCTCGATCATGAGCTCGGCCATCTCCGTGAGCGTGCCGCCGTGGCTCGTCGTGCGCCGTCCGTCGACGGTCACGAGGATCACCGTGCGCCCGTCCTCGGAGACGCCCACGGCGCTGCGCGGCTCGCGGCTGAAGGTGCGCGGGAACGTGTACAGCTCCTGCGCGATGCGGCCGTGGTCGACGATCATCGGGCGCCCGGAGACGCCGTCGGTGATGCGCCGCCGGCCTGCCTCGACGACCTCCGGGGGCGGCGAGATCATCGCGTGGCCCTGGGCGTTCACGGCGAAGAAGCCGTGCTCCTCGTCGTCGCTGCCCCACACCTGGCCGCCGCCCGCCGCGAGGCCCTGGGCCCCTTGGCCGAAGAGACCCCAGAAGCCGCCGTTCATGGCCGCCGCGAGGTTGGCGTCGCGGGCGTAGGCGCTCGTCGACTTCCAGCGCTCCCGCGGAGGAGTGCAGCGAATCTGCACACCCGGGGCGTTCAGGTCGATGACCAGCGCGTGGAACTCCGCCGGCGCTGGCGTCGTCCGATGCAGGTGACGGATGCCGGGGTTCGGCGTCGTCCAGATGTCGACGGCCCACGCGGAGCCGCTCGCCAGCACCAGACCGCCGGTGAGCGCCATCGCGGCCGCGCTGTGATAGAGGGTTCGCACCGGATCGGTCCTCGAATGGCGCGCACGTTTGTCACAGCCCCACCACACCGTCAATTCCTGCATCTGGCCTCCGCTTGCGCGCTCGTCGCTGCATGCCGCGATCCAGCCCCGGCGCCGACGCCGCCCGGTGCTGCGCCGCACGCGGTGACGTCTGCGCCCGTGGTGCGCGACGGCGCTGCGGCTCCGCGTCCAGCGCTGCCCGCGCCGACGAACACCGTGGTCGCCGGCGGACCGGGTCGCGGCCTCGCGCCTCCCCCGGACGCGGGCGCCGGGACACGCGGCCGTGGCTTCCTGGGCATGGACGACGAGGCCCTGCTCGCCCGCATGTGCCGCGCCCCGGTGGAGCGCATCGAGCGCAACCGCGGGGGCAGCACGGTGTCGTTCCGCGTGTGGCTCGCGGGCGGGATGCGCGCCCTCTTCAAGCCGCAGCAGCGCGCCGAGGTGGCGAACTTTCGCGCCGAGCTCGCGGCGTACCGTCTCAGCCGGCTCCTCGAGCAGCGCCGCGTTCCCCCGGCGTGCGGGCGCACCATGCCCCGGGAGATGCTCCAGCGCGCCGCGGACTCGTCGGGCGACACGGCGTTCTCGCAGCGCGTGATGACCGAGCTCCTCGGGCGCACCGAAGAGGTGCCCGGCGCGATGCTGTTCTGGGTTCCGGGACAGCTCGAGCCGGTGCCCGGCACGGACCGGTACGCGCAGCTCCTCGACGCGTCGCAGCCCCTCGCGCCGGACGACGTCACCCTCGCCGCGGGCCTCTCGAACCTGCTGCTCTTCGACTTCCTCGAAGACAACGTGGACCGCTGGAGTGGCGGCAACATCCTGCGCCAGCACGCCGCCCCAGGGCAGCCGCCGGGCGAGATGCTCTTCATGGACAACGGCGCGTCGTTCAGCGCCATCAACGGCGGCCTCGGCGCGCGCCCCAGCGACCAGAACGCCCGGCTCGACCGCGTGCAGCGCTTCTCGCCGACGTTCCTGCGGGCGCTGCGGCGGCTCACGGCGGCTTCGCTGCAGACTGCGATGGCCGAGGACCCGCTGGGTCCGTGCCTGTCGGAGACGCAGGTGCAGGCGGTGCTCACGCGCCGGGACCGCATCGTCGCGCACGCCGACGAGGTCGCTGCGGCGCACCCCGGCGGGGGCGTGTTCCCGTTCCCCTGACCCGCGGCGCGCAGCGTCATGGGGACACAGTTACGTTGTTGCATGCGGCGGCGCCGCGAAGGCAACAACGTAACTGTGTCCC
>CAIMWA010000139.1 GCA_903845045.1 uncultured delta proteobacterium | reverse complement strand
CTTCGAGGTGTTCGCGCGGCTCGTCGCCGAGGGCGCCCACGCCGGGGACCTCGTGCACTGCAACCGAAGCGCCGTGCAGCGCTGCCACGCCGAGTTCATGCAGGCGCAGCGCGCGCTCCTCGAGGCGTTCCTGGCCGACGCAGCCCGCGCAGGCACCCTCGCCCCGGACGACGCCCGCGACGCCGCCGACGCCCTCCTGGAGGCCTACGAAGGCTTCGCGCCGCCGCGCCTCGACGC
Organism: uncultured delta proteobacterium; assembly: GCA_903845045.1. Taxonomy (GTDB): domain Bacteria; phylum Myxococcota_A; class Polyangia; order Polyangiales; genus SCUS01. Next base: position 24,535 of record CAIMWA010000139.1, on the reverse strand, counting down.
GAGCTGCCCGCGCAACCGCTCGCGGCTGGCGGCGCTGCACCGCATCGTCCTCGCGGGCCTGCTGCCGCGCGACGCGAAGGGCTGACCTCAGACCCGGCGGCGTCGCTTCGTCGCTGGGACCTTGCCGACTCGCACGTCGCCCGCTCGCGCCATGGCGCACGCGCGAAGCACCTCGGCCTCGAAGTCGTCTCCACCCGCCGGGATCACCTGCCAGCCGCTCTCGCCGGGGCCGAACACCGCGATGGAGCGCATCGACGGGAGCTCCCTTCGGAGCGACGCGTGGTGCTCGGCGGTCGTCGCGATCCATACCCCATCGTCGACGGAGCCGCGCGCACGAAGGATGAACACGATGCGCTCGCCGGCGTACACCGCGGTGCAGCCGAACATCGGGCGCGTCACCGGGTCGAGCGCCGCGATCTCGTCGAGCACGAACGCGAACGGCACGGCCTTCGTGGTCGCCGGACGCGCGAACGGATCGCCAACTTTCCGCACACGAGCCCGCGGTGCCATGCGCAACGAACTACCGCCCGCTCAGATCCGGCGCAACGAAGGTCGGCGTGAGAGCTCCGTGCACTGCCAGGAACTTCTCGGACCCTGGCCCCGACCTCCTACGGTTCGTTCATGGACAAAGCCCTTCCGGTCACGCAGCGCCGCGGGGAGTCCCGCGCCACCGTTTCGATCCCTGCCGCCGTCTTCGCGGAGGGGTTCCACCAGCCCGTCGAACTGGAGTGCACGAACCTCTCCAGCTCGGGGATGTACCTCGCGGGGAACCCGTCGCTCGTCGTCGACGAGCGCGTGCTTCTCTCCTTCGTGCCGCCCGGCACGCCGCACCAGATCTTCATCGACGCGGTGGTGGTGCGCACCCTCGTCGGTGGCCGCCGCGGCGTGGGCCTGCGCTTCGACCGCATGCCGCGCAACGACAGCGACGTGCTCCGCTCGTCGCTCGAGCGCCGCGCCCAGGTCGCCCGCGCGTGGGACGCCCTCGTCGGGGACCTCGAGTTCGACCCCGAGCAGAACTGACCCTTCCGCGCCCGTGCCTCGGGCGCGCGTTCACTTTCCGAGCATCGCCTTGAGCTGACCGAGCACCTGCATCGCCTCGAGCGGGGTGATGCGCTCCAGCTCCACCGCCCGCAGCGCCTGCACCACCGGAGCCTCCTGCGACGCCGCGGGAGGACGCTCCTCGAAGAGACCGAGTTGCGGGCGCGGCTTTCGCGTCGGCCCCTCGCCTCGTTCGAGGTCCTTGAGCAGCGAACGCGCACGCAGCAGCACGGGCTCCGGCAGCCCGGCGATCTTCGCCACGGCGATGCCGTACGACCGGCTCGCTCCACCCTCGGCGAGCTTGTGCAGGAACACGATGTCGTCGCCGCTCTCGCGCGCGGACACGTTCACGTTCGCCACGTGCGCGTGCGTGTCGGCCAGCGCGCAGAGCTCGTGGTAGTGCGTCGCGAAGAGGGCCCGCGCGCGCACCGCGTCGTGAAGGTGCTCGGCCACCGCCCACGCAATGGCGAGGCCGTCGAAGGTGCTCGTGCCGCGTCCGATCTCGTCGAAGAGCACCAGCGAGCGCGTGGTCGCACCGCGAAGGATCCGCGCCGTCTCGCGCATCTCCACCATGAACGTGCTCGCCCCGCGCGCGACATCGTCGCTGGCCCCGACGCGCGTGAAGATGCGGTCGACGCGCCCGATCCTCGCCGCACGCGCGGGGACGAAGCTCCCGGCCTGGGCCATCAACACGATGAGCGCGACCTGGCGCATGAGCGTCGACTTGCCGGCCATGTTCGGCCCGGTGATGAGCAGAAGCCGTTGCTGACGCTGATCGAGACGAACGTCGTTGGCCACGAAGGCGCCGGGCTCGAGCATCGCCTCGACAACGGGGTGCCTCGCCTCGCGAAGGTCGATGACCGCGCCGTCGTCGACGACCGGACGGCGGTAGTCGTGACGGTGCGCGACCTCGGCGAGCGCCGCGAGGGCGTCGAGGTCGGCGAGGTGCGTGGCGAGGCGTGAGAGCCGCCCCGTCGCCTCGGCGACGCGACCGCGAAGCTCGTCGAAACGCTGCCGCTCCAGGGCTCGTGCGCGCTCCTCGGCCTCGAGGATCTCGGTCTCGAGCGACGAGAGCTCGTCGGTCACGAAGCGCTCGCCGCCAGCCACCGTCTGCTTGCGCCGATAGTCCGCCGGCACGAGGTGCAGATTGGCCTTGGTGACCTCGAGGAAGTACCCGAAGACCCCGTTGAAGCGCACCTTCAGCGACGCGATCTTCGTGCGCTCCCGCTCCCGCGCCTCGAGCGCGAGGATCACCGCCTTGGCGTCGCGGGCGAGCGCCGTGTACCGATCGAGCTCGGCGTCGAAGCCCGAGCGAAAGACGCCGCCCTCGTCGAGCCCCACCGGCGGCGACTCGGACAGCGATCCCTCGAGCACCGCGCAGAGCTCGCCGCACGGGTCCACGGTCCCGAGGGCGCCGAGCGCCGCCGAGGCCTCGGCGTTGGCCGCGAACGCAGCCTGGAGCCGCGGCACCCGAGCGAGCCCGTCACGCAGCACGCCGAGGTCCCGCGGCGTCGCGACCTTCATCGTCGCGCGGATCGCGAGGCGCTCGACGTCGGGGATGGAACCGAGCGTCTCTCGCAGCGTCGCCCGCAGTTCGGGGTGCACGACCAGGGCCTCTACGCCATCGAGGCGCCGATGGATGCGCGCCGGGTCCTGCATCGGAAACGCGATCCACGTGCGCAACCGCCGGGCGCCCATGGGCGTCACCGTCGCGTCGAGGTGCGCGAGCAGCGTGCCCTTCTTGTCCCCGCGCACCGAGCGGAACAGCTCGAGGTGACCCTGCGTCGTCTCGTCGACCTCGACGTGATCCTTGGCGTCGAGGCGCGCGACGCGCTGCACTGCGACCGCCGCCCCCGGCATGAACGCCTCGGCGTAGCGGAGCGCCATCGCCGCCGCGACGCGCGTGCTCACGGCCACGTCGTCGAAGGCCTGCGCGAGCCCACCGTCGGCGACGGAGCGCGCGAGGACCTCGGACGCCTCCTTCGCCGCCATCGACGGTGCGGCCCGCACGAAGAGCCGCGGGAGCAGCCGCACCTCGGCGCGCACCGTGGCCTCCTGCTCCGGCGCGCAGAGCACCTCGCGGACGTCGAGCCGCGCGAGCTCGCCGACGACGCCGAAGAGGTCCGCGACCTCGCTCGTGAAGAGCTCGCCGGTGCTCAGGTCGTACGCCGCAACGGACCACTGCCGACCCGTCGTCGGCGCAACCACCGCGGCGAGGAACTGGTTCGACCGCGCGTCGAGGGACTCGGCGTCGAGCACCAGCGCCGGCGTCAGCACGCGCACCACGCCGCGCTTGACGATGCCCTTGGCCTTCGACGGGTCCTCGAGCTGCTCGCACACCGCGACGCTGTGCCCGAGGTCGAGCAGCCGCGGGATGTACGCCGGCGCGGCGTGGTACGGGATCCCGCACATCGGGATGGCGTCCGCTTCGTTCTTGTTGCGGGACGTCAGCGTGAGGTCCAGCGCCTTCGCCGCGGTGAGCGCGTCGTCGAAGAACAACTCGTAGAAATCGCCCATGCGGAAGAAGAGCAGCGCGTCGGGGTGCGCGGCCTTCTCTCGCAGGTACTGCTGCATCGCCGGCGCCTGCGCGCCCTTCGACTGGCTCCCGGTCATCGCCACGCGATCATGCCTCTGAAGCGCCACCGCCGCTCACGGCGTCCCCACGGGATCCGGCGCGCCGTAATGCGGCAGGGGCGGCGGGGGCGGGCTGCGAAGCACCGCGTCGGCGCGCATGCCTGCAACGTCGCCGACGACCACGCCGTCGTCATCCGTGAACACGCTCTCGCGCCCGTACACCGTGTACACCTGCAGCCGGCGACCATACTCGGAAACGTATTGATCGGCTTCGCGGCGCAGCGTCACGGGCCTCACGGTCTCGAGCGGTTCACGAATGTCGAGCGCGACCTCGCGGATGCGACCGCCCACACCGAGACGCGCACGCTGGATCCACGCTGTCAGCAAGCCCCGCCCCGGACCGAGCACCACCGTCGGCCGGGCCCCGCGAAGCACCTCGTAGGTGCGCACTCCGCCGACCCGGCGAGTGAGCGTCACCTCGGGGGTGCGCATCTCGTACCTGCGAATGTCCGCATTGCCGTCGGCGGCGCGCACGCCCGGCAGCGTCATTCGCTTCCATGCGCGCAGCGGCACGCCGTCGGAGTCATAGACGACCTCGACGTCGGACGCGTTGAGGGGCCACTCCTGCCGCACCGTCAGCGTTCGAACACAATCCCTGCGGCGCAGCGTGAACCGCTCGTCCACGAGCTGCTCGACGGAGAACGGCCCGCTGCGCAGATGTCCCGACGCGATCACCTCTCCTTCGGGGAGAGCGCCGCGGCCGCAGTCTGGATAGGGGAGTTGAGGTACCGAGGGGACGGCCACGTGCTTGCGGCGGCACCCCGCGAGCGGGAGCAACAGCGCGCATGCGAGCGCTGCACGGAGCGAGCGGATCAGTGGTGTTCCTCGTGGGTCTCGTGACCCGGCGTCGCCGGCGGCGCCGCGGGCACCTGGATGCCACCGGGAGCGACGGCGCCGCTCCGCTCGAGCACGTGCACGCCGTTGTTCGGGTCGATCTCGCCGCGGGTGCTGAGATCGTCGTTCGTGAACCCGATGAAGATCGCCAGGAACACGAACGAGAAGATGAAGACCAGGGCGTGGAACGGGCGGTCCCAGCGCAGGTGCATGAAGAACGTCGACACCAGGCCGGCCTTCAAGGTCGCGACGAGGAGGGCGACGAAGGAGTTCGCGGAGCCGAGGTCCACGTACGAGACCGCCACGGTCACGATCGTGAGGACGATCAGCGTCGCGAAGATCCCGATCATGAAGAGCGGCGACGACACGTGCGCGTGCACGGCGCCATCGTCGTTGGAGTGGTCTGCGTGGTGTTCGTTGGTCGCGGTGCTCATCATCCCACCAAGTACAGCAGCGGAAAGAGGTAGATCCAGACGAGGTCGACGAGGTGCCAGTACAGCGCGCCGATCTCGACAGGGGTGAAATACTCCTTGGAGATCTCGCCGCGCAGGTTGCGCTTCAGCACCCAAGTCAGGATGCCCATGCCGACGAGAACGTGCACCCCGTGCAGCCCCGTCATCATGAAGTACAGCGCGAAGAACATGTGCGCGCGGTACGGCAGCGTGTGGCCATGGTGCGCATACGCCGGAAGGTGCGCACGGAAGTGCGTCCCGGGCAGCAGGCCGTCATGGAACTTGTGGGTGTACTCGAAGTACTTCACCACGAGGAACACGCACGCGCAGAGCAGCGTGATGATCAGCCAACGCGTCGTTCCCTTGCGGTCGCCGACCTGCGACTGGCGCACCGCCAGCGCCGCCGTGAGCGAGCTGAACAGCAGCACGATGGTGTTCGCGGCGCCCATGATCTTGTCCAGGCGCTCGTGCGCGAGGTGGAAGATCTCGGGCTCCCGGCCGCGGAACAGCCCGTACGCCACGAACAGACCGCCGAACATGAGGATCTCGGTGCAGATGAAGATCCACATGCCCATCTTGGCCGCATCGAACTGATGCGCGGGCGTGTCGAAGTGATGCTGCAGGAAGGGCGGGTGGTGCCCGTGCGCCTCAGCGTGGGCGCCGTGCGAAGCTTCGGTGGTGGTCGCGCTGCTCATCGGTGTTCTCTCTGCGAGCGGTCGTTCGGCACTTCGTTCACGGCTCGGACTTCTTGAAGTCCTCCGGGAATCCGTCCCAGAGTTCCTCCTCGGTCGCCTCGTGGTAGTCGTACGGTCCGCGCGTGATCGTCGGCGTCACGGCGAAATTCTGCATGATCGGCGGCGTCGCCGTGTTCCACTCGAAGCCCGCGGAGCCCCACGGGTTCGGCGGCGCCTTGGCCCCGCTGCGGAGCGACTTCACCAGCACGTACGCGAGGATGAAGAAGCCCACCGCGAGGATCCACGACCCCACCGTCGAGAACTGGTGGTACGGCCGGAACTCCGGGACGTAGTCGTAGTAGCGCCGCGGCATGCCGCGCGAGCCCATGATGAACTGCACGATGAAGACGGCGTTGAAGCCCACGAAGACGAAGAACCACGAGACCTTCGCGAGCGACTCGTCGTACATCTTGCCGGTGATCTTGGGCCACCAGTAGAGCAGGCCGCCGAGGAAGCCCATCACCGTTCCGCCCATCATCACGTAGTGGAAGTGGGCGACAACGAAGTAGGTGTCGTGAAGGTGGATGTCCGTCGACAGCGTGCCCAGGAACAGCCCGGTCAGCCCGCCGATGGTGAACAGCACCAGGAACGAGAGGGCGTAGAGCATCGGCGTCGTCAGCCAGATGGAGCCCTTGTAGAGCGTGAGGGTCCAGTTGAAGACCTTCACGCCCGACGGGATGGCCACGAGCATCGTCAGCGCCGAGAACAGCATCGTCGAGAACTCGGACTGCCCGCTCGTGAACATGTGGTGTCCCCAGACCAGGAACCCCAGGAGAGCGAGGCCGAGCGAGCTCATCGCCACGGCGAAATAGCCCACGATGGCGCGGCGGCTGAACGTAGCGAAGAGCTCGCTCACGATGGCCATGCCCGGGACGATCATGATGTAGACCGCCGGGTGCGAATAGAACCAGAAGAAGTGCTGGAAGAGCACCGGGTCACCGCCCAGCGAGGCGTCGAAGATCCCGAGGCCGAGCACCTTCTCCATGGCGAGAAGCGCGAGGGTGATGGCGAGCACCGGCGTCGCGAGAACCTGCATCACCGACGTCGCGTACATGCCCCACACGAAGAGCGGGAGCCGACGCCAGTGAAGGCCCGGCGCGCGCATCTTGTGGATCGTCACCAGAAAGTTGAGGCCCGTGAGGATGCTCGAGAAGCCGAGGATGAAGACCCCGAGGGTCATCGACACGACGCTCGAAGAGCTCGTGGTGCTGTACGGCGTGTAGAACGTCCAGCCCGTGTCGACGGCACCGGAGATGATGCTGAACAGCGAGAACAGCGCGCCGACGACGTAGATGTAGAAGCTCAGCAGGTTGAGCCTCGGGAACGCCACGTCCTTCGCGCCGAGCATCAGCGGGAGGATGAAGTTGCCCATCGCCGCCGGAATGCTCGGGATGATGAAGAGGAACACCATCACCGCGCCGTGGAGCGTGAACACGCGGTTGTACGTCGCGGCGCCCATGATCGTGCGCCCCGGGGTCAACAGCTCGAGCCGCACGAGCAGCGCGAACATGCCTCCCATGAAGAACGCGAGGATCACGGACGCGAGGTACATGACCCCGATCCGCTTGTGGTCGAGGGTGACCAGCCACGACTTCACGCCGCGCGCGGCGATCAGGTAGTTGGCCATGTGGTCGGGCTCGTCCTCGTGATGCCCGGGCGCGACTGCGACTTCGGTTGCCATTTCGGTGTTCCTCGAAAATCCTCTGCCGAATCCGGAACGATTACCGCAGCGTGCGGATGTACGCGATGAGCGCGTCGAGCTGGCGATCGGTCAGCGAGCCCTGGTACGACGGCATCACGGGGTTGAAGCCCCGGACGACCTTCACCGCGGGCTGCAGGATCGACTCCCGCACGTAGTTCTCGTCGACCAGGACGTGCGTGCCGTCCGCGAGGTCCACGTTCTGTCCGAACATGTGCTGCCACGTGGGGCCGGTCATCGCCGAGCCGTTGACCGAGTGGCACGTGTTGCACTGGTTGCGGGCGTAGAGGAGCTCGCCCCACTGCGCCGGCGTCACCTCGTGGCCCGTGGCCGGGTCGATGGGCGCGCGGAGAACGTTCTCGAGGTACGAGGCCCAGCCCGAACGCCAGGTGTTCTCGCCCGACACGCTCTCCGCGGCGGGACCGTCGACCGGATGGATGTTGACCCAGCCGTTCATCGAGAAGTGACCGGTGTAGCGATCCGTGCCGTCGGCCTCGTGCACGGGCTGCTCCGCGGCGCCACAGTACTCCGCGCAGAAGTACCGCGTGCGGCCCACGTGCGTGGCCTCGAACCAGAGCGTCGAGTACGAGCCCGGCACGGCGTCGCGCTTCACGCGAAAGCCCGGGATGTACATCGCGTGGATCACGTCCTCGGAAGAGAGGATGAGGCGAACGGGGCGGCCCACGGGCACGTGGAGCTCGTCCTGCGAGTGCCCGCCGTTCGGGTACTCGAAGTCCCACGACCACTTGCGGGCGCGGACGCGGATGTCGAGCGCGTCCGGCGGCGGCGCCGTGAGCGACACGTAGCCCGCGAAGCCCCAGTGGAAGAGCATCACGAGGAGGATGAGCGGCGACACCGTCCACCCGATCTCGAGGAGCAGGTAGTGCCCGGTGGGCTCGGACTTGACGCCCGGGCGACGGCGGTACTTCACCACGAAGTACAGCGCCGCCCCCACGACGGCCACGAACAGCACGACGCTGAGCCAGTAGATGAAGTAGAACAGCCAGTCGTAGCCGACCCCGAAGGTCGACCACTGTCCCGGGAGCTGCATCGTCGGTTCGGTGTTCATCGCAGAAGCCTTCTCAGGTCCGTTCGTGCAATCCGTTGCCTGTTGAGATCATGCCGCCGCCGGGCCCGGCGCTGCCGGAGGCTTGCGACGCTCGCGGCTCCACATCACCGTGAGGAACCCGCCGAAGAGGAGCGCCGTCACGACGCCCCCGAGGCGCATGATCCGGCGTGCGAGCAGCACGTACGAGCCAGTGTGCGGATCGTAGTGGTAACAATAGAGGATCAGGCGCTCGACGGTGCTGATGGAGCGCCCCTGCGAGGCCTCGAGCAACCCGACGCGCACGTCCGTGGGACGATAGTCGATGCCGTAGAGGTAGCGCGCCACCCGCCCATCGGGGGTGAGGAGCATGGTGACCGCGGGGTGCGCGTACTGATCCTGAGCGCGGTCGTAGCGGAACTCGAAGCCCACGGCGTCCGCCACGCGGTGGATCTGATCGGCCGTTCCCGTGAGGAAGTGCCAGCCGTGCGCCGCCGAAGGGCGATGGTACTGCTCGAGCACGTGCTGACGGCGCTCCGCCGCGATCTGCGGCGTCTCCCGCGGATCGATGCTGATCACCACCGCGTCGAACTCGTTGCCGACGCTCCACACAGTCTCCGTCAACGCACGCACCGCGGCGTTGAGGACCATGTTGCACAGCATCGGACAGCGCGAGTACGCGAGGTTGAGCACGATCGGACGGTGACCGTCGAAGTACTGCCCCAGGCGAACCGGATGTCCGGCCTCGTCGATGAACGTCGCATCGCCGGGGACCGGGCGCTCGAGGTGCTCGATGACGCCGACGTCACGCAACTCCCGCGGAAGGACGTTCACCTGGGCGTGCGCCGACGTAGCCATGAAGACCATGGCGGCGGCGAACGTCCAGGCTGTCGCCCGCGGAGTCATGACAGTGACCTCAGTGCGCTCCCGCCGGAGCCGTCGCCGTGGGGAGCAGCACCGGCGCACCGGGAGCCGCGGGCATGACCACAGCGGCAGGGGCCGCCGGGGCGTTCGCGACCGGAGCGCCAGCAGCCGGAGCCGGAGCCGCAGCGGGGGCGACCACGGGGGCCGGCGCCGGAGCGGTGCGCGGAACCTGCCGGGGAGCCTGCGCCCAACCCTGCAGCGCGGCGACGTCGTTGGAGGCGTGCGGAGCGATGGCGGCGGGACGATCCCCGCGAGCGATCGCCTCCATCGCCGGGCGCAGGCCGCCGAGGTGCGACTGCTCCGCCTCACGGACCTGGCTGGCGGTGAAGTTCCACCCGCCATGACCGAGGACCTGGTCCATGTGGCCGTGCTGCCGGGTGCCGTACGCGTTGTTGAAGTACGACACGAGCAGCACGCGCAGCACGATCAGGATCCCGATGGAGAGCACCGCGAAGCCGATGATGACCTTGATCGGCGGTTCGGTCTTGTCGACAGCCATGACCCTTGAATCTCCTCAGGCGTTCTCGAAATGGGCCGAGCGCGACATCCGCGGATCGCCGACGGGCACCACCGGGTGCTGGGCCATCCGATAGAACACCGCGGCGAGGTACACGCCGCCCACGCCGAGCAAGCATGCGAGGTCGAGCCAGTGCGGCGCGAAGGACTCCGCGTGCGTCGGGAGCACCCCGCGGGCGGCGGCGTAGTTCGGGAGCACCTGCCAGTACATCTCGACGAAGTGCATCACCAGCAGCAGCGACGCTCCGAGGAGCAGCACCTTCTGACCGAAGAACCGCTTCGTGTTGCGCGAGATTAGCATCAGGAACGGCACGAGGAAGTGGAGCACGACGATCGCCACGCTCACGGACTTCCACGGACCGTCACTCCAGCGCATGTGGAAGAACACCGTCTCCTCGGGGATGCTGGCGTACCAGATCAGGAAGAACTGCGAGAACGAGATGTACGCCCAGAAGACGTTGAACCCGAACAGCAGCTTGCCGAGGTCGTGGAAGTGCTCGGTGGTGATCGCCTTGCCGCTCGCGCCGCTCGACCGGAGGCCGTAGGTCACCAGCGTCAGCACCGCCAGCGAGACGACCATCGACGCGGCGAAGATTTGCACGCCGAAGATCGTGGAGTACCACCCCGGGAGGAGCGACATCACCCAGTCGAAGGACGCGAAGGTCGTCGTGAGTCCCAAGAGAACGAGCGACGCCGGGGCCATGCCCTGCGAGCTGGCGGTCAGTCCGAGGTCCTTCGTCGTGTCCTGCTTCACGCTGTTCGCGAAGAGCTTGCGGGTCAGCAGGAACCAGATGAGGAAGTACGCGATGGCGCGCCCGAAGAAGAACCCGCGGTTCAGGAACGGGCTCTTCGACGCCATCAGCTCGCCGTGAAGCTGGTGCTCGATCTGCTCTTCGCTCAGCACCTGGCCGGCCTGGTGATCATGGCCGTGACCCTCGTCGGCGGCGGGCGCGTGGCCCTCCTCGGCGGCCTCGCCGTGCTCGTGCGACGCGGCGGCGTGCACGGCGGCGTGGTCGTGGGTCCAGGGGTACAGATGATCCATCGAGGCCGCGACGGGGAGGAACAGCAGCGCGAAGATCGGCAGCGCGCTCATGAAGACCTCGGCGGTGCGGCGCACCGTGACGCTCCAGCCGGCGTTCGTGACGTGCTGCAGCAGCACGAAGAACGTCGCGCCGAGGGCGAGCACGAGGAACGCGAAGAAGCCGAACAGGTACGAGAACGCGAAGCGCTGGGCGTCCACGGTGTAGCCGTAGCCCGCGCCGGCGAGGCCGAGCACGCCGACGCCGGCGGCAATCTTCCACGCGCCGGCCCAGGCCGTGCCCGTCACCCGGTAATCAGTCTTCTCGGCGCTCACGGCGTCGCTCCCGTGTTGATCTGGCTCAGTTGCAGCGCGCGCACGTAGGCCACGATCGCCCAGCGGTCTTCGACCGGCACCTGCGCTCGGTAGCCGGGCATGTTGCGAACGCCATTGGAGATGGTCGCGAAGAGCTGTCCGTCGGGGATCTGCCGGATGCGCTCGATGTTCAGGTTCGCCGGCTGCGGGTACTGGTAGCGCACGCCGTCGCGGCCGATGCTGCGAAGCCACACCACGCCGCGGCCGTCGCCGAGCCCGCCGTGACACGGGGTGCAGTAGATGCCGTAGCGCTGCTGTCCGCGCTCGACGAGGCGAAGGCGCGCGTCGTGGTCCGGGGCGATGCGCTGCGGGATGTCGGAGACGTAAACCGGGCTGTCGGTCTCGTGCCCCTCGTTCACCGTGTCGTCGTCGAAGCCGTCGTCACGCCCGACGGTGAAGTTCGCGTAGCGCGCGTTGGCGCCGTTCGCGAAGCGCGGAACGGTTCCCTCCGGCGGCGTACGCATGGTGCGGTGATCCCGGAAGAACGGGCTCTCCGCCTGCGAGTTGTACCGCTGCTGGAAGTGCATGTTGCGCAGCAGCATGATGGGGGCGTCGGAGGAGGTCTCTCCCCGGCATCCGGCCACGAAGACCGCGCAGGACGCGGCGATGCAGAGTGCGCGGCTCACGACTCGTTGTCCTCGATGATCTCGATGTGGTTTGGGTGGGTGCCCTCGAGGAGCGCCTGCGTCGACGCGGTGTCGTACTTCGGGTCGGCGCACTCGACGCTCACGAAGAACTTGTCGTCGGAGAAGGCGCGGAACCGGTCGCTCTCGAACACCGGGTGATGGTGCCGCGGGAGCCGGTTCATCCCGAGCATCCCGAAGACCGCCCCGAAGGCCGAGAAGAGCACCGTCAGCTCGAAGCACACCGGTACGTAGCTCGGGTACGAGATCGGCGGCTTGCCGCCGACGACGAGCGCGTAGTCGATGCCGTTGCAGTAGGTGATGAGTGCGATGGCGCTCAGCAGGCCCGTGAGGCCCATGCCGAACACGATCCAGCCGAGGCGCGAGTCCGGGAGGCCCATCGCGCCGTCCATTCCGTGCACCGGGAACGGCGTGTGGGCGTCGAACCGCGTGAAGCCCGCGTCGCGGAGCTTTTCGGCTGCGTGCATGCACGCCCCGGGAGAGTCGTACTCGGCGAGGACCACCGCGGGGCGGCCGCCAGGAACGCTGATCGTCGTGACTTCGACCGACATGGCTCAGTTGCCCTCCGCGGCGAGCGCCGGCGTGCCGTGTTCCTCGGAGGCGCCGTCTTGGTGCTCGCCGTGGTGCGGCGAGGCCTCGGGCAGCACGCTCTTGAGCTCCGCGATGGCGATCATCGGAACCCAGCGAAGGAACAGCAGGAACAAGGTGAAGAACAGGCCCAGCGAGCCGAGGTACGTTCCGATGTCGATCAGCGTGGGGTGGAAGTAGCCCCACGAGCTCGGCACGAAGTCGCGGTGCAGCGACGTCACGATGATGACGAAGCGCTCGAACCACATACCGATGTTGATGAAGATCGAGACCACGAAGCTCAGCGGGATGTTCGTCCGCAGGCGCTTCGACCAGAAGAGCTGCGGGGAGATCACGTTGCAGGTGATCATGATCCAGTACGCCCAGGCGTAAGGACCGGTCGCGCGGTTGATGAAGACGTATCGCTCGTACTGGTTTCCCGAGTACCAGGCGATGAAGAACTCCATCGCGTACGCGTAGCCGACGAGCGTCCCCGTCGCGAGCATGATCTTGTTCATCAGCTCGATGTGGGTCATCGTCACGAGGTCGGTGAGCTTGAAGACCGCGCGGGCGATGAGCAGGAGCGTCATCACCATCGCGAAGCCCGAGAACACGGCGCCGGCCACGAAGTACGGGGGGAAGATCGTCGTGTGCCAGCCCGGCTCCACCGAGGTGGCGAAGTCGAAGGACACCACCGAGTGCACCGAGAGCACCAGCGGCGTCGAGAGCGCCGCGAGGATCATGTACGCACGCTCGTAGGTCTGCCAGTGGCGGTTCGAACCGCGCCAGCCGAGCGCCAGGAAGCCGTAGCTGAAGCGGCGGGTGGCGTTCTTGGCCCGGTCACGCAGCGTCGCGAAATCCGGGATGAGGCCGACGTACCAGAACAGCAGCGAGACGGTGAAGTACGTGCTGACCGCGAAGACGTCCCAGAGCAGCGGGCTCTTGAAGTTCGGCCAGGCCCCCATCTGGTTGGGAATCGGGAACAGGTAGTAGGCGTGCCACACGCGGCCGACGTGGATGCCCGGGAAGAGCAGGGCGCAGATGACCGCGAAGATCGTCATCGCCTCGGCGAAGCGGTTGATCGACGTGCGCCACTTCTGACGGAACAGGAAGAGCACCGCGGAGATCAGCGTGCCGGCGTGGCCGATGCCGACCCACCACACGAAGTTCGTGATGTCCCAGGCCCAGGCGACCGGAGAGTTGTTTCCCCACACGCCGATGCCGCGCCAGAAGAGGTACCCGACCGCGAGGCCGAGCACGCCGGTGAAGCTGAGCGCCGTCAGGAAGGCGATCCACCACCCCTTCGGGGCGGGGGTCTCCGAGACGCGGCTGACGGCCTCGGTGATCGACCTGAAACTGCTCTTCGGCGCGACGAGATCCTTCTCGCCAATCGCCCTGATCGGTGCGTGGAAGCTCATCCGAGCATCTCCGGGTTCGGATTGCGGACCTTCGCGAGGTAGAGGGTGCGCGGCTTGACGCCGAGCTCACCGAGCAGCGCGTAGCGCCGGTCGTTCTGGTGGAGCTGCGAGATGCGGCTCTGGCGGTCGTTGAGGTCGCCGAAGACGATGGCGTCCGCCGGGCACGCCTGCTGGCAGGCGGTCATCAGCTCTCCGTCGGCGACGCGCCGCCCGTGGCCGCCGTTCGAGCGGTTCGCCTCGATCTTGCGGCCCTGGATGCGTTGCACGCAGTAGGTGCACTTCTCCATCACGCCGCGGAATCGCACCGTGACGTTCGGGTTCATCTGCATGCGAACGGTCTCCGGGACGTCGCTGTCCTCAGGCTGGTAGACCGAGTCGTTGTGCCAATTCAGGTAGTTGAACCGGCGCACCTTGTACGGGCAGTTGTTGGCGCAGTACCGGGTGCCGATGCAGCGGTTGTAGGCCATCTCGTTCAGCCCCTCGGGGCTGTGCACGGTGGCGTTGACCGGGCAGACGTTCTCGCAAGGCGCGTTCTCGCACTGCACGCACGCCAGCGGCTGGAACGCCACCGCGGGGTCGCTCGTCGCCTCGGGGTCGCGGTCGTTGCCGTGCGCCCGCGGGCTCACGAAGTACCGATCCACCCGGATCCAGTGCATCTCGCGGCCGCGAGCGACCTGCTCCTTGCCCACCACCGGGATGTTGTTCTCGGACTGGCAAGCGACGACACAGGTGTTGCAACCCGTGCACGACGCGAGGTCGATGGTCATGCCCCAGCGGTAGCCGTCGTAATGCACCTCTCGCCACAGCGGCAGCGTGCGCGGCGACGGCGAGCGGAGCGCGGCGAAGTTCGGGGTCGACTCGAACTCGGCGAGGGTCGCCTCGACGGCGATCGGGCGGCCCTCCATCTGGTGGTGGTCCTGGGTCTGCGACAGGGCGTAGCGGGCCCCGGTCTTCGCAACGGTGACGCCGTCGACGAACCACAGCGCATCCGACGCGCGCAGCCCGTTGACGTCGAAGCCGCGGTGGCTGCCCACCCGGCCCGCGTGCGTCCGGCCCCAGCCCAGCGGGAGCCCGAGGCTCCAGTCGGCCTGGCCCGGGAGGACCCACGCGACGATCTCGATGGACCGGCTGCCCTTGGTGACTCGCAGCACGTCGCCGCCGGTCACCCCGAGGGCCTGCGCCGTCGCCGGCGAGAGGTACGCGGCGTTGTCCCAGCAGATCTTCGTGACGGGATCGGGAAGCTCCTGCAGCCACGCGTTGTTCGCGTGCCGTCCGTCGACGAGCTTGGCATCGACGAGGAAGTTCACCTCGAGGTTGCCGCTGCCGAGGGCCGCGCCGGCGGTGCGAGGCGTGAGCGCCTGCGCGAGGGCGGCGGCTTGCACCGTGAACGCCGGTCCGCCCGTGGCGGCCTCGACGAGAACGCCACGGTTGAGCGCGCGGCGCCACTGCCGATCGAAGAGCACCGTGGGAACGCCCGGCGCCTGGTGCGTCTCGCGAACGAGGTCGTGCCCTTGGGCCGACGGCGCATTCGCCACGAGGCCAAGAACCTCGATCTCGGAGCGCGCCATGAACAGCGGGGAGATGAGCGGCTGCCGCACGGCCACCGCTCCGTCGAGGGACTGCGCGTCGCCCCAGACCTCGAAGTCGTGCGCGAGCGGCACGTGCCACTTCGCGAGCGCCGCGGTCTCGTCCCGGTGCGACGACAGCACGAAGGAGTGAGCGATGCCGCGAAGCTTCTCGGCGAAGCCGAGGTCCGCCGGCGCATCGTAGGCAGGGTTGCCGCCGAGCACGATCAGCGTCTGGACCTGACCCGCGCCGATGGCCTGCGTGAGGTCGCGAAGGTCGCCAGCGCTGTCGCGCTCGTCCGCGTCCACCGCGGGCACGTAGCGCACGGTCTCCCCGGCGTTGCCGAGGGCCTGGTTGAGCGCGTGCACCAGCACATGGAGCGACGGGGGCTGCCGCGAGCCGGCAGCGATGAGCGACGCGCCCCGGTGCGTCCAGAGATCCCGGGCGACCGCAGCGATCCACTTCGCAGGAACGCCCTCGGGCGCGTGGGCCGAAGCCACGGACCCGGGCAGCACGGCGAACTCCGCCGGGTGCGTTCGCAGAAGCTCCGCGGCCAGCGCGAGCGCGTAGCCCTCGACGTCGCGAGCCGCGAGGCGGAGCCGATGATCGGCCGTCGCGCCCGTCGTCGTGAACGTCGGCTCGACGACGTACAGGCGGTTCATGTCGCTGCCCGGGCGTCGGCCCTGCGCGAAGCCGCGAGTGTTTCGCACCGCTCCCGCCTCGGTCTGAAGCAGGTCGGCGTCCAGCGAGAGCACCACCCGGGCACGCTCGAGCGTGTAGACCGGCAGCGCGGGCTGCCCGAAGGCGAGGCGCGCCCCTTCGCGGGCGTTGGAGTTCGACGCCGCGCTCCAGGTGTGGAATCGCGCGCTCGGAAAGCGCCGAAGAACGGCCTGTCGCAGGCGCACGAAGGTCGGGGAGATGCTCGGCTGCGCAAGCACGCGGAGCCCCGTTCCCCCGTTACCGCCGTGGGCCTCGAGCGCGCCGTGCAGCGCTGCCTCGAAATCGGCGTAGGTCTTGTCGACGCCGCCCTCCGACGGACGGCGCGCGCGGTCGGGATCGTAGAGATCGAGCACCGACGCCTGCGCGAGCAGGTCGGTCTTGCCGTGGCTCGCGGTGTGGTCGGGGTTGCCCTCGACCTTCGTCGGACGGCCCTCGTGGCTCTCGACGAGCAGGCCCAGGCCCTCGCCGCGACGATCGAGCACCGTCGCGTAATAGCTCGTGACGTTGACCGCAACGTCCTCGGGCTGGCGCGCGTACGGCACGATCTTGTCGACCGGCCGACGGCAGCCCTCGAGCGTTCCGAGCGCCACGGCGGCGCCCATCAGCGTCATGAAAGAGCGGCGCGACACCCCATCGGAGAAGTCGAGCGCCGACGGCAGGAACTCCGGCGCGAGATGGTCGCGCGCTGCGGGGTCGTCGGAATGCTGAAGGGTGTAGTCGTCGAGGCTGGTCCAGTAGACCGCCGCGTCCGGCGCGGGACCCTCGAACTCATACGGCTTGCGACGCGTCATCGGTGGCACCCTGAACAGGTCTGCGGAGGCTGGAGCGACCGCGGCGGCTGTGCTGTTCCGCTCAGGCTCGGATCCATGTTGGTGATCTGGTCGGTGGGACGGATGTGCGGTCCCGGGTTTCGGTGGCAGTCGAGGCACCACGACATGCTGAGCGGGTGGACCTGGCGCACGACCTCCATCTGGTCGATGCGGCCATGGCACTCCACGCAGCCGACGCCGGCGGAGAGGTGCACGCTGTGGTCGAAGTAGGCGTGGTCGGGCAGGCGGTGCACGCGCACCCACTGCACGGCGTCGCCGCTCTGCCAGCTCTCACGCACCGGCGCGAGGCGCGCCGAGTCGGTGCGCACGAGCGAGTGGCAATTCATGCAGGTCTGCGTCGGCGGAATCATCGCGTGCGCGGCGCGCTCGATGTTCGCGTGGCAGTAGCGGCAGTCCATGCCCATCTGCCCGGCGTGCAGCCAGTGGCTGTACGGAACGGGCTGATGCGGCTGGTAGCCGACCTGCGTGTTGCTGGGTGAGAAGTAGTACCAGACCACTCCGGTCACGGCCCCGCCGAGAAGGGCGGCCGCGACGGCGACGATGGCCGGCAGACGGTTGAGGGAGCGCGGGAAGATCTGCATCGGAGGTTCGTCTTCGGTCTGCTGCCCCGGCGCGGCCGGTGGACTCGGTTCTCCCGCCCTGGGACGGCGCATCGGCCCCAGGACCGCGGTGCGCTAGCACCATACTCACGAAGGCCCTG
Organism: uncultured delta proteobacterium; assembly: GCA_903845045.1. GTDB lineage: Bacteria > Myxococcota_A > Polyangia > Polyangiales > SCUS01. The sequence goes on along the minus strand of CAIMWA010000139.1, from coordinate 6,821 downwards.
TCAAGGGACTTCGCGCGGCGCCGCACGGTGCAACGAAGCGCACGCGGCGCACCGAGGCATCCATCCGGCGAGATCGGGGCGGCACCCTAACAGAGTCCGTACCCCGCGGGGCGACAAAACGACGCAGTCCCTGCGGGCAGGAACCCGCCGTTTCGCAGCGGAATCTGAGGGCAACGCAATCGCTTCGGCAAGGTGCGCGGAGGCGGATCCGTGGCGAAATATTTTCGCCTCTGCTTCCTGCGGCTTCCACTACCGTTCGGGCCGTGTCGCCTGCCGAACTGTCTCCGCTCGAGGTCGATCGCATCATCGAGGTCGCGCTGGCCGAGGATCTCGCGGCCGGCGACGTCACGTCGCGCACGGTCGTTCCTCCCGACGCCGTCGCGCGAGGAACGCTCGTGGCGCGCGAGCCGCTGGTGCTGGCCGGGCTCAGCGTGGCGGCCCGGGTCTTCGCGCGCATCGACCCCGCGGTGCGCTTCACGCCGCTCGCGGCCGACGGCGCTTCGCTGGCGAAGGGGACGGCGGCAGCGAGGGTCGAGGGGTCGGCCCACGCAGTCCTGGTGGCCGAGCGCACGGCGCTGAATCTGCTGCAGCGCATGTGCGGCGTCGCGACGCTGACCCGGCGACACGTCGATGCCCTCCCCCCGCGGTCGGGGGCGCGCATCACCGACACGCGCAAGACGACGCCGGGCTTGCGGGCGCTGGACCGGTACGCGGTGCGCGCCGGCGGCGGCTTCAACCACCGCAACGACCTCTCTTCGGCGGTGCTCATCAAGGACAACCACGTGGCGGTCTGCGGCGGCGTCACCGCGGCCATCGCGCGGGCCCGGCGGACCGCGCCGCACACCATGCGCATCGAGTGCGAGGTGCAGGACCTCGCGGAGCTCTCCGAGGCCCTCGCCGCCGGTGCCGACGTCATCATGCTCGACAACTTCGACGATGAGGCCGTCGCCGAGGCGCTGCGGCGCGTGCGCGCGTCGGCGAAGGCGCCGGTGGTCGAGGTGTCCGGCGGGCTGACGCTCTCGCGCATTCCGACGTTGGCGGCGCTCGGCGTCGACGTGCTGTCCGTGGGGGCGCTCACGCACGGCGCGCGCGCGGTGGACATCGCCCTCGACCTCGAGGTCACGGGCGCGTGGGCCCCCGACGTTGGATGACCTCGCGGGCTTCGTGGCGCCGCGCGGCTGCGCGCTCGGGCGGCCGCTGATCCTGGCGGCGGTCACGGGATCGACGAACGACGATGCACGACGCCTCGCCGGAGCGGGGTGCGGCCACGGCACGGTGGTCCTCGCGGACCGGCAGACGGCCGGGCGCGGGCGCCTCGGACGAACGTGGCACGCGGAGCCGGGCGAGAACCTCTCGTTCTCGATCGTGTGGCGCGAGGGACTTCGCACGCCGTCGCTGGGCACCTTCGCGCTCGCGGCGGGCCTCGGCGTGGCCGAGGCGCTCGACGCCTTCGTTCCGTCGCCGACCACGGTGAAGTGGCCGAACGACGTTCGCGTGGGTGGCCACAAGGTCGCAGGGCTGCTCGCCGAGGCCGTGTTTCGAGGCGACGTGCCCGGCGCAGTGATCGTGGGCGTCGGCATCAACGTCCGAGGCACCCGGTTCCCCGAGGAGATCGCCGCGCGTGCGACGTCGCTCGCGCTCGCGTCGGGTCGGGACGTCGCCCGAGCGGACGTGCTCGCGGCGGTCCTGCTCGCGCTCGATGGCACCCTCGGATCGCTCGCCCGGGAGGGATTCGGGGGGCTCCTCCGGCGCCTCGTCGCGCGCTGCGACACCCTCGGCTCGGCGGTGCGCGTCGGCGACGTCGCAGGGGTCGCCGAGGGCATCGACGCGGGCGGTGCGCTGCTCGTGCGCGACGCCGCGGGAGAGCTCCACGCGGTGACCTCCGGCGAGGTCTGCTGAGCCCGGGAGCGCTCGTCAGCGGTCGAGCGCGCGCCGCGGGATCTCGGCCTCGATGAAGACGTCGAGGAGCGCCGCGTCGAGCTGGCCCGACCCGGCCTCGCTGCGGAGGATGCGAAGGGCGGCCTCGTGCGGCACCGCGCGCTTGTACGGGCGATCGCTCGCGGTCAGCGCGTCGTAGATGTCCGCGATGGCCATCATCTTCGACTGCACGGGGATCACCCTCGCCGCGAGGGACTGCGGGTAGCCGCGTCCGTCGAGCTTCTCGTGGTGCGCGTACGCGATGCGCGGCACGTCGCGGAGCGCGCGCGTCCACGGGATCTGCGAGAGGAAGCGCCACGTGTGCGAGACGTGCGACTCGATCTCCTTGCGCTCCGTCGCCGAGAGCGAGCCTCGCGGGATCGCGAGCACGGAGAGCTCGTCGGGCAGGAGCAGCGGCTGCTCGCGGCCGTGGGAGTCGTGGAAGCACAGCGCGCGGAGGTCGTCGAGGCGCTCGAAGCCCCCCTGCGCGAGGACCGTCGGCTTGTTGCATTCGACGACGAACGCGAACGCATCGTCGAGCGCCGCGAGCTCGTCGTCGACGCGTCGCTGCTCGTCGGACTGGATCTCTTCGAGGCGTTCGAGGCCGCGCTGGCGAACGGCCTCGAGGCAGCGACGAGCGGAGGCGAGCTGGCGATCCCGGCGCGCGAGCTCGAAGCGCTGCCGCACGCGATCGAACTCATGGGGGTAGAGCTTGTCGGCCTTCACGAGCACGGGCTCGCGCACGCCGATCTTGCCGAAATCGTGCAGGAGCGACGCGTAGCGAATCTCCTGCATCTGCTCGCGCGAGAAGCGAAGCCCCGGGTACGTGATCGGCGGGGCCCGCTCCACGTGTTCCGCGAGGGACACGGTGAGAGACGCCACGCGCCCCGAGTGCCCCGCGGTGGTCGGGTCCCGGGACTCGATGGCCATCACCGAGGCCTGCACGAACCCCTCGAAGAGCTGCTCGATCTCCTGGTGCAGCCGGGCGTTCTCGATGGCCTGCGCGGCCTGGCCGGCGAGCGCGGCGATGAGCACCTCGTCCTCGCCGTCGAAGGAGCCGTCGTTGGCGTTGAGGGCCTGGATGACCCCGGTGATCTCGCCGCGCGTGTCGCGCATCGGGACGCACAGCACGCTCGTCGTGCGGTAGCGGTTCAGCACGTCCCACGTGCGATCGAAGCGCGGGTCGTCGTACGCGTCGCGGAGATTGATGACCTCGCCGGTCTGCGCCACCGTTCCCGCGAGGCCCTGTCCCAGCGGCACCCGGATGTCGACGCCGTCGACGCCCTGCGCGACGCGGCTCCGCAGCTCGCCGGTGTCGCGGTCGAGCACCAGCAACGAGCAGCGCTCGCAGTCGAGCACCCGGGCCGTCTCGCGAAGAATGAACGGGAGCAGGTCGTCGAGGCTTCGCCGCGCGGCCATGGCCTGCGCGACCTCGAGGATCGCCCCGAGCTTGTCCGCCCGCCGGAGCGCTGCGTCGAGGGCCCCCGGCGTCGCGTCGTTCGCTGACACTGGTCCCATCATCGCGCGGTTCAGGCCGTCGCAGCAACCCGTCAGGGGCCGGGAAGGGCGCCCAGTGCAGCCACAAGCGCAGCTCCGTCGGCGGGTCTCGAAGCGGCATCTTCGGCGACGCAGCGGGCCAGCAGCGGCCCGATCGCGCCGTTTTCGCGCAGACCCAACGCCGCCCCGACGGCGCCGAAGGCGAAGACGTCGAGCGTGGGACGAAGCACGCTGTCCACGGCGGACTCGGGGGCGGTGAATCCGACGGTGCCCTCGACGGCGTCCGCTCTCTCGCCGATGCGACGCGCCAGGCCGAGGTCCGAGACCACGGCGCGGCCGTCGGCCCCGAGGAGCACGTTGCCGGGCTTGAGGTCGCGGTGCACGAAGCCTGCGGCGTGCATCCGGGCCAGCGCGGCGGCCACGTCGGCGAGCCACCCGCGGGCCGTGGCCGGGTCGACGTCCCCGCGGGCGATGCGCTTCCGGAGCGATCCGCCGGGGCAGAAGGCGAAGACCAGGGCGCCCTGCTCGGGTCGCACGTCGAGGAGCCGAACGACGCCGGCGCAGCGTACGGCATCGAAGACCTCGGCCTCGGCGCGCAGCCGCACGCGCCGCGCTTCGCGTCCGCCGGCATGATGAAGCTTCACCGCCACCTCGCGACCGAGCTTCTCGTCGCGCGCGAGAAACACCGCCCCGGCGCCGCCGCGCCCGAGCTCTCGCAGGAGGACGTAGCGACCGATGCCCGCGTGCGCCTCCGGGGCCAGCAGCGTCGCCCCCGCCTCGCCCGGACGCGCCGCCTCGCCGAGGCGTCGGAGCCGTTCGCGCGCGCCAGGGAAACCGAGCTCCGTCGCCACCACCTCTTCGAGCCAGCGCACCGCCGCGCCCCGGTCGCCGCGCGACGTCGCGAGGTCCGCGAGGCCCAGACGGGCGCGCCCCGCGGCGTCGCCCATGCGCCCGACCACTCGCTCCAGCAACGCCGTGGCATCGCCGTCCTCGCCGCGCGAACGAAAATAGTCCGCGACGAGGAGCGCCGTGTCCTCGTCGAGGTCCGCCGCAGCCGCGCGACGAAGCCGTCGAAGCTCGCCGGACGCGAACGCCGCATCGACGCCGCGCGCAAGCGACGCCAGCGCATCGCGCACCTCCTCGGCGGGCGCACGGCGCGGCCCGACGGGCTCGACCACCGGAACCGTCGGCGGCGGCGGGCGCGCCGGAGCCACGGGCACTGCGTCGTCCTCGAGGGGCGCCGCCGCCAGCGACGCGGGCGCCGTGCGTCCAAGGAGACGATCGATGAAGCCACGCATTCCCATCGGGTGCCGTCAGTCCGCCTCGAGGGCGTGGCGGTCGCCGTCGACGCGGTCTCCGCGTGCGAGGAGGATGGGCATCGCCACGCGCTGTCCGTTGAGGCTGACCGGAGCCGACGGCACGAGCACCAGGCCGTCGTCGGAGGCGCGCACGGTGCCGAGCGGCGTCTCCCAGCTCGCTCCGAGCACGACCACGCGACGACCACGCTCCATGCCCCGCTCCACGCGCAGCGTCGGAGCCTCGGGAGCTCCGGTCACCCGCAAGGCGAGGTCGGCGCCGAGCTCGACCAGGCGCCCCTCGGACAGCGGCATCGTGGCGCCGATGGGGATCCCGTCGAGCGAGGTCCCGGCGCGGCTCCCGAGGTCGCGCACGGTGACCGCCCCGCTGTCCGATCGCGCGAGCTCGCAGTGGCGCCGGGAGACGCTGGCGCCGCGGAGCACGACGTCGCCCTCGCGTCCCAGCGTCACCGGCAAGCGCGTCGCAAGCGCGATGGGTTCGCCGTCGAGGCGCACGCCGCACACCACCCCGCGCAGCAGCGCGCGTGAGCGCTCGTCGAGGAGCCGCCGCACCTCGTGGTCGTCGCCGTGCTCCGCTGCCCACCCCCGGAGCGTCGAGACCGCGCCGGACCGGTCTCCGCTTCGCCACCGAGCGTCGGCGTCCTCGGTGGCCGCGCGACGACGAAGGTCGTACCGGTCCGCGTCGAGGCGGGCGCCGCCGAGGCGCTCCAGCGCGTCGACGTCACCGGCCAGCGTCAGCGCGCGAGCGAGGGCCTCGCGGTCCTCGAGCACGGTCCACGCCCGAGCGGCCTCGGCGGCCTCGCCGGCCTCCTCGAGGTGACGTGCGGCCTCGGCAAGCGTGCGGCGCGCGTCCTCGGTGCGCGGCGGATCCGACTCGGCCTCCTCGATGCGGAGCATTGCGAGGCGTCGACGGGCCTCGGCGCGCTGGGCTTCGTCCGTCGCGAGGGTGACCGCCCGGGCGAGCAACGAGCGCCGCCCCGGTCCCTCACCGGCATCGACCATCGCGAGCAGCACGCGCACCGCATCGTCGCGATCGGCGGCCTCGACGTAGAGGCGCACGGCCTCTTCGAACCGCCCCTCGGCCTCCGCCCGCTCCGCCGCGCCCGTCGATCGGAATGCGCGGGACAACCACGCCCACATGGATGATCCTCGTCGAGCCGTGATAGATAGCACGGCAGACGCGGCGTGGGCCGCCTGCCGGACCGACCGGTGGGGAACCCGGCCGGTGTCGGACCGCGACGGACGCGCAAGGAGGCTCTGGATGTCGACTGGGAATCGCCTGGGGGAACTGCTGGTCCGCGAGAAGCGGATCTCGTTGGCGCAACTTAAGGCCGCGCAGGACGAGCAGAAGCGCACCGGGCAGAACCTCACGTACGCCCTCGCGAAGCTCGGCTACATCTCCGAGAAGGAGATCGCGAACTTCCTCGCGCAGGAGTACCGCGTCCCCTCCATCGACCTCAACGCGGTGGAGCTCGACGCCGAGCTCGGCAAGCTGGTCACCAAGGAGATCTGCGAGAAGCACCGGATCATCCCGATCTCGCGCGCGGGCACGGCGCTCATCGTGGCGATGAGCGATCCGACGAACCTCAACGCCATCGACGCGGTGCGCTTCCTCACGAGCTACAACGTCGAGCCCGTGGTCGCGAGCGAGAACGCGATCCTCGCGGCCATCGACAAGATGTTCGCGGCCGCGGCGCAGGGCGTCGACATCGCGAACATCCTCGACGGCATCTCCACCGACGACATCGAGTTCGGCGAGGAGGAGGAGAGCGAGACCAACGTCAACGAGCTCGCCAAGGCCAGCGAGGACGCCCCGGTCGTGCGCCTCTGCAACGCCATCCTCCTCAACGCGATCAAGGTCCGCGCGAGCGACATCCACATCGAGCCGTACGAGAAGAAGATGCGCGTGCGCTACCGCATCGACGGCGTGCTGCGCGAGGAGATGACCCCGCCGATCAAGATGAAGAACGCGATCTCGTCGCGCATCAAGATCATGTCGAGCCTCGACATCGCCGAGCGCCGCCTGCCGCAGGACGGGCGCATCAAGCTCAATATGCCCGGCGGCAAGGAGATGGACTACCGCGTCTCCGT
>CAIMWA010000138.1 GCA_903845045.1 uncultured delta proteobacterium | reverse complement strand
GGCGCTCGGCCCAGGTGACCTCGGCGAAGTCGGCGCCGCGCGCGTCGCTGTGGTGCACCGCGAGCATCGCCGCGTCGACGAGAAGCTCCGGCGGGCACGCGCTGCCCTTGGTGAGCGGGACCACCACGTGCGCGCCGGGCACCCCGCGGGCGTGCATCCACACGTCGTGCATGCGGGCGACGTCGCGCGTGAGGCGGTCGTTGTCGGCGGCGCCGCGCCCCACGTACACGGGCATGGCGCGCCAGGCCGCGTAGGCGATGTACGGCTGCCGCGGAGCCTTCTTCACGCGGCCCCGCGACGGCGCTGCCTCGCCACGGGGAACGCCCGCGGCGGTCGCTCGCTCGGTCCATGCGCGAAGCGTTGCAGCGTCGGCGGTGTCGGCGGCGGCGATGTCGTCGCGGAGGGACTGCATCGCATCGCGCAGGGCCTCGGCCTTCGCGAGGCGCTCGCGCATGGTGCGCTCGCCGCGCTGCATGCGACGCGCGTCGTCGAAGAAGCGCTGCGCCTGGGCCTTGGCGGGGATCGCCGGGTCCAAGGGAACTTCGACGGTGCCGCCCTGCTCCCAGTCGTCGAGGTAGGCCACCGTCGCGCCGCGCGGAACCTTCGCACCTTGCGCGACGAGCAGCCTGCCGACGCGCTGGAGACGCTCCACGTCGTCGAGCCGCGCGAGGTCGCCGTGCACGGCCTCGACGCGCCGTCCGAGCCTCTTGAGCTGCGCGCCGACGGCCTTGGCGAGGGCCGCGCGACGAAGCTCCGCGGCGAGGGCGTCGCTCATCGCACGCAGCGCCTCGCCGTCGACGTCGGCGTCGCCCGTCGAGGCGTCGAAGCACCGGCCTGCGCCCGCGTTGCCGCGCCACGCGACCACCGCCGCGCCCGCGCCGTCGGTCACCCGCACGTCGCCCGCGACGCCAGGAAACAGCCGCACGCGCGCGGTGACGCGGTCGTCGCCGAGGGTGATCCAGACGGCGTCGTCGTCGTCGGTGAGGGCGCTGCGCACGGTGCGCCCGACGGCATGCGCGCGCAGGGCCGCGAGCAGCGGATGCGTGGCGGGGGCCCGATGCGCCGCCTCGCGCACGGAGAAGCCGACGCCGGCGACGCGCGGACCAACCCCCGCGACGAGCCTTCGAAGGCCCTCGGCGGTCCACACCGAGAGCATCACGAGGCCGGTCTCGGGGGTGACGGTGACGGCGTCGAGGCGCCCGCCGTCGAGGGCCGCGAGGGCCTCGCGCAGGGCCGTCACGCGCGCGGATCCGGGGTCAGGCGACCTTGCGGCGGAGCACCGCGGCGGCGTCGCGCGTGGTCGACTCCTCGGCGTTCTCCTCGATGCGCTTCAGGCGCTGCACGAGCACCGGCTTGCGCTTCGGGAGCTGGCCCATGAGCAGCCGGTCGAGCTTGTCGATGGCGTCGCGCACGCGCTCCTCGTCGCGGTGCTCGAGCATCTGCAGGAACACCTCCTGGTCGTCCGGGAGCGAGTGCCCCGCGTTCAGGAACGCCTCGACGGTGTCCGAGATCTGCCGCTGCCCCTGCGCCGCGAGGATCTTGCGCAGCTGGTCCTGCCGGCGGTTCGTGGTGGCGTCGGCGGGGGCGGAGGGCTCGGCGCCGACGACCTTCGCGACGCGCACCGCGGGCGCCACCTTCTCGAGAAGCTCGGCGCCGTCGGGCTTCTTCTGGAAGAGCGCCTCGAGGGCGGCCTTGTACTCGTTGCTGGCCGAGCTCTGCGGGCGCTGCTCGTGCCGGCCGAGGGTCTCGGCGGCGTGAAAGCTCGATGACCGCGCGCGGTCGACGTCACGCCAGCTCTTCTTCGCAGGACCTGGTTCACGCGCCATGCTGCATGTTCCTCGGTGGGGATCTTCGCGATCGGGGAGGGGAGAGGATGGCCGTTCCGCTGCCGCGCCGCAGAAGCGTCGCGCGGCGCGAGCGAGCGCTCGCGGTACCGCCACAGGGGGACCGTGACGATGCCGCTTCCGGGCGCGTTCCGCAAGCGTTCCGTGACGCTCGGGGAGCGCGTCCGGACGGTCCCGGACGGGCGGCGGGGGTGGGCGGAGCGGAGACCTACGCCGCGGTGCGGAGCGAGGCGTCCGACTCGGGAGTCGTCGTCGGCGAGGGCGCGGCGATGGGGGCGGGGCTCGTGTCGAGGGCGGCGGCGAGCACGTCGCGCATGTCGTCGGCGAGCACGAATTCCATCGCGTCGCGCACGCCCTGCGGCACCTCCTCGAGGTCCCGCGCGTTGCGGGCCGGGAGGATCACCCGGGTGATGCCCGCGCGGTGCGCCGCGAGCACCTTGGCCTTGATGCCGCCGACGGGGAGCACGCGCCCGCGCAGCGTGCACTCGCCGGTCATGGCCGTGTCGGGCCGCACGCGGCGCCCGCTGAGGAGCGACGTGAGCGCCGTGAACATCGTCACTCCGGCGCTCGGGCCGTCCTTGGGCACGGCGCCCGCGGGCACGTGGATGTGCACGTCGTGGCGCTCGAGCGCGTCCGCCGCCACGCCGAGCTCCGCGGCGTGCGAGCGCACGTAGGTGAGCGCGGCGCGGGCCGACTCCTTCATGACGTCGCCGAGCTGGCCGGTGATCTCGAGGCCGCCCTTGCCCGGCATGCGCGACGTCTCGATGAAGAGGATGTCGCCGCCCACCGGCGTCCACGCGAGGCCCGTGGCGACTCCCGGCGCGGCGGTGCGCTCGGCCACCTCGGAGAAGAACTTCGCGCGGCCGAGGAACCTCGCGAGGTCGCCGGGCTCGACGATGGTGCGCGCGGGCTTGTGGTCCGTCGCGCGGGCCACCTCGAGGGCGACGGCGCGGGTGATGCGGGTGATCTCCCGGGTGAGCTGCCGCACGCCCGCCTCGCGGGTGTAGTCGCGAACGAGCGAGCGCAGCCCGTCGTCGCTGAACGCCAGCGCCTCGTCGGGAACGGCGTGCGCGGCGCGCTGCTTCGGCACGAGGTGGCGCTGCGCGATGCTCACCTTCTCGTCGGTGGTGTAGCCCTGCAGCTCGATGATCTCCAGGCGGTCGCGCAGCGGCGCCGAGAGGCTCTGCAGGTCGTTGGCGGTGCACACGAAGAGCACCTCCGAGAGGTCGAAGGGCACCTCGAGGTAGTGGTCCGTGAAGGTGCGGTTCTGCTCCGGGTCGAGCACCTCGAGCAAAGCTGCCTCGGGCGATCCTCCCCACCCTGTGCCGAGCTTGTCGATCTCGTCGAGGAGCACCACCGGGTTGCGGCTCTTGGCCTTGCGCAGCGCCGCGATGATGCGTCCCGGCAGGGCGCCGACGTAGGTGCGGCGGTGCCCGCGGAGCTCGGCCTCGTCGCGCACGCCGCCCAGGGAGATGCGCACGAACGCGCGCCCCGTGGCGTCGGCGATGCTCTGCCCGAGGGACGTCTTGCCCACGCCCGGCGGTCCCGCGAGGCACAGGATCGTGCCGCGCCCGGTGCCCGTGAGCTGCAGCACCGCCATGTGCTCGAGGATGCGCTTCTTCACGTCGTCGAGGCCGGAGTGGTCGTCGTCGAGCTTCTTCGCCACGGCCTCCACCCCGCCCGCCAACGCCGCGCGCTTGGACCACGGCAGGTCGGCCAGCAGCTCGAGGTACGTGCGGATCACGTGCGCCTCGGCCTGCGGACCCTGCATCGCCTCGAGGCGGCGCAGCTCGCGGTCCGCCACGGTGCGCGCCTCCTCCGAGAGGTCGGCGTCGTCGAGCTTCTTCTTGAGCGCACCGAGGCCGTCGCCGTCGCCGTCGTTGTCGCCAAGCTCCCGCTTCAGCGCGCGGATCTGCTCGCGCACCAGGGCCTCGCGCTGGTTCTTGTGCACCTCGCGGCGCACGTCCTGGTCGACCTTGGTCTTGAGCTCGGACACCGCGCGGGCCTCGGCCACGAGCTCGGCGACGAGACGCAGCCGCGCCGACGCGTCGGCCTCGCGGAGCACGCGAAGCTCCTTGTCGGCGGTGAGCCCGAGCTGCGCGGCGACCTGGTCCGCCACGCGCCCGGGGTCGTCGTCGGCGGCGTTCACCGCGGCGAGGGCCCCGCCGTTGCGGGACGCCAGCTCGGTCACGTGATCGCGCAGCGTCTTCGCGAGGAGCCGGGCCTCGTCGGCATCACCCAGCACGTCGGGCCGCGGCGTTCCCGTGGCGAGGCAGTACGGCTCGCGGCGCACGAGGTCGCCGAGGGTGAACCGCGCGAGACCCTCGAGCACCACCCGGTAGCCGCGGTCGCGGGTGCGCTCGATCTGCACCACCCGGGCGACGGTGCCGACGTCGTGAAGGTCCGCGAGGCCGGGGTCCGACACGGCGGCGTCGCGCTGGGTGACCACGCCGAGGAGCCCGCGCACCCCCACCTCGTCGAGCAGCGCCACGGACCGCGCGCGCCCCACCGGGAGCGTCAGCGTCGTGCCGGGAAACAGGGTCCCGCTCCGAAGAGGAAGCAGGGCGAAGGGGGACGATGCGAAGAAACCTTCGGAATTGCTGGACATTGTTGGGTGCTCCTTCTGCGACGCACGCACGGCGAACGAATTCGTCACGGCCGGCCTCAAGCGCCGGACGTCCGCGACCGATATCCCCACCGATCGCTCCTGCGACGGAGTCATGCGGCCATCCGCAGCCCGATGGGGTCGTGAACGGAAACTAAATCCGTTCAACCGTTCGTCAAGGCTGTCGCTCGCACTCCAGCAAATCTTGCACGGGTGAAATCCCTTGCATTGCAGATTTGCAAGGAATCACGAGAGTCTGCGGTGCGCAAAGGCTGCCTTTACGGGAAACACCCGCTGGCACGCAGCCTGCAAACTCTTCGCTTGGCGGCGGCGCCGGCGTCCTCCCCCCCCCAACGCCATTGGTGCCGTCGCTCTAATCTCCTGATCGGCCCCTCCTGCGAGAGCAAGAGGGGCCGATCGCCATTTCCGCGGGCGGGACGGGGGTAGGAAAGTAGGTTGTGCGACCGCCGCGTGCGCCGGCCGTTGCCGCGCGTGCGCATCGACGGAACAACGGTGCACCGACCGACCGCCGTGAGCCGCGGGGAAGGAACCTACTTTCCTACCCCCGTCCCCGGGCTCCTCTACTCGCGAACCTGGGCTGCGACGTCGGCGCGGAGCCGCGCGGCCACGGCGACGCGCACGTCGGCGGCCTCGGCGACGGTGAGGCTGCGGTCCGGGGCGAGGAGGGTGACGCGCACGGTGAGCGAGCGCATGCCCTCGGGCACCTGGGCGCCGGTGAACTCGTCGATGACGTCGACGGCGCGCACCCGCGCATCGCCCACGCCGCGCACCGCAGCCAGCACCGACGCGGCGCTGGTCGCCCGCGGAACGAACATCGACACGTCGATGGGAAGCGCCGGAAAGCGGGGCGGGGCGACGGTCTTGAAGGTCGCCGACGCGGCGTCGAGGAGCGCGTCGAGGTCGAACTCGCCAGCCACGACGCGGCGCCCCTCGAGGTCGAAGCGCGCGCACACCTCGGGGTGCACCACCCCGAAGTGCCCGAAGGACCCGAGCGAAGCGCTCAGCCCCGGCTGCCACGGAGCCCCGTCGTCGGCGCGCACCACGGCGTCGGACACGCGGAGCGCCCGCACGAGGTGCTCCACCACCGCCGCGCCGTCGAAGAAGTCCACCGGACGATCGGAGCCGCCGTGGAGCGAGCTTCGGTCGGCGCGCCCTAGCAGCGCGAAGGCCACGCGAAGGCGCTCCGCCGGGAGCTTCTGCCCCGGCGCCGTGTGCTCCGGCAGGAACACCACGCCGATCTCGAAGACCTGCGCGTCCGGCGTGTGCCGATGGTTCTCGCGCAGCGTGTCGAGGAGCCCCGCGAGCAGCGTGCGGCGCAGCGTCGTGCGGTGCACGTTGATGGGGTTCAGCACCCGCAGCCGCGGCACGTCGTCGGCCTCGGCGCCGAGCAGCCGCTCGGAGTCCGGCGCGATGAGCGAGTACGTGATGAGCTCCTGCAGGCCCCCGCGTACCAGCGCGTCGCGAAGGGCCTCGCGCGTGGCGTAGCGCCGCGACGGCGTGTGGAACGGCAGCGCCTCGGCGGGCATCGTCTCGGGGATGCGGTCGAAGCCCGTGATGCGCGCGAACTCCTCGGCGAGGTCGCAGGCGCGGGTGACGTCCTCGCGGCCCGGCGGGACCTCGGCGACGAGGCCCTGGCTTCCGCCGTCGCGCACGGCGATGCCGACGATGGCGAGGGCGTCGACGAGCTCGTTGCGACCGACCTCGAGGCCGAGCAGCCCCTCGATCTCCGCCAGCGTGAAGGTCACCTCGCCGGCAACGATGGGCGCGCGCAGCACGTCGCCCGTGGCCGTCACGCGAAGGTCCGGAAACGCCTGCTTCCAGAGCGCCACGGCGCGTCGGATGCCCACGGGCGCGAGCGTCGGGTCGACGCCGCGGGCGAAGCGCGTCGACGCGTCGGTGTGCACCTTGAGCGCCGCGCTGCTGCGACGAACCGCGGGCCAGTCGAAGCACGCGCTCTCCAGCAGCACCGCGGTGGTGTCCGGATCCACGCCCGTCTCGGCGCCGCCGAGCACGCCCGCCACGGCCACCGGACGGTCGTTGGCGGTGATGAGCAGCGTGCCCTCGGGCAGCGCCGTGCCGGGCTCCTCGGCGGTCTGGTGGAGCAGCCGCAGGGTCTCGCCGGCGCGCGCGCGGCGCACGCCCACGGTGTCGGCGCCGAGCCGCGCGGGGTCGTACGCGTGCATGGGCTGGCCGAGCTCGATCATGCAGTAGTTCGTGACGTCGACGAGCAGGTCGAGGGGCGTCACTCCCGCGAGCGCGAGGTGCCGCTGCATCCATCGCGGCGACGGCACGACGTGCACGCCCTCGACGCGCGCGGTGCAGAAGCGCCGGCACGCGTCGCGCGCCTCGACCTTCGCGTCGATGGGTCCCGGGACCACGTCGAGCGGGTCGAGGGCCACGTCGACGCGCCCGTCGGCGCGGGTGAGCGCCGCGACCTCGCGGGCCATGCCCACCATCGACAGGCACCGCGCGAAGTTCGGGAGGATCGCGACCTCGAGCACCTCGTCGGCCTCGGCGTCGGCGGGCAGCGGGAGCACCGTCGCGATGGGCGTTCCCGCCGGGGCATCGGTGACGAAGGGGTGCAGGCCCGTGTGGTCGGCGCCGACGCCGAGCTCCCGCGCGGAGCACAGCACGCCGTCGCTGGCGATGCCGTAGACCTTGGCGCTCGCCACGGTGAACGTCGCGAAGCCCTCGGCGTGCGCGTCGACGAGCGTCGCGCCGGGGAGGGCCAGTGCCACGGCGGCGCCAACGTCGAAGAGGTCGGCGTTGGGGGCCTTGGAGACCACGCTCAGCGCCGGGTGGCCGGGGCCTCCATCGACGACGAAGTGCGCGGCCTGCGGGGTGGCCGTGCGCGACACCACGCGTCCCACGACGACCTTCGGGTCGAGGGCGCCGACGGTGTGCACCGCATCGACCTCGAGGCCCGCGCGGGTCAGGAGCTCGACGAGGTCGACGGTCGCCGGGAGCACCGGCACGAAGCTGCGAAGCCAGGACAGGGGGACGCGCATGGTCGACGGTCTCTCAGCGGAATTGTTCGAGGAGGCGGAGGTCGTTGCCGAAGAGGTAGCGGATGTCGTGGATGTCGTAGCGCTGCAGCACGGTGCGCTCGATGCCCATGCCGAAGGCGAAGCCACGCCATTCGCGCGGATCGTAGCCGCCGTTGGCGAGCACCACGGGGTGCACCATGCCCGCGCCGAGAAGCTCCAGCCACCCGGTGTGCTTGCACACGCGGCAGCCCGCGCCGCCGCAGAGCGTGCAGAGGATGTCGACCTCCACCGAGGGCTCGGTGAACGGGAAGTAGCTTCCGCGCAGGCGCACGCGCTGGTCCGATCCGAAGAGCAGGCGCGCGTACTGGAGGAGCACGCCCTTGAGGTCGCTCATGCGCACCGAGCGCCCGACGAGAAGCCCCTCGACCTGATGGAACTGGATCTCGGAGCGCGTGGTGATGTTCTCGTTGCGGTAGCAGAGCCCCGGGAGCACCACGCGCACGGGGTTCGGGTGCATCGCCCGCATCGCGCGGATCTGCCCCGCCGACGTGTGCGTGCGCAGCAGGCGCTCGGTGTCGAGGTAGAAGGTGTCCTGCATGTCCCGGGCGGGGTGGTTCTCGGGCATGTTGAGGAGCCCGAAGTTGAACTCGTCGAGCTCCACGTGCGGCGACTCGAAGACCGAGAAGCCCATCTTCTGGAACACGTCGAGGACCTCGCGCATCACCAGCGTCACCGGGTGGTAGCCGCCGGTGGGGCGCGGGCGCGCGGGCAGCGTCACGTCGCGCGCCTCGGCGAGGATGCGCGCGGCCAGCTCGCGGGTCTTCACGTGCTCGCGGCGCTGTTGAAAGCGCTCCTCGAGCAGCGTGTGCAGCGCGTTGACGTTCTTGCCGAAGGCCGCGCGGTCCGCCGGGGCGAGGCGTCCGATGCCGCGCTTCAGCTTCGTGGTGGCGCCCGAGGGGGCGAGCCACGCGCGGTAGAAGTCCTCGATGGCGTCGGAGGTCTCCGCCGCGTCGAGCTGCTGGAGGGCGTTCGCCTGCTGCGCCGCGAGGTCGAGATCGTCGGGGGTGCTCATGGCCGGATCGACGGGCTATCCGCGCCGGGCGCCCCCGTCAACCGCCGGACGCACCCGCTGGAACCCGGACCGGGTTCGCGGTAGCCCATCGACCCATGGGCACCGCACTGATCACGGGCGCTTCCGCCGGACTCGGCCTCGAGTTCGCGAGGCTCTTCGCCGCCGACGAGCACGACCTCGTCCTCGTGGCGCGCCGCAAGGACCGCCTCGACGCCCTCGCGCAAGAGCTCGGCGCGAAGCACGGCGTCGCGGTGCACGTCGTCGCCGCGGACCTCATGGAGCCGACGGCGCCGCAGGCGATCCTCGACGAGGTCGCGCGGCTCGGCCTGGAGATCACGCACCTCGTGAACAACGCCGGCTTCGGCACCAATGGACCGTTCTGGGAGGGCGACGCCGCCAAGGAGCGCGGCATGATCGAGGTGAACGTCACCGCCCTCGTGGTGCTCACCCGCGCGCTGCTCCCGGCCATGGTGAAGCGCGGCGCCGGACGCATCTTGAACGTCGGGTCCACCGCGGGGTTCCAGCCGGGGCCTTACATGGCCGGGTATTATGCCAGCAAGGCCTTCGTGAACACGTTCACCGAGGCTCTCGCCTACGAGCTCCGCGGCACCGGCGTGACGGCCACGGTGAGCTGCCCCGGCGCCACCGCCACGGAGTTCGCCATGGTCGCGGGCACGAGCAAGTCGTGGCTCTTCAAGCTCGGCGCCATGGGGTCCGCCGAGGTCGCCGCGGACGCGTACCGCGCGATGAACGCCGGCAAACCCATGATCGTGCACGGGCTCAAGAACAAGTTCAGCGCGTGGTCCGTGTCGTTCACGCCGCGGGCGATGGTGAACGCCCTGGCGGCGTCGTTGAACCGCGACGCGGGGTGATCGCTCAGCGGTGCGCGAGCCACCGCCACAGCGCGAGGCCCGCGACCAACAACACCGGCGCCCACAGTCAGCGCCGCGAGCGCACGAGGCGTCCGGCCCAGAGCGCCGCGCGCTGCCGCGACGTCGCCCAGTGCACCACCGTCGGTCGGGACACGCGGGCGGTGCCCGTGAAGAACCCGATGAAGGTCCACGGCGCGGCGACCGGCGGCGGGGGGTGCGCGGCCTCGCCCGGTGACGTGGCACCTGCGGCGGCGGTGCGCTCCGGGTGACGCAGCGTGATGCGCGCGAGCCCCGGAAAATCGAGGTCGTCGAGGGACGCCCGGGGAAACCCCTCGCGCACGAGCCATCGCAGCACGTCGGCGCGGAGCGGCGCATCGGTTCGCAGCGTCTCGCGCACGGTCCGCGCGGCGGCGTCGCCCAGCGGAATCTCCAGCAGCGGCCGCGTCCGATCGGGGATGGCCGCGAGGCGCGCCGCGATCCACGACGAGGCCGACTCGCGAGGTGTGGGCAGCGGTGCGGTCGGTGCGGCACGCGCAGGGACCGGAACCACCGGCGCGTCGGGGCGGCGGGTGAGGCGCAGGATCACGGCGCCGTCGTCGGTGGTCTCGAGCGTCGGGGTGGTCCAGCCCTGCGGGTCGAGGGC
>CAIMWA010000137.1 GCA_903845045.1 uncultured delta proteobacterium | reverse complement strand
TTGCCCTTGAGCAAATCAGAGAGCGACTTCAAGGGACGGTTCGAGGCGCCCTTGACGACTTTTTTCTTTTTGCTGTTGTCGAAAAGCGCGTCCACCGCTTCCTGAAGCATGCGCTTTTCGTTGCGGATGATGATCTCCGGGGCGTTGAGCTCCTGGAGGCGCTTGAGGCGGTTGTTGCGGTTGATGACGCGGCGGTAGAGATCGTTGAGATCGCTCGTCGCGAAGCGGCCGCCGTCCAGGGGAACGAGCGGGCGCAGGTCCGGCGGGAGCACCGGGATCACCTCGAGCATCATCCACTCGGGGCGGTTCCCCGACTCGCGGAAGCTCTCGATGACCTTCAGGCGCTTGGCGTACTTCTTCCGCTTCGCATCGCTCGTGGCCGAGCGCATGTCGGCGCGGAGGTCCTCGGCCATCTTGGCGATGTCGACGCCCTTGAGGAGCGCGAGCACCGCCTCGCCGCCCATCTTGGCGACGAAGGCGTCATCGCCGAACTCGTCCTGGCAGCGCAGGTACTCGTCCTCGGAGAGGATCTGGTTCAACTTGAGCGGGGAGTTCTTGGCGTCGACGACGACGAAGGCCTCGCAGTAGAGGATCTTCTCGAGGTCTCGAAGGGTCATGTCGAGCACCGCGCCGATGCGCGACGGAAGGCTCTTCAGGAACCAGATGTGCGCGACGGGCGTCGCGAGGTTGATGTGCCCCAGGCGCTCACGGCGCACCTTGGACTGGATCACCTCGACGCCGCACTTCTCGCACACGATGTTCCGGTGCTTCATGCGCTTGTACTTGCCGCAGATGCACTCGTAGTCCTTCACCGGCCCGAAGATCTTGGCGCAGAACAGGCCGTCCCGCTCCGGCTTGAACGTGCGGTAGTTGATCGTCTCGGGCTTCTTCACCTCGCCGCGCGACCACGCGCGGATCTTCTCCGGCGAGGCGAGGGAGATGCGGATCGCGCTGAAAGAAAGCGGATCCTTCGGCTTCTCGAACAGGTTGAAGATGTCCTTCACGATGCTTCCTCCGGGAGGGGAGGACACCGAAACGGACCGACGGACGCTGCGCACCACCTTCGACCGCGGCCCCCGCGCGTGGTGCGCGAGGCTTCGGGGTGCCGCGGCTGCGAGTCACTGCTCGCTGAGCCCTGATTCCAAGCGTCCGGCGTGTCCGTTCCGATGTGCTCCCTGATCTTCTCTTTGATGACCTTCGAAAAACGTTGCCTGGGCGGAGCTACTCCGCAGCCTGCGGGTCGCCGTTGGGCGAGCCCTCGGTGTCCTCGACGAGCTCGACGTTCAGGCAGAGCGACTGAAGCTCCTTCACCAGCACGTTGAAGCTCTCCGGCACGCCCGGCTCGAGGGTGTACTCGCCCTTGACGATGGCCTCGTACATGCGGGTGCGGCCCTGCACGTCGTCGCTCTTGACGGTGAGGAACTCCTGCAGCGCGTACGCGGCGCCGTAGGCCTCCATCGCCCAGACTTCCATTTCGCCGAGGCGCTGGCCGCCGAACTGCGCCTTGCCGCCGAGGGGCTGCTGCGTGACCAGCGAGTACGGACCGATGCTGCGCGCGTGGATCTTGTCGTCCACGAGGTGGTGCAGCTTCAGGATGTACATGACGCCCACGGTGACGTCGTGCTCGAAGGCGTCGCCGGTGCGGCCGTCGAAGAGCACCGTCTGCCCGCTCAGCGGGAGGCCCGCCATGTCGAGCATGCGCTTGATCTCGGTCTCCGGAGCGCCGTCGAACACCGGCGAGGCGAAGAACACGCCGTTCGCGAGCTTCTCCGCGAAGCGCCGCAGGTTCTCGCCGTCCAGCGACTGGATGGTCTTCCGGTAGTTCACCTCACGCTCGAAGATCTGGAGCATGAGCTTCTTGACCGCCTCGACGTTGGCGCCGGCGTCGAGCATCTCGCGGATCTTGATGCCGAGGTTGTGCGCGGCCCAGCCGAGGTGCACCTCGAGGATCTGCCCCACGTTCATGCGGGACGGAACGCCGAGGGGGTTCAGCACGACGTCCACCGGGCGGCCGTCGGGCAGGTACGGCATGTCCTCCTCGGGGAGGATGCGCGACACGACGCCCTTGTTTCCGTGGCGTCCGGCCATCTTGTCGCCGACCTGCAGCTTGCGCTTGATGGCGACGTAGACCTTCACCATCTTGATGACGCCCGGCGGGAGCTCGTCGCCCTTCGAGAGGCGGCCGACCTTCTCCTCGCAGTTGCGCTGGATCTGCGCGCTGCGGTCGTCGAGCTCCTGAAACACGTGGGCGAGCTCGTTGGCAGCCTCGTCGTCGAGGGCGATCTGCGACCAGAGCTTGCGCGGGATGGACTCCAGCGTCGCCTCGTCCACGACCACGCCCTTGGCGAGAAGGACCTTGCCCTTGTCGTCGACGAGCTTGCCCTGCGTCGTCTTGCCGATGACCAGGTTCCGCACGCGGCGGAGGTAGGACTCGCGGACGATCTTGATCTCGTCGTCACGGTCCTTCTCGAGGCGGGCGCGCTCCTCGTCCTCGATGTCGCGAGCGCGGTCGTCCTTCTCGGTGCCCTTGCGCGCGAAGACCCGCGCGTTGATGACGATGTCCGCGGTGCCCGGCGGCACGCGCAGCGAGGTGTCGCGCACGTCGCCGGCCTTCTCGCCGAAGATCGCGCGGAGCAGCTTCTCTTCGGGAGAGAGCTGCGACTCGCCCTTCGGCGTGATCTTGCCGACGAGGATGTCGCCCGGCTTCACCTCGGCGCCGATGCGCACGATGCCGCTCTCGTCGAGGTCCTTGAGTGCCTCGTCGCCGACGTTCGGGATGTCCCGGGTGATCTCTTCCTTGCCGAGCTTCGTGTCACGCGCGACGCACTCGAACTCCTCGATGTGCACCGACGTGAAGATGTCCTGCTGGACGATGCGCTCGGAGATGAGGATCGAGTCCTCGAAGTTGTAGCCGCCCCAGGGCATGAACGCGACGAGCGCGTTGTGGCCGAGGGCGAGCTCGCCGGTGTCGCAGGCCGGACCGTCCGCGAGCACGTCGCCCACCTCGACCCGCTCGCCGGGCTTCACGATGGGCTTCTGGTTCCAGCAGGTGCTCTGGTTCGAGCGCTGGTACTTCGTGAGGTTATAGATGTCCGGCTCTTCGCCGCGCTTGCCCTCGGCGCGCACGACGATGCGGGCCGCGTCGGCCGTCTCGACGACGCCGCGGCGCTTGGCCTGCACGCACACGCCGCTGTCGCGGGCGAGCTGGCCTTCGAGGCCCGTGCCGACCATCGGCGCCATGGTGCGAACGAGCGGCACCGCCTGGCGCTGCATGTTCGCGCCCATGAGCGCGCGGTTCGCGTCGTCATGCTCGAGGAACGGGATCATCGCCGCGGCGACGCTCACGAGCTGGAACGGCGAGATGTCCATCAGCGTGATCTGGTCCGCCGGGACCATCTTGAACTCGCCGTCGATGCGGGCCGAGACGAGGTTCTCCGTGAGGCGACCCTTCTCGTCCTGCGCGGCCGACGCCTGGGCGATGTGCTGCTTCTCCTCCTGGAGGGCGGAGAACCACACGGCGGTCTGATCGACGATGCCGTTCTCGACGCGGCGGTACGGCGTCTCGACGAAGCCGTACTCGTTCACGCGGGCGTACGTGCTGAGCGACGCGATGAGGCCGATGTTCGGACCTTCCGGCGTCTCGATGGGGCAGATGCGGCCGTAGTGCGTCGTGTGCACGTCGCGCACCTCGAAGCCCGCACGCTCGCGGGTCAGACCACCCGGACCGAGCGCCGACAGGCGGCGCTTGTGCGTCACCTCGGAGAGCGGGTTCGTCTGGTCCATGAACTGCGAGAGCTGCGAGCTGCCGAAGTACTCCTTCACCACCGCCGAGACGGGCTTGGCGTTGATGAGGTCGTGCGGCATCAGCGTGTCGAGCTCCGGCGAGATCGCCATGCGCTCCTTGATCGCGCGCTCCATGCGCACGAGGCCGATGCGGTACTGGTTCTCCAGGAGCTCTCCGACCGCGCGCACGCGGCGGTTGCCGAGGTGGTCGATGTCGTCGACGCCGCCGCGGCCGTTCTTGATCTCGATGAGGTGCTTGACCGTGAGGAGGATGTCCTCCTTGGTGAGCACCTGCGCGTCGAGCGGCGGCTGCTTCTCGATGGGGCGGTCCTTGTAGAATTTGTAGTTCAGCTTGAGGCGGCCGACCTTCGAGAGGTCGTAGCGCTCGGCGTTGAAGAACAGGTTCTCGAGGAGCTTGCTGGCCTCGCGCGGCTCGGGGATGTCACCCGGGCGGAGCTTGCGGTAGATGTCGATCTGCGCCGCGATGGCCTGGCCGTTCTGGCGCACGAAGCCCGCCATGGGGCCGTCGGGGTCGTCGTACTTGTCCTGGACCAGCGTGTCGCGCAGGTAGCTGCCGACGATGAGCCCGTCCATGAAGAGGACCTTGAACGACTTGAGCTTCGCCTTGGCGATGAGCTCGAGCTTCGAGTCCGTCACCACCTCGTTGCACGAGACGATCACCTCGCCCGTCTCCGGGTCGATGATGTCCTTCGCGGCGACGCGGCCCACGACCTCGGTTCGGTCGATGTTGATCCGGTCGACCTTCGCGTCGCGGAGCTTCTTCACCGCGACCTTGGTGAACTTGGTGCCCTTCTTCACGAGGATGTCGTTGCCGACCTTGATGTCGGCCGAGCTGCGCTGCCCCGCGAGGATGTTGAACTCCAGAGACTTCGACAGCTTGTCGGCGGCTTCGACGAAGACCGTCTCGCAGTCGTAGTAGTAGTTCAGGATCTGCTCGGTGGTGTACCCGAGCGCGCGCAGCAGCACCGTCGCGTGAAGCTTGCGGCGGCGGTCGATGCGGACGTAGACGATGTCCTTCGGGTCGAACTCGAAGTCGAGCCACGAGCCGCGGTAGGGGATCACCCGCGCGCTGTAGAGGAACTTCTGCGACGAGTGCGTCTTGCCCTTGTCGTGGTCGAAGAACACGCCCGGCGAGCGATGCAGCTGCGACACCACCACGCGCTCGGTGCCGTTGATGATGAACGTGCCGGTCTCGGTCATCAGCGGGATCTCGCCGAAGTAGACCTCCTGCTGCTTGATGTCGCGGACCGTGCGCTCGCCGCTCTCGCCGCCACCCTCGTAGGTGATGAGCTCGATGGTGACCTTGATCGGCGCTGCGAAGGTCATGCCGCGCTGGCGGCACTCGTCGACGTCGTACTTCGGCTTCTCGAGCTGGTACTCGCGGAACACGAGCTCCGCGGTCTCGTCGAAGCTCTTGATCGGGAACACCGAGCGGAACACGCCCTGGAGGCCGAAGTCCTTGCGATCCTTGGGGTCGGTGTCGGCCTGCAGGAACTTCTCGTAGCTGGCCTTCTGGATCGAGATCAGGTTCGGAACGTCGATGATCTTCGCGATCGTGCCGAAATTCTTACGTGCCCGATAGTTGCTCTGAATAACCGATCCCATCGCTTCTCCTTGGATCATCTGCGGACGTACGGAACATCGCCCCACCGCGCCTCGATCGCCCCTTCGGCCCCGCCGCTTCGAACGTGTGCCCCGCCGGAGTAGTATGACTCGGACGGCACGGGGCACCTCGCGGGGAGGAAGGGGTTGCTTCGATCGAGTTCGCCGTCGAGCGTTGCCTGGACCTTTCCGAGAGTACTGCTGTGGCGCTTCATGAACGTCGCGACCTTCCCGCTGCCGGTCGCGCTTGCGCGGTCGCCTGATGCCCTGCGCCTGAGGGCTGCGCCGTCGCTCGGGCTGCGCTCATTGCACG
>CAIMWA010000136.1 GCA_903845045.1 uncultured delta proteobacterium | reverse complement strand
GCGGCGGCGGTGGACCCGGCCACCACCTGCACTCGTGCAGGCGGCGGATCGGGTGGCGGCGGCGGCGGCGCGCCGTCGGCCGCTCCGGGCGGTTCCACAGGCACCTCCGTGGCGCTCACCGCCGGCGGCTGACGTTCCCTCTCTTGGGCGCGTGGGACCCAGCGTCCGCGCGCCCGCTCCTCCCCTCCCTCTTCGACGCAGCGCCGCGCGGGCGGCCGCAACGGCGCGCTCGCGCCCGAAAGTCCCGTTGCACGCAAGGCGTTTGGTACAGTGCCGTCGGCCGATGGAGCACGAGCGGCACTGCGAACACTGCGGCTTCGACCTCGGCCGCGTCGAGATGACGGTCGTGCTCGCGCGCAAGGGCGCCGCGGCCAAGCGCCTCTTCTGCCCGATCTGCCGCAGCGACCGGGTGAAGCTCCGCGCGCTCGAGCGGGTGTTTCCTCGAGCCCACGGCGATCGATGGGCCCGCTGGCGCGACGGCGGCCCTCCGGGGGCGCCGGACGTCGTCGCCGTGGGACGCCTCCAACTGCGGATCGAAGGCGAGGTCGAGCCGCTCACGAAGGAGCAGATCTGCTTCCGCGCGGTCCCGGTCTTCGTCTCCGCGGGAGCGAGGGTCGTGCCTGCGCTGCCCGTGCGGCCGGAGTTCCTCGACTGCCTCGACCCGGCGCAGGTGCGCGCGGCCCGCGAGCATCCCGAGCGCTTCGGGCGCATCGTCTCCGAGCGCGGGCGAGCGCGGTACCAGTGTCTGCTTCCGCTCCGTGGTCTCCGCCCAGGCGAGTGGCCGACGTACGAGTGCGACCTGCTCCCGGCCAACCCGTATTCGCCGAACGCGGGCGACGCCGATGCCGGCGCGTTTCGCGGGGTGACGCTGCAGCTCTGGCCCAACCTCCGGCGGCCGACGCACGCATGGCGCTGCTACGTCGCGTCGCTCCAGGCGGCGACGGAAGAAGGAATGACGCTCTTCGCGCCGGGACGAACACCGCGCGCGACGATGTGGGTTCCGGCGTGCGATGCCGAGGGCCGCCCGCTGTCCGAGACCGCGCTCGACGCCGTCCCGTTGGACCAGGAGACCGGCCGCGAGGGCGACGGCGGGCCGTCGGGGTGCTGCGGCGCTACGACGGCGGGGCGTCCTTCGTGGATCAGCATGGCGTTCGAGCAGGCGACGCAGGGTGGCGGCACCGAGGTCGTCGGCGGAGGGATGTTCGCCGTCGCGCCAGCGGTCGACGCGAGCCCCTCGGACACCTGGAACGTCGGCATCGACTTCGGCACCTCGAACACCGTCATCGCGGTGAAGCGCCGGGATGGAACGCTGCAGTGCGTCGCACCCGAGCGTGGGCGCGATCGCGTCCCGACGAGCTTGCGTCTGGTCGACGGAGGTCCGCCGACGCTGCAGCGCGGCCTCGACCTGTGGCCCGGCGGCGGCTGGAGCGGCCCTCAGCACGACCTTCTCCCGAGCGAGCTCGGATGCGTGCGTCGCTGGTCCGACGTCGCGAACGTCGAGGCCATCCGCGGCCTGGCGTTCGGCCGTGATTTCGGGGTCCCCCTCCGAGGCGCCGGGGCGTCGGTGTCCCCGGAGCAGATCGTCGGCGAGTTCAAGTGGCTGCGCGCCGTCGAGAAGGACAAGAGCGCCCTCGCCCGGCCCGAACTCGTGCAGGCGCTGCAAGCGCGGTACCTCGAGGCGGCGCTGCTCATGGCGTCCGCCGCGGTGCTCGCCGACGAGGAGACGGCGCCGCGCACCGTGAACGCGACGTACAGCTTTCCCCTCGCCTTCGACGAGGGCGACCTCGAGTCGCTGCGCCGCGCCGCCGAGGACGCCGCGACCCGATTGAAGGAGCTCACCGGCGCCGACTTCGTCTTCCCCGCGACGCCGCTCGTCGACGAAGCGCAGGCGGCCGCGGGCCACGCCTCCTCGGACAAGGCCTTTCGCGTGTACCTCGACCTCGGCGGAGGCTCGCTCGAGGTCCTCGTCGACGACACCCTCGCTCGCAAGGGTCAGCAGGGCCACGCCGGTCTGCATCCGCACGTGTTCAGCTCGTCGCTCTTCTTCGGCGGGAGCGTGTTCCTCCGCTCCCTCGTCGGCGCCGGCGAGGGCGATCGCCGCGGGTCCTGCGTGATGCCGGCGGTGGGCTCGTACACACGCCTCTCCAGCGCCGTGCGCCAGAGCGTCTCGGCGCGCTCGCTGCTCGAGTCCCCGCACGTCATCGTCGAGGCGCGACGCGCCACCGCCGAGCGACGCGCCCGGGTGTTCATCGGTTACATCGTCGAGTATGCCGCGCGGGTCCTCGCGGGGGTGTGCCTCGAGCACGGCCGCACGGCGTCCGGCGCCCTCGACCTGTCGCGCAACCGCCTGTTCTCGATGACGGGCACCGGCGCCCAGAGACGCTGGATACTCGGGGTCAGCCGCGGACCCGAGCAGAAGCGCGTCGTCGAATTCTCGCTGGTGCTGCTCGGCAACGGCTGGGGCTTCGGCGACCTCGTGCGCGACGGCATGAAGTCCGTCGAGCAGATGATGGCCCACCGCGTGTACGAGCGGCTCCGCGCGTTGCTGCAGGAGACCCCCGTCGCGCGGGAGATCGGCGACGGCGACGTGCACCTGCTCGACCCGCGACTGGCCTTCGAGGTGACCTTCGTGGCCACCGCCGAGGGCTCGCATCGCAAGGCCGCGGTGGCCCTCGGACTCCTCGGCGCGCACCACGGCACCGAGGACGCCAGCCGCTTTTTCCGCAGCCGCGCGCCGGAGCGCCACGGCGTACTCGGCTTCGACGTGTGGCTCGACGACCAGAAGCGTCAGGTGCCCTGGTACCGCCCGTTCGGTCCGCCGGCGCAGGACGACCCGTCGCTCTTCGAGCCTCCGCTCGCGGCGTCGCCCGGCGTCGCCACTTCGACCCCGCCCGTTGCCGTGCCGCCGGCCGCACCTGCGGGCCCGCCGCTGCCGACGCCCGGAGCACCGGTCGCGCTCCCGTTGGAGATGATCGCCTTCGCGCTGGTGCAGCAGTGGGGCTCGTTGGCTGCGCAGGCCGCGCAGGCAGGCACGTCGGCGCAGGATCTCGCCCGACGCCAGCTTTGGCAGCAGATCGCCGCGCAGGCGGGCCTCGCTGCGCAGACGCCGGAGCGCTTCCTCGCGGCGCAGCAGTGGGAGAAGATGACTCGATCCCTGGCGGTGCCCGGCATGACCCCTGAACAGAGCGCGTGGATGCATCAGCAGCAGTGGTCGACGGTCGCCGCGCAGGCGGCGCAGCGGGGCGTATCGGCGGACACGTGGCTGTCGATGCAGCGCTGGGAGCACCTCGCGGCGCTGCTCGTCGCCCCGGGTGGAGGCTCGGCGTGAGCGACGCGGCGCCTCCGGTCATCGATCGCCGTGACGGGTACATCTTCGCCGAGGCTCCCCTCGAGCAGAAGTCGCAGGTCACGCTGCTCGAGACGCCCCGCTTGCCGGCGGACCTTCCTTCGCCGTCGAAGATCGATCCGGGGCTCGAGGCGACGAAGCTCGCCCTCGAAGCACGGCTCGCGCGCAACGCCATCGCGCCGCTTCCGCTGGTGCCGCCGGAGACCACGCGGTGGTTCCGCTTCTCCCCGCTCGAGCTGTTCATGGAACAGGTCCTCGCGCGCAAGCTGTGGACCATCGAGTGAGCGACTTTCCAGCACGCATCGGTGTTCGCGTCGGCGTTCGCTGTCCTCACGCGAAGGCGGGCGATCCGTGCGTGCTGCCGCCCGGCGTGCGGTACTGCCTCTGCTACTCCGACGTGCACCGCGAACCCGTGGGCGACGTCGCCGTGCGCGGCGGCCAGATCGTGTGGAGCGTTCGCGTCGACGGTCGTCCGCGCGGCACCTGGACCTTCGTGGCCCTGCTCCGCCAGGGCGCGGTGCGTGCGCCCGTCGAGCTCGCCGACGATCCCGAGCTGCGCGAGACCGTCGAGGGAGGCCGCGCCTACTACGTCGTCCGAGGCCCGCGGGACCAACGCTATGAAGTCGCCGCCGGCGCCCTCGTCGAGGCCGCCGCCGAACGCCGCGAGTACGTCGATGCCACGCCCTCGGCGCATCCCTGAACGCTGCGCCGTCGCCATCGCGGCGTGCGTCGTGGCGTGCGGTCGCGACCCCTCCACCGCGCGGCGTTCGTCGGCGCCGGCACCACCGGCTGCACGGCGAGCGCGACCGTCCGTTCCGACGGGCGTTGCAGCGGTGCCAGCGGGTGCCGGTGCGCAGGTCTTCGTCGACGTCTCCGAGAGCATTCGCGGGTTCGCGTCGGAGCGCTCCGTGGCGCTCGCGACGCTGCACGGACCGGTGATCGAGGCGTCGCTGTCGGCGCTGCAGGTCAACAACCCCTTTCGCCGCTGCGCCGTCGACGAGGACGTCCATTGCGACGTCCCCCTCGACGTCCCGCGGCTCCGCCTTCCGGCCACCTACCACGGCGCGAATTCGGCGCTGCATCGCGTGCTCCGTCGTCCGCCGCGGGCCCCGCGCGCGGACCTCCAGGCGCCCGATCCGCTCGATCCCTGGGCGGTCACGGTGATCGTGACGGACGGCTTCGAGAGCAGCCGCGCGCCGTTCCAACCCGATGCGCCGGGCGCCGTGGCGTGCACCGCCGGAGCCGATCCGAGCTGCCTCGCGGCGTTGCTTCGCGCGCGCGTCCTCGAGGGCTACGGCGTCTGGGTCGGACGCGTGATGCTCCCCTTCGACGGCCGCTATTTCGCGGAGCGGCGCCTCGACGACGCGATGTGGTCCCGGGTGCAGGCCCACGCCGCGGCGCTCGACACCGACCCCGCTTGGAACGGCGTGCGATTCACTGCCAGCGCCCCTTCGATGCAGGGCGAGGCCGGCGCGTTTCGGTGGCAAGGCGCGCGTCCATTGCTGGTCTTCGTGCTCTCCCGCGACGTCGCCGAGGGGCGCCGCCTCGTCGCCGAAATGGATCGTCGCCTCCGTGTCGAGCGCCTCGGTCCGCGAACTCCGACCGCGGACGTCTCGTTCTCCGAGTGGGCCCCCTTCGACGGTCTGTCGGCGACGCTCCTCGGGGCAGCGCGTGCCGAGAGCGGCGGCGAGGCCGACGACGTCCTCGTCGATCGTCCGGCGACGAACGCAGGGGTGTTCGAGGTGCCGGTGCGGTGCGGACTTCATGGCCACGCGACGGTCCGCCTCGACGGCGCGCTCGCGCAGGGCGTGCTCGCACCACCCGCCTTCGCGACGGTCTCGCTCCGCTGGCGCGCCGCGGTCGAATCCCCGTGGTTCGCGCTCCCGACGCAACCGCTGCGTCCGGTGCCGGGCCCCTTCGAAGCCCTCGCCGTCGTCGACTGCCGCGCCCTCCCAGCGGGTGTTCGGGACGCAGCGTTTTCACTCCATGGCGAGTGGCGCGTCGACCCGAGCGCCCTCGCCCGCCAGTGGTTCGTCGCCGAGAGCGCCGACACCTCCTTCGAGAGCCCGGAGAAGGTCTTCGGCCTCGCCGACCTCGCCGGCGCCGTCGTCGCAGCCGGCGTCGATCGCCGCGGCGACCTCGTCCGCGCCAGCCTTCACCTCACTCGCCGCTGACCGCACTGCCGCTCCGGCCCGACGGCTCGCGCTCGCGCCCCAACGTTCCATGTCGAGGTCTCTGCGGATGAGATTTCATCTGAATTTTCAATGACTTACAATCAATGACCGAGAAATTGATCGATGGATCGTGATGCCCTCGGACACCCATCAATCTTTACGGCGTGCTCACATCACATTCGTCTTGTTCCAAAGGCTTTTACGGAGACCGCCGTGACATCGGAACGTGTCGCGTCCGTCGACGCTCCGCTCTCGCCGGCCGTCGGTTGCGCCGGCGGGCGGCCGTCACGGATACTCGCCTCCATGCGAACTCCGATGATGGGGGCTCTCGGCCCGTGCGGCGCGTGGCTCGTGGCGGCTGCGCTGGCGGTCGCCGCCGGATGCTCCGACAACGGAATCTCCCTGCCCCCCGAGGGCGCCGATGCCGGACGGGATGCCGGGGTGCGCCGCGACGTGGTGACCGCCGACGTGCCCGCCCGCCCGGTGGTCGTCGGCGTGCAGCCGTCGCACGGGTCCTTTCTGGGCGGCACCGCCGCCGTGGTGCGCGGGTCCAACTTCACCGCAGACTCCGTCGTGCGCTTCGGCGGCAACCTCGTGCAGCCCCGGTACACGCAGGTGATGGACCGCAACCGCATCGCGGTGTCGACGCCCGCAGGCACGCCCGGCGACGTCGATGTCGAGGTCACCGTCGGCACGCAGGTCGCGACGCTCCCGCAGGGCTATCATTACGATGCCGTGTATGTGGACCCCGCGACGGGCCCCACCACCGGCAACGCGCGGGTGAACCTTCACGGCAGCGGAACGACGTTCCGCGACGGGATGCACGTCACCTTCGACGGGCTCCCGTGCACCGACGTCGTCGTGACGAGCCCGGAGCTCGCGTCGTGCCTGACGCCGGCCCATCCCGACGGCTCCGTGGAGGTCGACGTCGAGAGCGGCAGCGGCACCATCACCCTCCGCGACGCGTACAGCTACGCCGACTCCGGGGACAGCACCGCAGGCGGCCTCGCGGGCGGCGCCCTCGCCGGAAGCCTCACGGTCACCGTCCTCGATGCGACCACCGGGGCGGGCATTCCGTCGGCGTTCGTGTTCCTGAACAACGAGCCGGGAGCGGTCCCGCCGAACGCGGGGCAGACCGACATGCGCGGCGAGGTCACGCTCTCGCCACCGCACCTCGTCGCCCCGGTCACCGTGACCGCGTCGGAGCGCTGCCACACGACGACGACGATCCAGTCGTTCAACGCGAGCACGGCGACGATCTTCCTCCAGCCGCTGATGATCCCGGGCTGCGGCATGGGATCGGGGTCGGGGATGATGCAGCGCCCCGTCTACGCGGCGACCATCACCGGCGAGCTCGTGTGGGATGGTCCCAACGAGTTCGCGCCGAACCCCTGGTACAACGTTCCGATGCCGCGCCCGGGCTTTCGGCGTGTGGCGTACGTCTGGGTCTCGCGCCCCGACATCTTCACCGCCGACCCGACCGGGACCGCGCTCACGCAGCAGCGCGCCACGGTGCTCCAGGTCGTCGACCCGACGCACACCGGCCGCGGCTACCCCTTCACGCTCCAGGCGCGCCCCGCCGCGGTGGCCGTGTATGCCCTCGCCGGCATCGAGAACGTGGTGCCCATCGGGTCGTCGACCTCGGTCGTGTTCACGCCCTGGGTCATGGGCGTCGCGCGCAGCGTGCTCGGCGCGCCGCGAGCCACCATCTCGAACGTGTCCATCGACATGAACATCACGCTGGACCACGAGACCCCGGTGCAGGTGGCGGCCCTCGAGTCGACGGACCCGCAGGCGCCCTCGCACCTGACGCTCAACGCGTTCATCGACGTCGGCGGCGAAGGCGTCATTCCGATGCCCCAGGCCGCGGCGACGGGGCTCGACAGCGGCATGTTCCGGCTCTCGGGGCTGCCCGCCTTCGATCGCACTCTCGCCGACGCACGACTCACGGTGCACGCCCGCCTCTCGTCCGCCGATGTCACCGGCCCGCGCGCCTTCGAAGACACCCCGGCGCCGTGCACGGGCCTGGTCCTGACGGGCATCACGTCACCGGACGAGACCGTGCGTGTCGGTGGCTGGCTCGGCGTCCCGACGATGACCATGCCCACCATCGGCGGACAGCTTCCGACGGACCGCACGGTCCATTTCGACATCCACGGCGGCTCGCCGGACCTGCTGCTCTTCACCATGCAGTGGGACGGCCGGTCGTGGACGCACTTCGCGCCCGGCGCCGAGCGCGCCGTGCAGTACCCGGACCTGTCGACGCTCATGGGCCTGGCCGACCTCCCGGCCGGCTCGATCCTCCAGCTCTCGCTCGTGGGCCTGCGCTTCCACGGCTTCGACTTCAACCACTTCACCTACGCCACCATCGGGCAGGCTTACTGGACTGCGTATGCGGGCCAGGGTTCGTTCCTGACCCGCTGAGCATCGAGGGCGTCGAAGGGATGGTGCCGGCGCGCGATCGCTGCGCCCGGCGGCGTTCCGGCTACGGAGCCGTCGGGGTCACGGCGAGGTAGTAGGCCCCGCGCGACCCCGTCGAGAACCCGCTGACGTAGGCGTAGTAGTCGCCCGGATCGAGGGTGATGGTCACCGCGGAGGTGACCCCGACGGCGTCGTCGTTGCACGTCGGCGTCGTCGCACCGGTGATCGGCGAGCCGGGACACATGTCCGCCTGGGTGACCCACAGCACCGTGTCGAAGGCCGACCCCTCCGTCGAGAACAGCACCCGGCTGCGCGCCGAGAGGTGGTAGCGGAACACCGCGTCGGGAGCCATGGTCCCGCTCACGCAAGGCGGTGCGTAGTCGTGCATCAGCGGCGTGCTGTCACCGGAGAAGAAGCCGCCGCCGGACGGCACGGCCTGGGCCGTCGCGCAGGTGTCGTTGCCGGTCACCGCCGTCGGGGCCACGGAGTCGCGCGTGTCGAGCTGGAGCGTGTACGTCGAAGCGCTCGAGCTCCGCACGATCACGTAGTAAGTGCCGGGATCGAGGCCGCGAAGCGTGACGCGACCCGGAGCGCCCGCGCGGCACCCGCGCTCCGTCGAGAGGTCGCCGCACGTCGATGCGACGGCAACGTAGAAGTAGTCGCTCGCACCCCCGGTCGCCGTGACCGTGACGTCCTGGGTGGTGGTCGTCGTGAAGCGATAGACGGCGTCGCGCGCGCTGCCGGGGTTGCACGTCACGGGCTGGTCGCTGCCGAACGACGCCAGCGAGCCGGAGACCGTCCCGACCGTCAGCGGGAGCGCCGTGGCGCAGGTGTCACCGGCCGGCGGCGGAGTCGGCGCGGGCGTGGCCACGGTCAGCGTGTAGGCCGGCGTCGCGCTGCCCTCGACGACCACGTAGTACGTCCCTGCAGGCACCTGGTGCGCGACGAAGGAAGCCGTCGCCCCGGCGATGCAACGAACCGTGTGCGGGCTGCGCGTGCAGGCGTCGACGAGCGATGCCGTCACCGAGTCGGTGCCGCTGCCGACGAGGGTCACGCTCACGTCGCGGGTATCCGTCAGCGTGAGCCGGTAGAGCGCGTCCGGCGACGCCCCTCCGCACTGCGTCGAGACGTCGTCCGTCGCGCCGATGAGGTCGCCATGAAACGTCCCGCCTCCCGGCGGAATCTCCGTCGGAGCGGCGCAGGTGTCGTTGGGCGCGATCGGCGTCGGGTCCGTGAGCGTCACGTCGACGCGCGCCGTCGCCTCGGTCCCCGTCGAGCCCGCGTTGCCGCCGAGGAGGATGAAGTGGTCGCCCGCAGGCAGGCTGTGCGTGCGCCACAGCGAAGGAAAGCCCAGCGTGCAGATGCGCGTCTGCGCTGCGTCGCTCGTGCCGCAAACGTCCTCGACCTCGAGGTAGACGAGGCTGAAGCCCGACGCCGACTGCGCGCTGACGGCGACGTCCCGGGGGGCGTCGAGATGAAGCCGGAGCACGACGTCGCGCGCGAGCATGCCGCCGCCACAGCGGAACGGGTAGTCGCCCACGGTCCCGGCGAGGCTCACGTTGAAGCGCCCGCCGGCAGACACGTCGAGCGGCGTGTCGCAGCGGTCGTAGGGCGCGCGCTGGCAGCCGCCGGGCTCGGCCGCGTCGACGAGGCCGTTGCAGTTGTTGTCGATGCCGTCGCCGCAGATCTCGGGGAGGCACCCGCTGACGTGCGGATCGCGGTCGTCGCAGTAGCGCCCCATCCAGCACTGCCCCCCCCGCTGCAGCGCGACCTCGTCGACGCACGAAGCCCCGGCGATGGCCCCCCCGTCGGGAACGCCGGCGTCGGCGCACGCCGCGGACTGGCAGGCGATGTCGGGATCGCCGTCGTGGTCGAAGTCCCTAGGCTCGTGGGCGCAGCCGCGCGTCGTCTCGTCGCAGCGGTCCGTGGTGCAGCCGTCGTTGTCGTCGCAGGTCACCGGCGCGCCGCGCACGCAGCCTCGACGGGCGTCGCAGACCTCCTGGCCGTTGCACCAGACGTTGTCGTCGCAGCGCGACGTGTCGGGCACGTTGGCGCAGCGTCCGTCGCTGGCGCAGTAGTCCATGGTGCACGCCACGCCGTCGTCGCACTGCTCGCTGCGCTCGCACATGCGGCCACGCGCCTCGGGGTGGTTGACGTCGGTGTAGACCCGCACCGCCACCTCGGCCTCCGGCGCGTCCATGATGCCGCCGTCGGAGAACACCGGGAGCGTGTCGCCGGAGCAGGCGCCGAGCGCGAGCGAAGCGAGCACACCGGAGAGCGCAATTGCACGGGACATCACGGCGGTTCCTTCCGGGACGGTGAAATGAGAGGCGCCAGTATAGGGGCGAGCGCGACGGCCCGGCGCCGAGCGATGCGTTTACGATCCGTTTACGAAGAATGGTCCTACAAGGCGCCCACCCCGATGAAGCGTGTGGAGGCGATCATCAAGCCGTTCAAGCTCGACGAGGTCAAGGATGCCCTCTCCGAGGTGGGAGTTCAGGGCATGACCGTCACCGAGGTGAAGGGCTTCGGCCGCACCGGCGGGCGCAAGGAGGTCTACCGCGGCAGTGCGTACGTCGTGGACTTCGTGCCCAAGGTGAAGATCGAGGTCGTGGTGCACGACGAGCAGGTGGCGGCGGTCATCGACGCCATCGAGCGTAGCGCGCGCACTGGCCGCATCGGCGACGGGAAGATCTTCGTGATTCCGATCGACGAGGCCGTGCGCATCCGCACCGGCGAGCGCGGCCACGACGCCATCTGACGACGCACTGGAGACGACGGACACCGCCATGACGACGAAGAAGCACCTTGAGGCGATCGAGTTGGGGAAGAAGGCCGGCGCGGTGATGGCCGACCTGAAGTTCTGCGACCTCTTCGGTCAGTGGCAGCACACGAGCGTGCCGTTCCACCGCATCACCGAGGAGGCCTTCGAGGACGGCTTCGGCTTCGACGGCAGCTCCATCCGCGGATGGCGGGCCATCAACGAGTCCGACATGCTCCTGCTGCCGGACGCCTCGACGGCGACGCTCGACCCGTTCATGGCCCGGCCGACGGTGAGCTTCATCGCCAACGTCATCGATCCCATCACCCGCGAGAGCTACGACCGCGACCCGCGCTTCATCGCCCGCAAGGTCGAGAATTACGTGCGCTCCACGGGCCTGGCCGACACGATCTACTTCGGGCCCGAGGCGGAGTTCTTCGTCTTCGACGACGTCCGTTACGAGGTGAAGCAGAACCACAACTACTTCCAGGTCGACTCCGCCGAGGCGCACTGGAACTCGGGCACCAAGCGCGAGGGCGGCAACCTCGGCTACACGATCCGCTCGAAGGAAGGCTACTTCCCCGTGTCGCCGCACGACACGCTGATGGACCTTCGCACCGAGATGGTCGAGGCCCTCGAGGCGGCGGGAATCGAGGTCGAGACGAGCCACCACGAGGTCGCCACCGGCGGCCAGTGCGAGATCGACATGAAGTTCGACTCGCTCGTGCGCATGGCCGACAAGACCCTCTGGTTCAAGTACATCGTCAAGAACGTCGCCAAGCGCGCGGGCAAGACGGCGACCTTCATGCCGAAGCCGCTCTTCGGCGACAACGGCTCGGGGATGCACTGTCACCAGTCGCTCTGGAAGGACGGCAAGCCGCTCTTCGCGGGCGGCGGCTACGCGGGCATGAGCGAGATGGCGATGTTCTACATCGGCGGCGTTCTCAAGCATGCCAAGGCCCTCAACGCCATCACGAACCCGACGACGAACAGCTATCGCCGGCTGGTTCCGGGCTACGAGGCGCCGGTGAACCTGGCTTACTCGTCGCGCAACCGCTCGGCGTCGATCCGCATCCCGATGTTCTCGCCGTCGCCGAAGGCCAAGCGCATCGAGGTCCGCTTCCCGGATCCGAGCTGCAACCCGTACCTCGCCTTCGCAGCGCTCACCATGGCGGGCCTCGACGGCATCGAGAAGAAGATCCATCCGGGCGATGCGCTGGACAAGGACATCTACTCGCTCTCCCCCGAGGAGCTTCAGAACGTTCCGCAGGTGGCGGGCTCCCTCGGCGAGGCGCTCGACGCCCTCGAGGCCGACCACGAGTTCCTCCTCAAGGGCGACGTGTTCTCGAAGGACCTCGTGGAGACGTGGGTCGAGTACAAGCGCGAGCGCGAGCTCGACCCGGTGCGTCTGCGCCCGGTGCCCTACGAGTACCACCTCTATTACGACGTCTGATCGACGCCGCGATGGGGCGCCCTCCTCCCTCGGGAGCCGGGCGCCCGACGATCGGCTGTTGACCCGCCTTCGCGACGCATTCTAGCCTCGTCGCAGCGTCGCAGACGCACCTAGCCCATGCCGAGTGTCCCCTTCGCGTCGCGCGCCGCTGCCCGCATCCTGCACCTCCTCCCGCGAGGCAGGATCACCCGCGCGCTCGGCTCGTTCACCGAGGCCCGTATTCCTGGGCCGGTGCTGCGGCCGATCCTCGCGCTCTACGCCCGCGCCTACGACGTCGCCCTTCACGAGGCGGTGGTTCCGCCCGGCGGCTACCGCACGTTCAACGAGTTCTTCACGCGGCAGCTGCGCGACGGAGTGCACCGCATCGACGCCGATCCCGCGGTGGTGGGGACGCCAGCCGCCGGTCGCCTCGACGCCGCGGGTCCCATCGACGCCGGGCGGCGCTTCACGGTGAAGGGCCACGCCTACGACGCCGCGGCGCTGCTCGACGACGCCGAGGCCGCGCGAGCCTACGAGGGCGGCGAATACTTCATCGTGTATCTGTCGCCGCGCGACTACCACCGCGTGCACAGCCCCGTCGCGGGCACCGTACGGCGCATCCGCCACGTCGCCGGGGATCTCTTCCCGGTCAACGAGATGGGCGTGCGCATGGCGCCGGGGCTCTTCGCGCGCAACGAGCGGGTGGTGGTGCACCTCGACACCGCGGTCGGTCCCGCGGCGGTGGTGTTCGTCGGTGCCTTCGTCGTTGGCGGCATCACGCTCACCGTCGATGCTCCGCCGCGCCCTGCGCTGGGCGGCGAGGCCACCGAGCGGCGTTTCGCGGCGAGCGAAGGGCCGGTGCTCGCCAAGGGCGAGGAGCTGGGTGCGTTTCAGCTTGGATCGACGGTGGTGGTGCTTCTCGGGGCGACCGCCGCGAGGCGATGGGAAGCCGCGGCGACGACGCCGACGGTGGTGCGTGTAGGCGACGCCGTGCTCCGAGCGACGGCTGCGGCGGAGGCCTGAGCCGAATGAAGGAACGCACCCTGGACCCGCCTCGCTTCCGCCTCTCGGAGCCGCCGACCGGTGACGATGTACGCGGAGCGCGCAAGAGTCGGCGGTCGGTGCGCATCCTGGGTGACGTCGCCGCGCCGGTGGCCCAAGCCGACGGGGCGCACGACCTTCCGGACCTCGACCGCGAGCCCGCCCTCGCCTCGCCGCCGGGAGGACTCGACGTGCTGGCAGACGTCGAGATCACGGCCAGCGACGACGTCGAGGTGGCCGTCCTCGTCGGCGACGCGGCGTTCACGGCGGCGACGACGCGCTCCGATGACGGCTCGCTGCACGGCATGCGGGTGGTCCGCCGACGCATCCGCAAGGTGGGTTCGGACGGCCCTTCGCTGCCCTTCGGTGAAGGGTCGTCGTCCCTGATTCCGCCGGCCGCGTCGGCGCCCTCGCCGATGGCGCTGCCGGTGCTGACGGAGGTTCCGACGTCGCCCGCGATCGAGGAGCGCGTGGTGCCCCTCGAGCCTCCTGCGGCGCGACCCAGCCGACCGCCACCGCCGCGTCCGCCGCCGAAGCCCTCGAAGCCCCCGACGCTCGCCCCGGCTGCGCCGTCGATCTTCTCGGCCCCCACGCTGCCGCCGATTCCTGCGGCCACGCCGACGCGAGCGCCGAAGCCCGCTGCGTCCGCCGGTCACGGCGAGGACGACGTCGTGCTCTCCGTCGAAGACGACGAGATCCAGGTGGGGCGTCTGAGCGATCCGGCGTTCGCGCTGCTCGGTGACCTCGCGTCGCTGCCGGTGGGGCCCGACGCGCTCGGCAAGCCGTCCAGCAAGCAGCCGCCGCCGCCGCCCGACGCGCCTCGACTCAAGCCCGGCGCTCCTCCTCCGCCGCCGTCCCGTGCGGCCGCCGTCACGGTCCCCGAGCAGCGTCGGCGCCGCCGTCACTGGTGGGAGGACCTCTTCAACGACGACTACCTGCGCACCGTGCCTCGCCTCGACGAGAAGCAGGTCGCCGTCGAGTCGGACTGGGTGGAGCACGCCCTCGGCGTCGAGGCCGGCGCCGCGGTGCTCGACCTCGCGTGCGGCACGGGCCGGCACTCGCTCGAGCTCGCGCGCCGCGGCTACGACGTCACCGGCGTGGACCTGTCGCCGACGATGGTCCAGCGCGCGCAGACGTTCGCTCTCGGAGCTCCTCGACAGCCGGTGTTCGCCCTCGGCGACATGCAGGCCATCGAGTACGAGGAGTGCTTCGACGCCGCGTACTGCATCGGCTCGTCCTTCGGGTTCTTCGACGACGCGCGCAACGCCGACGTCGCCACGCGGGTGCACCGGTCGCTGAAGGACAACGGCACCTTCCTCCTACAGGTCGTGAACCGCGATCACGCGATCCAGTCGCAGCCCGCCATGGCCTGGTTCGAGGGCGACGGCTGCGTGTGCATGGAGGAGAGCGCGGTGAACTACATCACCTCGCGGCTCAACGTGAAGCGCACGGTGATCTTCGACGACGGACGCCAGCGCGAGGTCGAGTACTCCGTTCGGCTCTACTCGCTGCACGAGCTGGGCGAGCTGCTGCACGAGTCCGGGTTCCGCATCCTCGAGGTCAGCGGCCATCTCCGCACGCCCGGCGCGTTCTTCGGGCCCTCGTCGCGGGAGCTGATCATCCTGGCGCAGAAGCGGGGCGCCGAGGTCGTCGAGCTCCGCGATCCCGACCACTCCGGCGACGACTGACGACGCTCAGGGCCCGGTGCGGGTGGCCGTCATGTGGTACGTGATGGTGCAGGGGAGCGCGAGCACCTGCCCCGGGTTCACGCCCACGACGGGGGTACAGTCGCTGCCGGCCTCGCTGCCGTAGCCGATGGTCTCGTCTGCGGTGAAGGCGCCCGCGAGCGGCCCGGCGTCGACGTCGGTGAGCTGCGTGGTGCCGGCGTCGCCGGCGATGGCGATGGTGCCGGCGACGGAGTCGACGCGATCGATGATGCAGCCAGGCGTCTGGTACGCGCGGTTGGGCGCAACGGCCTGCGTCGAGGTCGTCTGGTCCAGACGAAAGGCGTGCGTCGAGCTGTCGTACGCGCCGGTGGCCGAGGTCGCGCCGGTCGGGGTCCAGCTCAGCACGCCGCGGTCGAGCGAGAGAACGACGTTGAACGTGGCCGAAGCGGCGTAGTCGCCGACCTGCGTGCCGCAGGTGTTCTGCACCATGGTGGCAGTGACGGCGTAGGTGCCGAGACGTGCCCCCGGCGTGCCGTCGCACGCAACGAGAAGGAGCGCCGAGACCAGGGTGCCGAGCGTTCGTCGCATGCACCGCCGGTAGCCGACGCCACGGCGGGGTGCCAAGAAACCGTCAGTCGGATCAGTGCGTTGCGGGAGGGGCCGCAGGGGCCGCGGCAGGCGCCGCCGGTGCAGCAGGCGCGGCTGCTGGAGGCGTCGAAGGAGCCGCGGGGGCTCCCGGCGCTGCCGGCGGCGAAGCGGGCGCCGCGGCGGCGTCGGGCACGACGTGGAACTCGACGCGGCGGTTCCGTGCGCGCCCTTCGTCGGTGGCGTTGGACTCGAGCG
>CAIMWA010000135.1 GCA_903845045.1 uncultured delta proteobacterium | reverse complement strand
GGATCGCGCAACGCCGCCGGGGAGTTGACCCGCCGGGCGGCCGCGGTGCATCGACGACGCGCATGGAGCCCATCGCGCCCGCCGACCCCCGGACCGAGATCGTGGTTCCCGATGCGTGCACCGGCGAGACGCTCGCGGTGCTCGAGCGCGTCGATGCCGGCGGTGCCGCCGAGCACGTGCGCGCCGCCGCAGAGGCCCAGCGAGCTTGGGCGGCGGAGCCCGTCGCGGCGCGCGCGGCGATGGTTCGACGGGTCACCGAGGCCCTCGTCGCCGAAGCCGCGTCGCTCGCGATGACCCTTCAACGCGCGCAAGGTCTCTGCCGCTTCGACGCCATCGTCCGCGAGGTGCTCCCGTGCGTCGACGCGGGCCAGTGGTACGCCGAGCGCGCGGAGGAGACCCTCGCCGACGACGAGGTCTCGCCGCACCTGCGCCCGCATCGAAGCGGCGCCGTGGCCTACCGTCCGCACGGCGTCGTGGCGCTGTTTTCGCCGTGGAACGCCGCGCTCGCCGAGCCCCTCACCATCGCCTTCGAGGCGCTGCTCGCGGGCAACGCGGTGGTGTGGAAGCCGTCGCTGCGCGCGGTGCTCCCGGCGGTGCGCGCGGTGGAGATCGCGCTCCGCGAGGGGCTTCCGTCGGGGTTGCTCTCGGTGGTGGCCGGAGACCGCGAGGCCGCCGACGCGCTCATCGACACCGGCGCTCGCTTCGCCGCCTTCGTGGGCTCGCGCAACGCCGCGCGAAGGGTGGCCATGCGGTGCGCTCGCGAGGGCGTGCCGCACGTCACCACCGTCGCCGGCAAGACGACGCTGCTCGCGTGCGCCGATGCGGACCTCGAGCGCGTCGCGCGGGCCATCGTCGCTGGGCGTTTCGTTCACGCGGGGCAGCGGCGCGATGCCGTCGAGCGCGTGGTCGCGCACGCCGCGTTGGTGCCTTCGCTCGTGGCGCGGGTGTCCGAGCTCGTCGCGTCGCTTCGCGTGGGCGACCCGGCGCGCGAGGCGGTGGACCTCGGACCGTGCCTCCATCCGTCGCGTGCGGCGATGCTACGGGTCGTCGTCGAGGAGGCCGTGCACGGCGGCGCTTCGCTGCGCGCGTCGGCGCGGCTCACACATGGCGGCGGACCAGGGTCGTGGTTCGCTCCGACGCTGCTCGCCGACGTCGCTCCGCACGCTCGCGCGGCCCGCGAGGCGCTGCACGGTCCAGTGCTCCCGGTGCTCACCGCCGCGTCCCACGCCGACGCGCTCGCGCTCGCCAACGACGGCGCCGGCGGGCCCTTCGCCTATGTGTTCACGGAGTCGCGGGAGCGCGCTGCGGCGCTGGCCGCGGGGCTCGATGCGTCGGTGGTGCTCCACGACGACGTGTTCGCCGCGGAGTCCGCCGTCGACGCTCCCGCCGACGCGACGACCCCGGGCTGCGGCGGCGCGCTCCACGGTCCCGACGGGCTCCTGCGCATGTGCCGCGTGCAGCACCGCAGCGGCCCCGCCATGGCCATGCCCGCGCGAGATCCGGGTTGGCCGCCGTACGGCCCCCTCCGTGACGGCGCCGCGATGCGCGGACTCCGCACGGTCTTCGGTCGCAACGCCCTCGCGGGTCGCCTCGGCGACTTGTTCTGAACGTCAGTCGCGCACGACCGGAATCGCGTGCGCGGCGTTCGCGGGGCGCCCCTCTTCGGGAGCGTTGGCGCGCGAGTGCCGGAGCTCGACGCGGGCACCCGGCTGCGTGGCCCGCGCGTACACCCCGTGCCATCCCGCGGGCAGCGGCGGGTCCGCCCAGAGAAACACCCAGCGCGCATCGGCGGGGCTCAGGTTCACGCAGCCGTGCGACATGCGCCACCCGAAGTACCCGTGCCAGAACGCGCCGTGCAGCGCGTAGGACCCCTGGAAGTACATCACCCAGGGAACGTCCTCGATGCTGTACGGACCGTCGCCGGCAGTGTCGCCGTCCATCGTCGCGGTGATGTGCCGCGACTGGATGCGGAAGCTTCCCGTCGGGGTCTCGAAGTTGTGCTGTCCGTCGCCGTTCGGGTCGCGTCGACCCGACGAGATCAGCGTCGTGAACACCGGGCGCGCGCCCTCGTAGGCGACGAGCACCTGCTCGTCGAGGTCCACGTCGATCCACTTCTCCGTCGGTCCCACCCCCGGCGGCGGCGGCCGGAGCGCGGCGCGCCGGACGTTGCGCGAGCTCACCGCGCGGCCGTCGGTGCTGCGGTAGTAGATCTGTCCGCCGATGTGCAGCGAAGCCTCGTCGGCCAACGGAACCGGGGTGAGCCGCGCGAGGCGGTGGTGCGACGACACGGCCGTCCCGCTCGCGTTGGGCACGTAGTCCCAGCCCGTCTCGCTCACCATCCACGCCATGGGCAGGTGGTGCGTGTCGTCGAGCACCTGCCCTTCGAACGGCGACCAGTGCCGCACCGCCGAGAGCCGCCCGCTCCGCACGAAGCCCCCGCTCTGCGTGCGCCAGTACGACTCGCCGGCG
This sequence comes from uncultured delta proteobacterium, assembly GCA_903845045.1. Classification (GTDB taxonomy): domain Bacteria; phylum Myxococcota_A; class Polyangia; order Polyangiales; genus SCUS01. Next base: position 16,078 of record CAIMWA010000135.1, on the reverse strand, counting down.
GGCGCCTCGTGGATCAGCCGGTCCAGCGCCACGTACATTCCGCCGAGGAGCTGCCGGATCACCGGGCCGCCGCGGTCTCCCGCGAGGTCCGAGAGCCGGGGCGGACCCGCGTCGCGCACCTCGACGACGCGCCTCGCCGAGCGCGCATCGGTACCGTCGCCGGCTTCGGCCGTCGCGGGCGGCGGGGACGTCGATGGCACCGCGGCGTCCGCCTCCATCGCGCCGCCGTCGGGCGTCGCGTGGGCGAAGCGCCACGGCTCGAACTCGTGCAGGTCGGCGAGCGTGGGAACTCGCCGATACATCGTCGTCCTGCCGTAGTTCACCGCGTACGGATACGGCATCGGCGCGCGCAGGTCGGGCTGCGTCGGCGCTCGGTAGCCACGCGACGGGGCCGGCACCGCGAAGGCTCCGCCGACGCACATGAAGCCGCCGCCGCGAACGGGGTACCACCCGCCGTTGGGGTGCTCGCGATGCACGACGCAGCCGTCGCGGCCCGGCGAAGGACCCACCACGTCGACGACGCCGCCCGCGCGGAGATATCCCAGCGCCGGAGCGTCTCGGCGCGGCTCGGCGCGCACCGGCGTCCAGCCCGCGAGGGCGATGACCTGCGTCGGCGGAGGCCCCACCGGCATCGTCGGGAGCGCAGCGCGGGAAGCGTCGGCGACGGCGGCGTCGACGGCGTCACGCGCCTCGGCCGCGATGGGGACGACCCGCGCCACCGTGGACGACGGCGGCGTCCCGCGCGGGCGCAACGCGAACACCAGCGCCGCAGGAATTGCGGCGAGGAGCACTGCGCGGGTCGAATGAATCCACGGGGAACGGGGCACGGCGTCGGCTTGGTCGGTCACCGCGGGAGGCGCGCTCGGCGGCCGCGGAGGCGCATCCCTACCTTCAATTCGCGCGATGGTGAACCCACCCCGGCGCCCGCCGGGTGGGGGTGACGTACCCGCCTTCGCAAGGGTCGTGACCAGTATCGCCGCGCCGCCGCGTCGGCTAGCGTCCGCGATGTACCCGCTCCAGAGGAGGATCGGTCATGCCGCACGTCGACTCATATGCGCTGCGCGGGGCTGCGCTCCCGGGAACCCTTCGCGTTCTCGCCTTTCACGGCCGCGAGGAGCTCTCGGCGCCGTTCCGCTTCGAGGTGTTCGCGTCGATGCCGCACGCGGCGCACGACGACGCGACCTTCGACGCGGTCATCGGCTCTCGCGCGACGCTCGAGATCCTCGGAGCCGACGGCGCGACCCGGCGCCGATGGCACGGCGCGATCTGCGAGGCCTCGCTGGAGCACGAGCTCGGGGGCGCGGCCGTCGTGCGCCTCGTGCTCGTTCCGCGGCTGTGGTTCCTGTCGTTGTCCGAGCGCAGCCGCGTCTTCGTGGGCGACGCGCTCCCGGCGGTGCTCGAGAAGTCCTTGCGCGAGGGCGGACTCCGCGACGTCGCGTTCCGCCTTCAGCGGTCGTACCGGCCCCTCGAGCACGTGTGCCAGTACCGCGAGAGCCACCTTGCCTTCGTCTCGCGATGGATGGAGCGCGAAGGCCTCTATTTCCATTTCGAGCACGGCGACGAGGCCGAGACGCTGGTGATCACCGACGCGCGACCGTACGCGCCGGCCGCCGAGGGCCCCCTGCGCTTCGCGGCCTCGGCGGACGTGCGCAGCGGACTGGAGGCCGTCACGGCGCTTTCCGTGCGACGGCGCGCGGCACCCGGCGACGTGCTCCTGCGCGACTTCGACCCGGCGCTGCCGACGATGGACGTGTCCGGCGCCGCGCCCGTGGACCGTCGTGGTCACGGTGAGGTTCGCCGCTTCGGCGAGCACTTTCACACCTCCCAGGACGGCCGACGGCTCGCCGGCGTGCGCGCCCAGGAGATCGCCGCGACGCAGAAGGTCTACGAAGGCCGGGCGACCGTTCGATCGCTGCAGGCGGGGCACGGCTTCGCGCTCGTCGACCATCCCCGTGCGACCCTCGACCGCGGCTATGTCGCCGTCTCCGTGGAGCACCGCGGCTACGACATCGCGGGCGTTCCCGAAGCGCGGGCGCTGCTCGGACTTCCCGCGGGCGACGAGCGTGCGTACGAGGCGACGTTCAGCGCGCTGGAAGACTCGGTGCAGTTCCGCGCGCCGAGCCGCACGCCATGGCCGCGGGTGTACGGCGTCGAGAGCGGCACCGTCGATGGCCCCGCGGCGAGCGAGTACGCGCAGCTCGACGACCACGGTCGTTACAAGGTGAAGCTCCGCTTCGACGAGAGCGACCTCGACGGAGGGCGCGCGTCGACCTGGGTACGCATGATCCAGCCGCACGCGGGGAGCCCCGAGGGCGCGCATTTTCCGCTGCGCAAGGGCACCGAGGTGATGCTGGTGTTCCTCGGCGGCGATCCCGACCAGCCGGTCATCGCCGGTGCCGCACCGAACGCGTCGACGCCCTCGCCGGTCACCGACGCGAACGCCACGATGAACATCCTTCTCACCGGCGGCGAGAACCGCCTCGCCTTCGAGGACCTCGCCGGGGCCCAGTACGCGGAGCTGTCGTCGCCCACGGAGTCGACCTTCGTGTCGCTCGGCGCGGTGCACGGGCGCGCGACGCACAACAACGTGTCGAGCACCGACGGCACGGGCTTGATCCACACCGGCGGCGGACACGACCGCACCGTGGGCGGCGCCATGACCGAGGACGTCATCGGCAGCGTGACCGAGACGTATCACGCGACGCAGACGACGACGGTGAACGGGCACTGGACCGAGACCCTCGCCGCGGGCGGCACGCAGACGATCACCGGCGGCCTCGCGCAGACGATCCAGGGCGGACGCGCGCAGTCGATCACCGGAGGCGACGCGGTGGTCGTCAACGGCGGCCGCACTTCGACGGTGAACGGCGGCGAGATCTCGATGGTCGACGGCGCGCGGACCGGCACCGTCAACGGGGCGTGCACGGCGACGGTGAACGGCGCGACGACGGCCACGGTGAACGGTGCGGTGAACGTGACGATCTCGTCGGGCTTGAACATCACGAGTCCCGCGGGCGTGTTCATCCATGCCCCCGCGGGCTACACGTGCGTCGCGCCGGGGGGCGTCACGATCCTCGCTCCTACGACCCATCACGAACTCCACTCCGAGTGGATGAAGTGCGCGGCCGAGAGCTCGGACTGGGCGGCCTCGAAGATCGGCGGTACGGGGTTGCAGTTCGAGGCGGTGGGCGTCGGCGTCTCGGTGAAGGGCGTGTCCGTCGAAGCCGTCGGGGCGTCCATCGGCTTCGCGGCGTTCAAGCTCGATTCGGGGGCCATCCACAGCGACGAGCGCTCGCTGAAGATCGGGACGCACGCGCTCAAGTTCGAGGTCGCCGCGCTTCATGTGAAGGCCTGATGAAGACGTTGAAGCCGATGCGCGCGGGCGTTCTCTGCCGCCCGTTCGAGCACCAGGGAAGGTGCTGGTTCGCCGTCGGCGTCCTCGCGTACTTCGACTTCGACGTCGCCGCGGCGCAGCGCCTGCTCCCCGACGTCGCGCTGTGGACCGACGTCGCGCGCGCCGCTGCGCCGGGCGCCGTGTTCGACGAGGCCATGCCCAAGCTCCGCGGGGAGTTTCTCGTCACCGGGAGCGCCTACGCCCCCGGCGGGGTGCCCTGCGCTGCGCTCCTCGCCCGCGCCGTCGTCGGCGACGTCGACAAGCGCGTGCTCGTCGTCGGCGACCGGCGCTGGGAGCGCGGCGCCATGACGTCTCCGGAGCCCTTCGTGGAGATGCCCCTCGACTGGCGCCGCGCCTTCGGCGGACCCGCGCACGCGCCCAACCCGCTCGGCCGCGGGTCGTCGCCAACGATGGAGGCGGGCGTCGCGGTGCACCGCCTTCCCAACGTCGAGCACCCCGAGCGGCGCATCACCGCGGTGGGCGATCAGCCCGCGCCCGCCGGCTTCGGAGCGCTCGATTTCGCATGGCCGCAGCGCTCGTCGCGGCTCGGCACGTACGACGCGGGGTGGCTGCGAACGCAAGCGCCGGGCTTCGCCGACGACATCGATCTCGGGCTCTTCAACGTGGCCCTCGACGACCAGCACGCGCAGGGGTTCTGGGCCGGCGACGAGGTCGTGCGGCTCGAGCACCTGCACCGCGATCACCCCTTGCTCGAGACCCGGCTGCCCGGCGTCGGAGCGCGGTGCTTCGTGACGCTTCGCGGTGGCGTCGCGGAGGCGTGGCGCGAGGTCGGGCTTCGCCTCGACACGGTGCACCTGCTGCCGAATCTCGCGCGCGGGGCCCTCGTGTTCCGAGGTCTCGTCGAGATCGCCGAGGACGACGCCGCGGACGTCGCCGACCTGCTCGTCGCCCTCGAGCACCTCGACGCACCGAAGGACGCCGCGCACTACCGCTCCGTCCGCGACGCCCGGATGGACCGCGCGCGGGGCTTCGCGCACTTGCTCCGCGACGAAGATCTCCTCCCGGAGCCTCGCGGAGGCGCGACGCCGGCGCCCCTGGAGACCGGCGATCGCATCGAGGCCGCGGTGCACAGCGAGCGCTTCGTCGTCGAGAACCTCCGTCGGCGGGCGCAGCGCGAGCCCGAGCGCGCACGGGAGCTCCTCGTGCGCCACGGCCTCGACCCGAGCGCGTTCCTCCCTCCGGTAGAGGACCGCGTGCCGCCTTCGGCCGCGGACGTCGGCACGGTGCTCGAGGATGCCCAGCGGCTCCTCGACGAGCACCGCGCGCGCGGCGAGAGCCGGCGTGAAGAGGCTTGGAGCGCGGTTCGCGCAGCCTGCGCCACGCACGGCATCGATTTCGAAGCGACCTTCGGCGCATCGCCGCGCAGGCATCCGATCCGCTTCCAGGCGCGGCTGGAAATGGCGAGGCTGGAGGCGCTGCGGACGCGGGCCAGGTCGATGGGTGGTTCGTCGCCGGAGATCGACGCGCTGCTCGACGACCCCGCTTTCGAGGCCCGGCTCATCCATGCCGAGGACCAGCTACGCGAGGTCTATCGGGCGCACGCGCATCACCTCGACGCCGCGGCCCGGCGCGAGGGCCTCGACGGCGACGCGGTACGGGCGCACGTGAAGGACCTTGCCGCGCGGCGCCAGAGCCTCGCGGACCTCGACCTGAGCGGCGCCGACCTCGCGGGACTGGACCTGCGCGACGCGGATCTTCGCGGGTCCTTTCTCGACAACGCGGACCTGCGCGGCGCCGATCTACGCGGGGCCAACCTCTGGCGTGCGGTGGCCTGTCGCGCCGACCTCACGGACGTACGGCTCGAGGGTGCCCTCGTCGGCGAGGCGAACCTCGGCGGCGCTTCGCTCGTGCGCGCGAAGATGGCCGGCCTGGTGTTCGAGCGAACGGTGCTCGCCGGCGCCGACCTCACCGGCGCGGTGCTCGACGGAGCGCGCTTCGTGGGCGGCGACCTCTCCGAAGCGGTCCTCACCGAGGCATCGCTGGCGGGCGTCGAGGCGCACGGCCTGCTGCTCCGCAAGGTCTCCTGGTCCCGCGCGCGGGCCCCCGGGGCGCGCTTCGTGAAGTGCACCTTCCTCGAGTGCTCGCTGCGCGAAGGGCGCTTCGACGACGTCGCTCTCACCAGCTCGGTGTTCGTGCAGTGCGACCTGCAAGGGGTCTCGCTCCGCGGTGCGCAGGCCGACAACGTGCGTGTCGTGCAGGGTTGCGACCTCGGAGGCATCGACCTTCGCGGCGCGTCGATGCGCAGCGCGACGGTTCGCGATACCCGCATGTGTGGAGCCGTGCTCGCCGACGCGGACCTGCGCGGCTCGGACTTCTCCGGAAGCGATCTCGCCGACGCGGTGCTGCTCCGCGCGGTCGCTTCGGATGCGCGCTTCGTCCGTACGAACCTCGACCGCGCCGTGCTCACGGCGTGCGACCTTCGCAACGCGCTGCTCGGCAAGGCCTCGCTGCAGGACGCGGTGCTCGACGGCGCAAACCTGTTCCGCGCCGACCTCGCGCGATTTCGGGGGCGTCCGCTGCGCTTCGAGGATGCTTTCGTGGTGCAGGCGCGGGTGCTCGCCCCCCGAGGTCCCGTCGATGGACCGTGACGCCCTCGTCGACGCCGTTCGTCACGGTGCGGTGCTCCGCGGCGACGACCTGTGCGGCGCGGACCTCACCGGCGCAGTGCTCGCGGGGGCGACCCTCGAGGACGTGAAGCTCCGCGACGCGTTGCTGGGCGGATGCGACCTGCGCGAGTCGACGTTGTTCGGCTGCGACCTGGCCGGCGCCGACCTCACCGGCGCGCGCCTCGAACGCGCCACGCTGCATCGATCGGCGCTGCCCGGAGCGTCGCTCCGCCGGGCCTCGCTCGCGGCGACGAAGTTCATCGGCTGCGACCTTCGCGGCGCCCGCTTCGATGAGGCCGACCTCCTCGCGCCTTCCTTCGTCGAGGCGCGGCTCTCCGGGGCGAGCTTCGGTGGAGCGGCGCTCGACCGAGCGGTGCTCGTGGACTGCGCGCTCGACCGAGCGGACCTTCGCGGAGCGACGGTGCGCGCGTGCGTGGTCACCGGTGCGGACCTGCGAAGTTGCCTCGTCGACGGCGCGCGCTTCGAGCTCGCGGTGCTCATGGAGTCGACGCTTGCGGGCATGGACCTGCGCGGGTGCACCTTCGTCGCGTGCCAGGTCAACGGGGCGGACCTGCGCGGCGCGGACCTGCGCGGCGCCACGCTGGAACGCTGCAACTTCAAGGGAGCGACGCTCGAGGACGCTCGCCTGGCCGGCGCGGATCTTCGTCAGGCCCTGCTCGTCGAGGCGAAGGTCGCACGCGCTGACCTCTCGCGCTGCGCGTTGGACCTCGCGCTGTTCCTCGACGCCGACCTCGCCCTGGCCGACCTGCGCGGCGCGTCGGCGGTGCAGGCACAATTCACCCGAGCGCGATGCGTCGGCACGCGCTTCGGCGGCGCCGACCTGACCTACGCCGACTTCACCCACGCCGACGCGACCGGGGCCGACTTCGACGGCGCGACGGTGCGGCGGGCACGATTCCATCGCACGTCGCTCGACGGCGCGATGGGCCGGGGCGCCGGGGCCCTCGGCGACGACGAGGCGCTTGCGGCCGCCGAAGATTTTCGATCACCGTACGGAGCGAGGAGCACGCGATGAGCGCACCCACGAGGACGACCAGGGTTCCGGCGACGTTTCACGAGGACGCCACGGTGCTGCGCGCGGGGCGCGACGGCCTCGCGGTGCGCACCGCCGACGGCGAGGAGCGAAGCGCCGCGCGCGCGGTGAGCTGCGTCGTCGAGCCGCGCGAAGGGGACCGCGTGATGATGGCGTCGCTGCACGACGGCGCGGCCTTCGTCATCGCCGTGCTCCAGCGCCCCGGGGATCCATCGGCCGTGTGGTCCGGAGCGGGCGACGTCACCGTCGCGGCGCCGCAGGGGCGCGTCGCCGTGGCTGCCGCACACGGCGTCGACGTGCTTACTGGCGGGGAGGTTCGCATCGACGCGGACTCCCTCGGTGTGGTCACGCGCGCCGCCGACCTCGCGGCCGAGGCGGTGACCTTCGCCGGCGGCGTCGTCGCGTCGCGCCTCGACCACCTCAAGCTCTCGGCGCGCACCGTCGACCAGGTCGTTGGAAGGCTCTCGCAGAAGCTCGAGCGCGCGTATCGCACGGTGACCGAGCTCGACCAGCTCCGCGCCGAGAACGCCGACTGGAGCCTTCGCGGAACCCTCGCCCTGCACGCCGCGAACCTCGTGGCCACGGCGAAGACGCTCGTGAAGATCGACGGCGACCAGATTCACCTCGGCTGACCCTCGGAGCGCTTCATGTTCGCCAACACGCAGATGACGGGCCTCGACCTCGGCTTCCCCGACGTGTGCCTCACGCCCGCGCCGCCGGCGCCGACGCCCGTGCCGATCCCATATCCGAACCTGGCCATGGGCCCGTTGGGCGTGCCCGCGGCCTACAACGTGCTGTTCATGTGCACCCCGGCGCACCACCTCGCGACCACGACGGTCACGAGCCAGGGCGACACGCCGGGCGTCGCGACCGGCGTCGCGTCGGGCATGGTGATGGGGCCGGGGCGCCATCTCACCGGCGCGTTCACCGTCCTCGTCGGCGGCATCCCCGCGACGCGCATGACCTCCGTGAGCTTGCAGAACAGCACCAATTGCCCGGGCCTCCGGGTGTCGCCGAGCCAGGTGAAGGTCCTGCTGCTCGCACCGTGAGCGACGCCCCGGCGCTGCTCCGCTCGGCCCTCGCCGCCGCGCCGTTCGCCGCGCGAGCCCTCGACGTCCGTGACGACGGCGACGACGCGCTGGTGCTCACGTCGCACGGCGCGACGGTGTCCTCGCCATTCACCCTGCACGCCGTGGCCGTCCCGGCGCTCGCGGCGCTGCTCGCCGAAGGCCGCTGGATCGATGCGACGGTGCCCGCCGACGCGCTCGCCGCAAGCCCGCGAACGTCCGTGGTCGTGATCGTCGGCGCGGCGGGTGAAGCCGTTTGGGGCACCGCCGCGGAGCTCTCCGGTCGCGCGAACGCGCCATCGGACGGCAGCGTTCAGGTGCGGCTGAGCGTCTTCTCGGGGCTGGCTGGCGCGGGCACCCATCGCCTCCTGCTCGCGCTGGCCGCGCCCGCGGCGCTCGCCGCCGTGGAGCAGGCGACGGGGGCGTCGCCCAGGCTCCGCACGCTCCTGCGCCGCTTCATCGACGACGGCGAAGCCTTCGACGCTTCCGTGGAAGATGTGAACGCGGCCGGTGTTCCAGCGTCGTTCACGGCCCTCTTCGGTGATGTGACGGCGTCGACGGTGACCTTCGCGGCGCCGATCCTTCGCGCTGCACGAACGATCGCGCTGCGCACCGCGATGGCGGCGATGAGCGTGCACGACGGCGCGGTGGCGTGCCTCCGCGCGGGGCTCCTCCGAGAGACGTGGGAGACCGCCGGCGACGACGCCGCGGTGGCCTTCACGCTGCAGACGGACCACCGTCGCAACGCCCTCGAGGTCCGCGCGGCGCTTCGGGCGGCGAGCACGTCGGCGACGACGCTCGCGGCGGCGACGCGCTTCGTCTGGCGCTTCGGACAAGGCGGCCACCTAGCCGTTGCGCCGGCGAGCGACGGAGCCGGCGTCGAGGCGTGGACGACCTTCGGCCCGCAGGATCGCGAGCCCGTCGCCCTCGCGCTGCTCGAGACCCTCGATGTCCTCGCCGCCTTGGAGCGGGAGTCCGGAGCGCGCTTCGTCCTCGACCCGACGCGGCTGCGCGACCCTGCGGAGGCGGCCGCCATACGGGACCTGGTAAGCGTTCGAACGTCGGGCCAGCTCGAGCGAGACGCAGCATCGATGCGGCTGTCTCTTCCGGCGGCCGAGGTGTGCCGGCTGCTCGCGACGAACGGCTTCCAGCGTCGCGTGTACTTCCGGCTGCCGGCGTCCCGCGCGACGCGCTCGGTGTGCGGCGTCACCGTCTCCCTCGGGACGCGGGTGCAAGAGGTTCGCGGCCGCCTCGTGACGCCTCCGCGGGACCTCTACGCGGCGGCTTCGGCGCTTTCCGCCGACGATCCCGTCGACGTCGAGCTCAGCGACGTGGAGCTTCGGGAGCGCTACGGCTCCGCCGCGGATCCGTCCCGCTGACCGATCGCGCCTCGGTGGCCGTGGCGCACGCGCGGACCGCCGCCTCCGCGTCCGAAGGCGCGAGCCGGTACGATGCCGGAGCCGCAGCGAGTACCTCGCGTCGAGCGCACATCGCGTCGTGCAGCGCGACGTGCACCGCCGCCGTTGCGTGCACATGGTACGGGTCCTCGGCGCCCGCCGGGGTGCGCGAGAGGTCCGCCTCGACGGCCCGCCAGAACGGCGTGTTGCCGTCGCAAAGCACAGTAAGTGCCTCGGAGACGCGCTGCGTCCGAGCGCGGTGCTGCGCCGTCACGGCCACCTCCAGCGGTGCCTTGCGCAGCTCGTCGCGGACCGTGCGGTTTCCGAGGGCCGTGCGCAGGTCGTCGCAGTCTGCCTGGAGCAGACCCGCTTGCGCGATCGCGGCCTCCGCGAGCCCTCCGGTCGCCTCGGCCGCGATGGATTCGAGCTGGCGTCGCACGGGTCCGCTGCAGGCGCAGAGGCCATCGACGCGCACGGACCACCGCGAACGCGATCGATGCACGACGAAGCCCGCCGCGCCTGCGAGCAAGGCAACGATGACGATGCCGCCCGCGGCGAGCGCCCGCTGCGGAGCAACCTCAAGCGCCATCGACCACGGCGTCCGCGAAGAGCGGAAGGCGCGCGCCCCCGCCGAGCTCGAAGTGCGCCCCGGCGCGCCGCGACCGCGTGCCGAAACGCCCGAGCGCGAAGCCCGATCCGTCGAGCACCCACGCCACGAAGGTCTCTGCGGCGACGCGACCGAGCCGCGGACCGAGCCACGTCGAGGGGTCGTCGCCTTCGCCCACGGCACGCCAGGTGGCGGCGAACCGTTGAAGCGTCGCGAGGCGATCGCGCGCGCGCTCGCGTTGCTCGTCGGCGCGGACGGCGGCGAGCGCGTCTCGAAACACCTCGATGGAGCGCTCATAACCGGCCTGCACCGCGCGACCGAAGAGCTCCCGGTCATCGAAGGCGCTCCAGGTGACCCGCGCGCCGTCGCTCCGGAGCTGCGCATCGCCCACGAAGTACAGCCAGAGCCCGAGGCCCAGGCCGCGCAGCTCGCCGACGTCGACGGAGCGCTGCGACGGACCAAAGCGCTCGACGAGCCCCGCCGCCAGCGCCCCCGTCGCGCTCGGCGCGGCCACGATGCGCGGAAGCGCGTCCCCGGGCTGCCAGCGGACCAGCGGAGTCCCGGTCTGTGGGGCCGCCACGCTCCCATCGAGGGCGGCCACCACCGCGCGCGAGAGGTGGATGCGAACACCGCCGGGCTCCTCGGCGCCCGCCTGTGCGGCGACCATGCGCACCGCATCGGGATAGAGCATCGGAAACGCCGCGACGTCGGCCTCGGTCACCGAGGGGCGGCGCTGCGCCCCGGCGCACGCGTTGAGAAGGGGCGCCAGCACCAGCGATCGATACCCCGGCGCGCCCGGCTGATCGTCGAGCCAGTGCGACAGCCCGTGCCCCTTGCCCACGTCGGCGACGGGCTCGAGGCGGCCGACGCCCGAGAGCAGCTCGTAGCCCGCCGTCGAGGCCGCGTCGGAGCCGCCGCGCGCAGCCGATGCCGCGCCGCGCGCGACGTCGCGAGGCGCCATGGCAATGGTCACCACGGGCCGACCGTTCGGATCGACGAGCTCCACCGCGCCGCTCGCCGCGCGCACCGGCTGGAAGAAAAGCAGCTCCGAGAAGCGCACCGCCCAGCCCGGCTGCCGACGCGGCAGGTACACCACGACGTCGGCCGCCTCGCCGCCGGGACGCGGCGCCACCGCGAGGCGCACCGGCCCCGCACCACGCACGTCGGCGAGCAGGTTCGCACCGCCCGGAGGCGCGTCGCCCAGCAGCACCTGCAGGGCCTTCTGCCACGGCGGCGAGGCCGGGTTCGACGGGGCCCAGGCGCCATTGCGATCGAACGCCGCGCGCCACTCGGCCAGCACCTTCACCGCCTCGCCGCGGTCGGCGTTGGCATCGACGCGCGCCTTGAGGTCGCCCCAATAGCCTTCCCGCGCGGGACGCGGCGCGCACCACAGCAGGCACGAAGGGTCCGTCGCGCCCACGAGCAGTCCGCGACCGTCGCCGCCCGCGCGCCGCGCATCGCGGAGCATCCCGAGGAACCGGCACTCCGGGCGAAGGTCCGCGAGCATCCGCCCGAAGCGGTCGGCCTCGGGTCGGAGCAGGTCGACGGTCTCGACGAGGACCTCGCCGAGCACCACGCCGAGCAACAACAGCCGCCACCGCTCGAACGACTGCTGCAGGCGATCATTCACGAGCTCCGGCCGCGGCTGCTGGGCGCCCGCGTCGAGCACGAGCTGCGCGAGCACGTGCGCCATCATCTCGGCCTGCGCGAACGGCGTCGGGAAGCTCTTCGTGCGGAGCTGCGCATGCGCGGGCTGCCACGCGCCCTTCTTCTGATCGAGCGCGAAGACGTCCGTCGAAACAGCGTCGTTGGAGCCGGGGATGAGGGGGATCACGGCGAATCAGCTCCGCATCGCGGCCAGAAGCGCGCGCTCGATCTTCCACGCCATGGCCGCCTCGGCCGGCAGCTGCGCCGCCCTCGCCGCGTCGACCCCGCTCGCCGTCTCGAAGACGAACGCATCGGCGAACAGCCGGAACGCGTCGGGCGCACGCCACCGTCGCTGCCTGCGGAGCGCGTGCAGCTCCCGGGCGCGGCGCTCGCCGAAGGCCGCGAGGTCGGCGTCGCCGAAGATTGCCGCGAACCACTCCGTGGCCACGTGGAGCTGCGCCGCGCGGGCCTCGAGGGCCTGGAGTACGCGGCGCGCGAACACGGCGTCCTTCTCGTGCGCCTCCTTGGCGGCGGCCGCGAAGGTCGTCGCCCAGGTGCTTCGCGCGCGCTCGTAGCCCGCCGAGACGAAGTCCGACTCCTTCTGCCGGAACGACGCGTAGACCTCCTCGAGCACCTGCGCCTCGACGAGCCGCGCGCCGAGCGAAGCGTCACGGGCGCCCTTCGGGAGGCTCCACGCCCGCTCGAGGGGCCACGCCGGGCTCTGCTCGTCATGCGCGAGGCCGTAGGTGCGATGCGTCGCCCTCGCCTGGACGTCGGTCTTCTCGGGCAGGAGCAGAAGTCCATAGGCGGCCAGCAGCGGATACAGGCTCGGCGACTCGTCGTTGTCGGGCGCGGCCGGCACGGCGCGAAGCTGCGGCGTCGGGTGGTCCGGTACGCCCACGAGCAGCGACGCGTCGAGGAGCGGCCGCGTGTGCGCGTAGAAGTACTCGAGCCCGTGCCCCATGCTCGCGAGCAGCGTCGCGGTGTCGACGGTCTGTCCGCCGCTCGGCGGCAGCTCGAACCACCGCAACAGGAACGAGCCGAAGATCGGCTTCGCGGGCCCCACGGCCTCGCGCAGGAGCTTGATGAGCTGGTGCGTGATGCCCGCGCCGGTGCCCCCGAGAAACGAGCCGACGACGAAGATGCGCGCGGCCGTGCGCGCGTGGCCGAAGAGCGGCTCCATGGCGCCGGCCTTGCTCGCGGCGAAGACGGCGCTGCCGACGCTGGGGTTCGCGAACATGCCCTTGCCGACGTCGACGCCCGCGTTGACCCCGACGCCGCCGTCCACCCCGCCCGACTCCTCGTCGTAGAAGAGCTCGAAGAGCTCGCGCGCGAGCGGATCGGCGCGCTCGTCGAGGAACAGCCTTCGAAACGCGGTCTCGCGCAGCGTGTCGCGCGCGAACGGCGGCACCACCACCGACGCCCCGGGCAACGGGTGCGGACAGCCGGCCGAGACGGTGTTGCCGAAGGTGCGCAGCCGCGTGCCGAGGCGTCCGTCGCCGTCGGCGTCGAGCACGTACGCCTCCATCGGTTCGGCCAACGCTCCCAGCCGTAGCAGCCGCGCGACGGCGAGAGCGATGTGCTGCCCTCCGCCGCCGACCGAGATGACGAGATCCATGCGGGCGGCGCTCCGGTCAGGTGCGGTTCACGACGAGGCAACCCGCGAACGTCGCGGCCAGCGCCGGCACGAGGCCGAGAACCATGGATCGCGCGAAGAGCTGGCTGCCCAGAAAGACGTACTGCGCGAAGTCGACGGAGTGCATGCACTGCTCCAGCACGTCGGCGCGCACGGGATCGAAGGCCGCCATCGCCGTGCCCAGCGCCCCGGCGAGTCCGAGCGCTGCGGCGAGCCGGGTTCCGGCACTGCCCCAGAGGCGCTTGCGAAGCACCGCGTACACCACCACGCCGAGCACCGCCGCGCCGGCCGTGTAACCGCCCGCGGACACCAGCGCCGTTCGGCTGGCCTGCTCGCACGCCTCCTGGGAGATGTACGCCGATGCGTCGGTGTTCGTCGCGGGCGCACCTTCGGGTCGTGCGAGGGGCGCCCCGGCGTCGCCCTCGACCGGGGCGGCCGCCTCGGTGGGGGTGCCGGCGCGCGGTTGGAGCAGCATTCCCGGGTGCATCGGGCGCGGAGCCAGCCACGCGCCGGGCGCCTTCGTCAAGGACGCGGCACGTCGCGACGCAGCGCGGCAGCGCATTGGGCGATGCGCGCGCCGCGACACTCGTGCGACGATGCCCAACTTGTGTTCGTTCGCGCGACGGGAGGTCCGATGAGGCGACGGTGGTCCGAGGCGGTGGTGTGCGTGGCGGTGCTCGCGCTGGTGGCAGCGGGGTGCTCCGACGACGGTAATTCGAGCGTGGTCGGAGCCGATGCCGGGTCGACCGACACGGGCTCGACGGAGATGGATCGAGGCATCCCGGCGGACGTCTCCGTCGACGACGGCGCCGGCGACGTCGCCGAGGCCGCGGTCATGGACGTCCCGACGGACCACGGACCGATGCGCTGCACGGCCGACGGTGACTGCCTCGGCAACGCCGGCGGGCCGGTGTGCGACGTCGCCACCGGGCGATGCCTGGGCTGCCGCGTCGCGCCCGACAGCTGTCCGGGAGCGCAGCACTGCGACGGCGCGTCGAGCCAGTGTGTGCCCGGCTGTCACAGCGACGACGGGTGCGCCGGGAGCGCCGACGCGGGCGCGACCGCGCAGCACTGCGACCAGTCGGCCCACAACTGCGTGCAGTGCCTCAACGACACGCACTGCCCCGTGGGCAACCTCTGCATCGGCAGCCTGTGCGTGACCGGCTGCTCCGCCATGCGCGGCTGCCCAGGCGGCCAGACGTGCTGCGGCGGCGGCTGCGTCGACACCGCGACGAACCTCGCCAACTGCGGCGCCTGCGACACGCGCTGCACGAGCGTCAACGCGTCGCCGGCGTGCATGAACGGCATGTGCGCCATCGGCGCGTGCTCGGTGCCGTACGGCGACTGCGACCACCAGGCAGCGAACGGCTGCGAGACCAACACCTTCACCGACGTCTTCAACTGCGGGGCGTGCGCCCATGCCTGCGAGTCGCGCGCGCACTCGACGGCGACGTGCGCTGCGGGGCGCTGCGACTACGCGTGCCAGACCGGCTTCGCGGACTGCGACGGCAACCCCGCCAACGGATGCGAGACCGACACGAGCAGCAACGCGATGAGCTGCGGCGGCTGCGGCGTTCTGTGCTCGCCCCCGAACGGCGTCGGCGGCTGCATGGCGGGACACTGCACGGTGATGTCGTGCTCGACGGGCTACGGCGACTGCGACGGCAGCGCGACGAACGGCTGCGAGACGGACCTCAGCAGCACCACGCTCCACTGCGGCGCGTGCACTACTGCGTGCGCCTCGCACCCGAACGCCTTCCCCGGCTGCCTCGGCGGGTCGTGCGTGACGTCGTGCGTGACGGGCTTCGTCGACTGCGACGGCATGGACGCCAACGGCTGCGAGGTCAACGTCCGCTCCGACGCGAACAACTGCGGCGGGTGCGGGTTCCGGTGCAACCTCGCGAACGCGACGGCGGCGTGCAACACCGCCCACTGCGTCGTGTCGACCTGCAGCGCGGGCTTCGCCGACTGCAACACCGCCGCCGCCGACGGCTGCGAGATCAACACGCAGAGCGACGCGCTGAACTGCGGCGCATGCGGTACGGCGTGCCCGACGGCGCCGAACGAGATCGCGACCTGCGGCGCGGGCACCTGCGCGCTCGGCTGCGCCCCGACGTACGTGGACCTGAACCACAACGCGGCCGACGGCTGCGAGTGCCGCACCACGGACCCCGATCCGCCGGAGCTCGCGTTCCTCGATACCAACTGCGACGGCATCGACGGTGACGCTGCGCACTCGATCTTCGTGTCGGTTCGCGGCAACGACGCCGCCGCCGGCACGCGCACCGCGCCGAAGCAGCACGTCCAGGCGGGCATCAACGCGGCGCAGGCCGCGGGCTTCCACGCGGTGCTCGTCGCGGCGTGCACGTACAACGAGTCGATCACGCTCTCCTCCGGCGTCAGCGTCTACGGCGGCTACGAAGACGCCGGATGGACCCGAGCGACGGCGAACACCACGACCATCGCCGGCGGTTCGACGGCGGTGCTCGGCACCTCCATCGCGGCGGCGCTGGAGCTGCAACTCCTGACCATCACCGCGGCGAACGCGTCGGGTGCGGGGCAGAGCAGCTACGGCGTGCGCATCGTGTCGTCTCCCGGGCAGGTGACGCTGCGCAATTGCGTCATCACCGCGGGCGCGGGCGCTGCGGG
>CAIMWA010000134.1 GCA_903845045.1 uncultured delta proteobacterium | reverse complement strand
GAGCTTCTTCACCGCCAGCTCGCGCCACGCCGGCGGAATGAGCCGCAGCGGCTCCTCGTGCATCGGCGACGCGAAGGTCGGGGCGCCGTCCGACGACACCATGCCGGTGCCCTCGAGGTTGCACCACTCGTCCGTGTAGAGCGCGCCCTCGGGCGTGCGCGAGTAGTCCTCGATGCCCTTCGTCAGCAGCCGCGCGATGGTGCTCTTGGAGCTGCCCACGGGGCCGTGCAGGAGGATCACGCGGCGCTCGGGGCCGTAGCCCTCGGCGGCGGCGCGGAGCACGTGCACGAGGCGCATCAGCGGGATGTCGAGGCCGTACACCGCGTCGCGTCCGCCGCCCGCGTCGTCGCGGAAGAAGTTGTAGCGGGTGAGGCGCTTCTTGTTGTCGAGGTACTCCTCCTGCCCCGCCGCGATGATCATGTCGTACACGCGCTGGAACGCGTTGCGGGTCACCTCGGGCCGCTCGCGCACCACCTCCAGGTACGCCTCGAAGCTGCCCTCCCAGTGCAGGTCCCGGTACTGGTCGTAGTCCTGCAGCGCGGCGATGGAATCGATCATCTGGCCCATGTCGGCGGTCACCCTCTGCGTGCGCGGCCGGACCATTCCCGGCGCCCTGCATCGTAGGGGTTTTCGAACGCGCGTGCCAGACGAACGTGGGTGCGTTACGGGGGCTCGAAGAGCGTCAGCTGGCTGCCGCCCGGCGACGGATCGAAGGCCAGCACGAGGCACTCCGGCGAGGGCTGGATGTTGCGCACGGTGAGCTGGATGCCCATGCCCCCGTTCGCACGCGTCGGCGTGATGGGCGCGAACGCCGTGTACGGCACCGTGACGATGCCGGGCACCGGAAAGTCCGCGCCGATGGTGAACGAGGTGAGCAGCACGTTGCCCACGCTGAGGTCGAAGGTCGCCGTCGGGTTGGCGCCGCAGGTGCTCGACGTCGGCGTCGAGCGCGACACGATGCGGAGCTGCATCGCCACGCCGCCGTAGGGGATCTCGGGCAGGTCGCGCGACGCGATGAACGACTCGCCCGGGTTCGGCGGGGGAAAGTTCTCGCCGCGCGCGAAGATGGGGAAGAGCACCGTGTGCGCGGTGCCCGTGCCGTTCTGGCACGTGCAGTGATTGGCCACGCGAAGCGCCCCCGACGGCGGAGGGGCCGCGAGCTGGGCGGCGTTCTCACCGACCCAGAGGCGATGCGCGAGGCCCGTCGACGGCAGGTTCGCACCGGTGACCGCGAAGTACACGACGTCGCCGGCCGCGAGCGGCGGCGTGGTGTCGAGGGACAGCGCGGCGAGGTTGCGACCGCAGGCGCCCTGGTCCGCGCCGGCGTCGCCGCAGGCGGGGCAGAGCGTCGTCGCCGAGCCGTCGTCGACGCCGTCGGCGCAGCCCACGGGACGCGCGAAGTCCGGCGTGGAGCACGACCACAGCCCGTACACGCGGGAGTGGAAGCCCGTGCAGAACTGGTCGTTCGTCGACGCCGTCACGCGGCCCCCGGCGACGACCTGGTACCGGTACACGCGCGTCGGCGGTGTCGTCACCGGATCGACGATGGTGCAGCCGTTGACGGAGCCCGTGGGCAGCGCGATGCCCGGGGCTCCGCTCAGCGTGCCGGTGGCGAAGCCGTAGGCGAGGGCGCCGGCGTCGTTGCCGACGCCGAGGAACGACTGCACCGCCGCCGCGCCGCCGGGAACGTCGCAAGCGCCGGCGCGCGTCGGGCCGGCGTCGTTGAGGGCCGG
>CAIMWA010000133.1 GCA_903845045.1 uncultured delta proteobacterium | reverse complement strand
GGCGGTGCCGGTGGCGGCGAAGGGCGATGACGTTCGATCTGCGCCGGCGACGTCCGTCGACGACGAGCTCGCGGTGCTTCGCGAGCGCGTCGCCGCGAAGGCTCCGCCACCGTCCCGCGAGGACGACCTCGCCGCGCTCAAGCGCAAGCTCGGCATCGTGTCGTCGGACGTCGCGCCATCCGTTCCGTCGCCCTCGGCGCCGGCTCGCGCCGAGCCCGTGGAGGAAGACGACACGGCGGCGTTGAAGCGCAAGCTGGGCAGGTCTGCGGTGAGCCCCGAAGGGTCCGGCGCGGCGCCGCCCGAGGGCGACGACTCGGAGCTCGCGGCGCTCAAGGAAAGGCTGCGGCCCAAGCGGTGATCGCGACGCGGCCGGGAGGAGACGACATGCGGAAGTGGGTGGCGATGGCGGTGCTGGCGGCGTTGCCCGCATGCGCCTCGGCGGGACGCTACGGCTACGCGCGGACCTACGCGGCGCTCGACGCCGAGGAGGGCTGGGTCGCGCGTAGCGAGGAGCCCGTGTACGACGAGCTCCGGCGCATGCCCGAGCACTTCGCCGGGCGCACCCTCGCGCTCTTCGGGGTGGTCACGGCGGTGGCGGCGGGCGAGGGCGGGGAGACGCGCGTCACGCTGCAGGTGCGCACGCACCAGGAGCGGCACCTCTGCGAGGAGGAGTCCGAGTCGACGTGCCGCGTCACCGTGAGCGAGCGCGACGGCGGCGCATTCACCGCGGTGGTGCGGCTGCGTCCCGACGAGGCCACCGGCGAGAACCGCGTGCAGGCCAATGGCCTCCTGCGGGTCTTCGGCACGGTGACGGCGGGCGAGTACGACGCCGACGGCGGTCCGGTGCTGCACGTCGCGTACTACCGGCACTGGCCTCGCGGGCAGTACGTGACGACCGCCGCGTCGGCCCTCATGCGGCGGTGAATCCTGCGGCGGGAGCGGGCGTAGCACGGGCTACGCGGCGTGGTGTTTCCTCCACCGGCGGCGGTGGTACAACGGCAACGGGAAGGCGCGCGTAGGCGCGCGAAGGAGTGTCTCCATGAAGATCCGTGATTTGATCCTGGTGCTCGGCGTGGCGGCTTCGGCGGCCAGCGGGTGCGTCGTGCTGACGACGCGGAACGCCTACGAGGGCTGTTCCAGCGGCGACACGTGCGCCGGCGCGACGGTGTGCCAGACGGCGTCGTTCACCGCGACGGGCGGCGTCGGAACCTTCTGCACGACGTCCTGCAGCGTCGCCGCGACGTGCCCGAACTACATCACGAACTCGGCGTACCTCCCCACCTGCGTGATCAACGGCTCGACGGGGCTCGGCCAGTGCTACGACACCTGCGCGACGAACGCCGACTGCCAGACGGGGACGCAGTGCGCCATGATCGCCGGCACGCCGTCGCGCATCTGCGTGCCCATCGGCACCGGCGGCGGCGTCACGCCGGTGACCCCGGCGGCCTACAACGCCTGCGTCACCGCGGGCAGCGCCTGCACCAGCGGCACCACCTGCACCAACGCCGCGTTCATGCGCGCGGGCGTGTCGGCGGGCAACCTCTGCACGGCCACGTGCTCGCCGGGCGTCGACTCGACGTGCCCGGGCTGGGTCGCCGGCCTCATCACGTGCGCCGCCCCGCAGGGCGGCACCGTCGGCCAGTGCATGCGCACCTGCAACGCCGAGAGCGACTGCACGCCGTACGGAACGCACTGCGCCCAGGCCGCGACGGCCACGCGCACGCTCAACCTCTGCATCCCCTGAACGATCAGCGCTCCACGCGTTCGATGAACACCGGGTTCGTGAACGCGTAGGGCACCCCCCGCGAGAACGGGAGCACCTGCTCGAGGTCGCCCTGCGGCCCGCGCGCCGTGGCCACCACGAAATCCCCTGGTTCCAGGGGGATCTCGACGGTGCGATCGAGGCGCACGGCGGCCGTTCCATCGGGCACGTCGAGGCGCTCCACGACGTCGGAGCGGCGGAGGATCTCGACCTGCGAGAGGTGCATCCAGGGCGGCGCCGACACGACGACGCGCACGCGAAGGCGCGCGGCCGCGGGCATCGCGAAGGGCTCGCCGGGCTCGTGCCCCTCGACGGTGAGCTGGAGCATCGGCCCCGACGTGACGAAGGCCCGTCCGTCGCGCAGCGAGCGAAGGATCGCGGCGTCGTCGCGGGGGTCGTCGCCGGGGTGCAGGTGCACCATGGTTCGCGGGTAGCCGGCCCACTGGTACGCGATGGTGTGCGAGTCGCTGGAGCCCGTGGCGAGGTAGCGCCGCCCGGTCTGGAGCAGCTGGAGCCAGTCGCGGAGCACGCGCTCCACGGCGTCGACCTGGCCGATGTAGAAGCCGTTGAAGACCTCGATGGCGTCGTAGTTCGGGTCGTACACCGGCGACACGGCGCGGCCCGTGCGCGGGTCGAGGCCGGTGACGTCGAAGTAGCCGATGTTCGGCTGCATCCGCGGGTGGTTCACCTGGATGATGGCCCCGGGGCTGCGCGCCCGCGCGGCCGCGAAGATCTCGCGCGGCGGGACGTTCGAGAACGGCGGCGGTCCACCCTCGGGGAGGCCCTCGCGCGGCGCGTAGGGGTAGACGTTGAAATGGCCCCAAGGCTGCGCGCTGCGGTCCGTGGTGACCTCGACGGCGGGGACCCACTGCAGCGTCTGCGTGATGCCCTCGGGCAGGAGCTGCACGCCCTCGGCGTAGCTGCCCACGCGGTTGTGCTCCGTGGGCGTGGCGAAGCGCACGTCCTCGGCGACGAGCGAGGCGACGCGGTCGGCGATGGAGACGCGGGAGTCGAAGCTCCGCGCGGCGTGAACGTGCAGATCGCACGCGACCCAGGCGTCCATGGGGATGACGCGGCGCAGCCCCGCGCGCACGTCGCCACGCTGCGAGTCGGTGACCTGCACGCGCTGCTCGGCGAGGGTCCACTGCGGTCCGTGGGAGACGGTGACGGAGTACGTGCCCGGTGCCACGGGAAGATCGATGGTGCCGCCTGCCGCGACGGCCACGACGCCCGCGCCGGCGCCGCGATGAAGCGGTCCGAACATCGGGTCCGCGGTGCCGGCCACGCCGCGCACGGTGACGCGCACCGGAAGCGCTGCGCCCTCGTCGGCGTCGATGGCCACGACGCGAATGGAGCCGCCCGGTGGCAGGGCCAGCTCGACGCGCGGAACGTCTCCATCGACCGCGGGCACGGTGAACGGGACCGTGTCTCCCGCGCTCGACCCCGGCGCCGTGACCCACGCGCGGTACTGCCCGGGCACCAGCGGGACCTGGGCGTGGGCCCGCGTCGGAGGCGTCTGGAGCACCGGGGCTCCGTCGGCGGTGACGACGTGCACCGTCGCGGCGTTGCGGTCGGCGCCGCGCACGTCGATGGCGACGTCGCGCACCGTCGCGCCGCGGGCGCGGAGCACTGCGCGATGAAGGGCTCCGAGGGGTCCGGTGGTCAGCGTCAGGAGCTCGCGATCGCTCACCGCCCCGCCCGGGAGCAACACCAGTGGACCGTGGTCTACGCTGGTCCCCGAGACGAACGCGGCGCCGTCGTGGCGTTCCGTGTCGAAGCGCGCGGCGATGTCGGCGCCGTTCTCCCGCGACCACCCGACGGCGATGTTGCGCTCGGAGACGCCGACCCACGGCACGCGGCCGTCCTGTGCGGACTCGTGGGCGCCGAGCCCCGGTGCGAAGGGCAGCTCGTCGCCCCAGGTGATGCGCGCGCCGAAGCGCAGGCCGCGCAGGGGCTGGGCGCCGAGGTTCACGACGCGGGTGTGCACGCGCAGCGCGTGGCGCGCGGGGTCGGGCTGGTACTCGCGGGTCAGCGCGAGGGCGACGTCGCCGCGGCGGTACCGCGCGGTCACCCGAAGCAGCGGGAGGCCGTCGACGACGAGGGCCTCGAAGCGCGTGCTCGCCGCCTCGAGGTCGACGTCCCCGACGGCGACGAAGAAGTCCACGCCGCGCAGCGGCTCGACACCTGGCGACGCCGGATCGACCAAGCGCAGCACGGTGCCGGGGCGGCCGGCGCGGACGATGCGGTCGGGTCCCGCGACCTGCACCTGGAGCCCGCCCGTACGGAGCTCCCAGTCACCCGGCGCGAGGCCGCGCGGCGACGTCGAGGCGGCGCGGTCCACCCGGATGATCTCGACGTTGCCGAGGGCGAGGGTGGTCTGACCGGGGGCGCGACACGCCGCGACGAAGAGCGCCAGCGTCGCGAGGCGTCGGATCATTCGCGGAGGCGCGTCCAGTGCGCAGAGTCGGCGTCGAGGCGCGAGCCGTCGATGCGCCGCGCGCCGAACCAGAGGCCGTGGGCACGAAGCTCTTCGGGCGACGCGGGCACGTCGACCTCGGTGCGGGCGACCTCGCCGACGCGCACGAAGGGCGGCATGAAGACCCCGTCGAAGGGCAGGAACGCGTACGTGCGCGCGGGGTCCTCGCGATCGAGGTGGGGGTGCAGCGGACCCCAGCCGAGCTCGAGGCCGAGGTCGTAGGGCCACGGCGTACGGGCTTGGAGGAGCAGCGTCACGCGCGATCCATGGGCCGCGGGCGTGATGCCCCAGCCGGCGACGGCCATGGACGGACCGACGTCGGCGTGCGCGGCGTGCACCCGCGCGTCGGGCTCGAAGTCGACGTAGCGCCCCGCCGCGTAGGTGCGCACCGGCCAGTGCTCGCGCAGCACGATGTAGTCGCCGACGACGGTCCAGACGCCGTAGCGGCGCCAGTAGACGGCGTTGCGCACGGTGACCTCCTCGGCGTTGCGGAAGAGCTCCTGCGTGCCCGTGTGCAGCGCGCGGTGCTCGGTGGAGAGCACGACGAACTCCGCGGCGCGGTCCGGCGGCTGCTTGAAGCGGAACACGCGCGTGCGCTCGGCGAAGTGCGACAGCGTGAAGTCGGGTCCGGTGTACGACGCATCGGGGTCGATCATCGCGACGACGGCGTCGAGGGCCGGCTGCCGCGCGTCGGCGCGATGCGCGCGGATGTCGAAGCGCCGCCCGATGCCCGGAAGCACGCCCGCGCGGTGGTGCATCTGCAGGCTCGCGAGGCTCACCACGGCACCTGCGAGCATGCCGTAGCGCTCGGCCTGCAGGCCGCCCATCGCCATGAGCCACGCCGCGCCGTGCACCGCCGATACGACGATGAAGGGCACGGCCAGCGTGCTGTAGTGCGAGTGCACCTGCACCGCCGTCGGGAACTGCGAGAGCACGTTGATCGCCACCGGCGCGAGCGCGGGCAGCAGCCAGCGAGGACGCAGCAGCGAGATCATCGCGACGGGCGCCAGCAGCCGCGGCACGTAGAGCAGGCGCCCCGGCGTGGCGAGCTCGGCGGCGGTCGCGAAGGGGTGCCGGAGCAGGCGAACGACGATGGCCGCGGGCGACGATCCGAGGTGGCCGAAGTGGAGCTGCAGCGATCCCGTGCGCGGCAGGAAGTGCGGCGCGATGACGAACAGGTACACCGCGAACCACGCGATGAAGAACGCCGCGGCGGCGAGGCAGAGCGCGCGACTCGGGCGGTGCAGGGCCATGGCGACGCACGCGAGCGCGGCGCAGAGGGCGACGTCCTCGCGGCAGAGCACGGCGGCGAAGAGGGCGGCGAGGCCGGGCCACGCGCGGCGCTGGTCGAAGAAGTCGAGGGCGAGCGCGAGCGGCAGCAGCGCCAGCGAGCTCGGGTGGAACTCGTACGACGCGATGGATCCGATGGTCGGGAAGAGCAGGTAGACGCCCAGCGCGACGTAGGCCGCGGCGGGGTGGCCCACGCGCCGGAACGCGATGCGCGCGAGGGGAATGCCCGCGGCGGCGACGGCCGCGGCCTGCGTGATGAGCAGCAGCGGGACGATGGAGACGACGCGCCCGAGGAGCGCGAGCGGCAGCAGCACGAGCGAGAGATGCAGCCCCCACATCGGCGCGCCGACGAGCGGATCGTAGAGGTCGAGGTGCCCCGCGCCCCAGACCATGCGCGTGTAGAACGCGA
Organism: uncultured delta proteobacterium; assembly: GCA_903845045.1. GTDB lineage: Bacteria > Myxococcota_A > Polyangia > Polyangiales > SCUS01. The sequence continues at coordinate 5,018 of CAIMWA010000133.1, read as the reverse complement.
GGTCGAAGGTGTCGTTGTGCCAGGTGCGAAAGCGCAGCAGCGCCATCGCCGCAAAGACCGCTGCGGCGGCGAGGGCCACGTTCGAGACGCGGCTCCACGGGAATCGCTCGTCGCGGGCGGTCCGGTTCAACGCGACGCCAGCGTACGGGAGGCGCTGGCGGGCTGACAATCGGCGGCGTCCGTGGCGGGCGGGCTCATGCGGCGCATGGAAGCCGTGCCGGCCATGATCCGAACGAGCTTGCGAACGCGGGCGCCAAGGCCCTCCTGCACGTACGGCACGCCGTGCTTCGCGCAGACCTCGCGCACCCTGGGCTGCAGCCGTTGGTAGGCGCGCGCCGGCAGGTCCGGCCAGAGGTGGTGCTCGATCTGGTAGTTGAGGAACCCCTGGAGGAAGTCGCGCACGTCGCCGCCGGTGCGGTAGTCGACGGAGCCGACGATCTGCCGGAGGTAGAAATCCCCGCGGCCCTTTGGCGAGCCCTCGAAGCGGTACAGGTCCTCGCCGGCGTGGTTCGGCGCGATGATGAGGAACGAGTGGAGGTTCGAGAGAAGCTCCGCGCCGAGGGAGTTGATCGCGACGTTCGCCACCGCCACCGGGCCGAGCGGCGCGAAGAGCGCGGGGATCGCCGCGAAGCGCGACAGCGCGTAGGGGAGCACGCACTCGCGGAGGAAGCGGCGTCCGTCGGCGGTGCGCGGGTCGAAGGCCTCGAGGTAGCTCTCGGGGCCCAGCGCGATCTGCTTCGGCACCGCAGGCGCGCCCGCCGCCCGCAGACGCTCCGAGCGCCGCAGGATCTGGTACGTGTTCGGCGCGTAGTACGTGAGCTTCCAGGTGAGCGCGTAGAACGCGATGACGCCGTAGCGCACCCACGCCGAGCGCCCCGGAGCGCGGATCGTCTGTACGTTCTCCTCGACGAGGTCGGGATCGAGCACTTCACCGGTGTGGTAGTGGTGCAGCACGTTGTGCTCGAGACGCCACGCGTCGGGGAGCATCCAGTCGTTCCAGTCGATCCAGCGGCGCGAGCCCGCGGCGAAGCCGGTGCTCGTGAGGCGCGCCGGCGTGCCGGGGACCTTGTCGTAGCCCTTGTGCAGCACGTGGTGGGCGACGATGGCCCAGCGCACCGCGGAGCCCGTGCTCAGGGCGATCATGGAGAAGGGGTTCGGCGCGATCCACGCCGTCGCGTAGCCCACGGCGGTGCACGTACGGCCCCAGCGCTCCATGCGCAGCAGATGCGTGAGGTCGTCGGGACCGAGGGACGCTTCGGCCTCGGCGCGCAGGGCGTCGAGGTCCCGGGCGAGGGCCGCGCGATCGACGTGCGAGAACGTGCCGTCTTCCATCGGGCGGAACTTAGAGGCGCGCCGCCCTGGCCTGCAAGGCTCTGCGTTCGTGCGTTCCCTCTCGCTCGGCAGGCTGCGCACCGACCTGCGCCACGCGGCGCCGGAGCCGCGCGTTCGGCGGGGTGGGAGGGGTGCGTGTCTTCCCGTTCGACCCGGCGCGACGCTGCGACAAGAACTTCAATTCGTACTGAATGTCGGTGATCTCGACTCGAGTGGGCCCACGCCCGGCAGCGAAGCGTCCGGGCTCTGCGCTTCGCGAACGTACCGGCCGCGGACGGCCGGGCCTGGGACGTCGCCCGCGTGCTCGCCATCGGGGCCAGCAGCTGATCGCGAGGGTACCCTTCGATCGCCCGTCCGCCGGGCCCGGGCGTCGCGAACCGTCTCATCGCGACGAGACCTCGGAGCCCCGTTCACGAACGCCCGTGAACGGCTTCACGAACGTTCGTGAAACGGGCGCCCGGGGTCCGCCTCGACGCCGTCCCGGACCACGACGCAACCCTGCCGACGCTGCTCGAATGGATCGAAATTTCGGCCCGTGACTGCGATCGCCGGCCCCGGTTGGCGCTCGGGTCGGGAGGTGTCGGAACGGTCGCAGGCACCGCGCGGAAGCTGCGTGCGCGGTGGCGAAGGACAGCGATGAAAGGGCGGCCGGTAGGCGGTCAGAGGCTTGCGACCCGCGTGCGTGACGCCACCCGCCGCCAGGGCGGCCGCCACCCCCGCCACCCCTGGCGGCCATCGGGCTTCCCTTGAATTCACGCGGATCATGGGCGGCACGGCGTCGGCAACGGCGCGCCGCCCGACATGGCCGACGGGTCGACTGCGCACGCCCACATCGGAGCCCGCGAGCCCCAGCGGGACTCCGTGGTGCACGCGCTCGTGCGCGAGCACTTTCTCGCCTTCGCCGAACGCGTCGAGGCCGACGGCGGCCGCCCGCTGCCGCGCTACGTCGTGCGCGACTTCGAGGCGTACCTCCGTTGCGGCGTCCTCGCCTGCGGATTCATGCGCGCCCGATGCCCGACCTGCGGGCACGACCGGCTCGTGGCGTTCTCGTGCAAGCACCGCGGGGTCTGCTCGTCGTGCGGCGGCCGGCGCATGAGCGAGACCGCCGCGAAGCTCGTCGACCGTGTCATCCCCGCGGTGCCCGTACGCCAATGGGTTCTGTCGCTGCCGTGGTCGTTGCGGCTCCCGGTGGCGCGCGACGCAACGCTTCTCTCCCTCGTGGCACGGGTCTTCTTCGAGGAAATCCGCCGGTGGCTGCGCGCCGCCGCGGGGTGGGTGCCGCCGGGTGTGAAGGTCGAGACGGGCGCGGTGACGTTCGTCCAGCGCTTCGGCGGGTCGTTGAACCTGAACGAGCACTCATGATGCCGCGCCTCACGTTTCGCTTGGTTTTTCGGTGAAGAGTGATCGCTGCCCTTCAGCGGCACCCCGTCCGAGATCGAGTTTGCCGGTGCGGCGCAAGCGCTCGAGAATCCCGCGCACCGGCTCGGCATCGAGATCCGCGCGGCGAATTTCCCAGGGAGCGCGCGGCGCGACCTGTTCGCAGGGGAGGATGCCGGCCTCGACGAGCCGACGAATCGTCGTATCGCTCGTGCGGGTCTCATCCGCTGCGGCGTTCAGGGTGAGGAGGTCGGGGTCGCGCTTCGCGCGGGCCTGACCGGCGATCCCGTGATCCCTTCGGGCCGTCGCGACACGAAGCACGTTCCACCGCATGCCCGTCGCGGTGCGGCGTCCGAGGCGGTTCAGCACGTTCGTGATCTGATCGTCGCCGTAACGGACGGCCATGCGCCGTATGATATCGAGGTCGCCGTCCGTGGTGCGGCTCTCGGTTCCTGCCATCGGCTTGTGCATCTCGAATCGCGTGTGTGCACCACCCTTCCAATGCACAATGAAGCAGAGCGTACCAACGGGTTCCTCGTTCGCGATGATCTCCTCGACGACCGTTCGCACGATCTTCTTCTTCACCTCGGGCGTGCAGCTCGGACTCTCCCAGACATCGCGGAAATGAGCGCCGAGCGCGCGTAGCTCGGCACGCTCCAGGTCGGAGAGGGCGCGAGCCGCTCCGTCAACCTGCGCCATCCTGCCCTTCAGCGCATCCACTTCTCGGAGCTTCTCGTTCCATCGCGCTTCGAGGGTGGCGGCGACGAGTCGGTTGCGTGCGTCCACCAGATCGTATTGCTCGAAGGCGCGCCGCGACTCGTACTCAACCTGCTCGAGCTGCTTTTCGAGCAAGGCCCGCCGTGCGTCGTGCGCGGACTCGAGCAGTTGCGTCGCGGCAATGCTCGCCTCGATGCCGAGTGGGGCGAGGACGCGGAGCACCTCCTCCGCGACGCGACGATCGGCCGTGCTGGCGCCGAAACCGAGACAGCGCGTGCCGCCCGAATCGTAGTCGCCCTGACAGAGATATCGAGCGCCCGTGCCGTTCTTTCCAGAGTAGCGTACATGGAGCTTGCGGCCGCAGCGCGCGCAGCGGAGGACGCCCGCGAGCAGCCCCTGACCACCACGCGCGAGACCGGGGCCTTCGTCGGGCTCGTACCGTCGCGTGTTGCCGCTCATGACACGCAGGTTCTCCTCGTACACGGACCATTCGATGTAGGCTTCGTGGTGATCGCGCAGAAAGACCCGCGACTCCTCGGGTGCCACTGCAGCACCTTGCCTCTTTTTCAAAGCGCCGTCGATCACGCGCGTCTCCACCGATCGGCGGCCGTACACGTAGGCGCCCGCGTAGACGGGGTTGTGCAGCACATTGTTGAGCACGCTGACGGTTGGCAGCCGGAACACGATGCGCGCCTTTCCTCGGAACTCGTTCACCGGGATATCGACGCGGTGGTCGTGGAACCACTTGAAGGTCTGCCGGATACTGCCGATCTCTCGGAACTTCGCGAAGACCAGCGCGATCGCCTGCTGCACGCGCTCGTTCGGATCCTTGACCAGGCGGCCCGTCGCATCGAGCACGTATCCTGGAGACAGCGTGCGATGGAGGTCTCCCTTGCTCGCCTTGTGGTAGACGCCCGCGAGCAGTCGCTGCCGAAGCACCTTGAGTTCCACGACGCTGAGCGTGCCCTTGATGCCGAGCACCAGCTGATCGTCGAGCGACGCAAGGTCGTAGAGCTGCTCGCCGTCGCCGATCAGCGTGTCGAAGATCTGGCAGATCTCGAGCAGCCTGCACCAGTCCCGGTCGGTGCGCGACAGGCGCGAGGCCTCGCGGCTGATGACGAGTCCAACCTCGCCGAGTGCGACCGCCGCGAGCAGGCGTTCGAAGCCATCGCGCTTCGCCGCACCAAACCCCGCGCTGGAGCCCAGATCCTCGTCGATCACATCGACACATTTCCATCCAAGTTCACGAGCGCGATCCGCGAGCGCGTACTGCAACTCACGGCTCTCGGTGTTGTGCTCGACCTGCCGTTGCGACGACTGGCGGACGTAGACTATCGCGCGACGCGCGACGCGACTCGCCGTGAGTTTCGGATCATTCGCCCGCAGCATCAGCGCCCTCTCCCCTGCTCGTGTCGTGATCGCTCGCCCGATGCACGGCGAGGACCGCAGCCGCCATCAGCTCCACCAACTGCCGCCGCTGCTCGGGACTCGGCGTCATCGGAGCCTCGCCGCCCCGCTCGTTCACGATCGCCAGCGTCATCTGTTCCACCTCGCACTCCGCCTTTCGCGCGCCGGGGCGCGAGCGGAACGCT
>CAIMWA010000132.1 GCA_903845045.1 uncultured delta proteobacterium | reverse complement strand
GGGAGATGCGGCGCATCGGCCTTGGCCTCGAGGGCATCGGCGGCGTCGGGCGTCCGCTTCGCAGCGACGCGTTCGAGGCTGCCGACGAGGCGGTGCGCGAGGTCTGTCGCATCCTCTTCTCGCTCGCCGCGCGCAAGGACGTCGAGCTGACGTGCGACGTTGCCTCCATGCCCCTGCTTCCGCTCGGGCGCAGCACCGTCAAGGGCGTGGTGTTCAACCTCGTGAAGAACGCCATCGACGCCTGCCGCGCCGGTGAGCAGGTGACGGTTCGGGCGTTCCTCGAGGGCTCCGGCGAGCGCTTCACGCTCGTGGTCGAGGACACCGGCAAGGGCATGGCGCCGGAGGTGCTGGCGGCCTGCCGCACGCTCTTCTTCACGACCAAGGACAACGGCTCCGGCATCGGCCTCGCGATCTGCACGCGCGCGATCGAGGAGGCTGGGGGTACGCTCGACATCGAGAGCGCGCCGGGCCGGGGCACGTCCATCACCGTCCGCGTTCCGCTCGTTCCACCCACCAAGAGAGGCTGAATCGCATGTCCCGCATCGACAACCTGAACCGCATTCTCCGATCGCTGCAGACGTCTTCGCCGGACGTCGAGGGCTGCGCCCTCATCTCCGACGACGGCCTCATCATCGCGAGCGCGCTCCCGCAGCACATCGACGAGGCGCGCGTCGGCGCCATGACGGCGACGCTGTCGAGCCTCGGCACCCGCGCGGCGACGGAGCTCGAGCGCAGCGACGTGCAGGAGGTGCTGGTGCGCGGCGCGCTGGGCTACGCCGTGATGATGAACGCGACGACGGGCACGCTGCTCCTCTGTCTGTCGGGCAAGCAGGCGAAGCTCGGGCTGCTCTTCCTGGACATGCGGCGGGCCATCGACGACCTCCGCAAGGTCCTCTGAGGAGCACGCCATGGCGCACACGACGCTGTTCAGCGCACCCGGCCACGCGAACGTCCTCATCGAGGACTACAACACCGGCGGCCTCGCGGTGCAGGCGAACCAGCACGTCATCGTGCACGGCGACGCCGGCATGATCCTCGACCCCGGCGGACACAAGGTCTACTCGAAGGTGCTCGCGGCGACGCTCTCGGTGCTCGGCCGCGCGAAGCTCAAGTACCTCTTCCTGTCGCACCAGGACCCGGACATCGTCGCGGCGACGAACGGCTGGCTCATGACCACCGACGCCGACGCGTACATCTCCGATCTCTGGACGCGCTTCGTGCCGCACTTCGGCCTCGACCACCTCGTCGCGTCGCGGCTCAAGTCCATTCCCGACCGTGGGCAGACGCTGGACCTCGGCGGCTGCGAGCTGTTGATCGTGCCGGCGCACTACCTCCACTCGTGCGGCAACTTCCACGTCTACGACCCGATCTCGAAGATCCTCTACACCGGCGATCTCGGCGCCTCCATCGGCGTCGAGGGCGTCGAGGTGACGGACTTCGACGCGCACATCGTGAAGATGGAGGGCTTTCACAAGCGCTACATGGCCAGCACCCGGGCGCTCAAGGCGTGGGTGCGCATGGTGCGAGGCCTCGACATCGAGATGATCGTCCCGCAGCATGGCCTCTTCATGCGTGGGAAGCCCATGGTCACGCGGTTCCTCGACTGGCTCGACGGCCTCGTCTGCGGCATCGACCTGATGGAGGACGTCTATCGCATTCCTCCGTCGTCGAAGAGCGGCTGAGCGCGGACCTTCGATGGCCTCGCCCCCCTCCGGTGACGTTCCGGGCGATCGCGTGGTGCTCCTCGTCGAGGACGAGGCGGTGCTGCGCGCGTCGATGGTGCGGGGCCTGATGAAGCTTCCCGGGGTGGTCGTTC
>CAIMWA010000131.1 GCA_903845045.1 uncultured delta proteobacterium | reverse complement strand
CGCGGTGCGCATCGCGACGACGACGCGCCTGAGCATCACCGGTGCCGTTCGCGCGAACGGCGGCGTCGGCGGCGCGAGCGTTCCGGCGACGGACGACTGCGCCGACGACACCGGCCACTCGGGCGGCGGCGGCTCCGGCGGCGTCGTCTACCTGTACGCCCCGACGCTTCTCGTCACGGGCACGGTCTCGGCGGCGGGCGGCGCCGGAGGCTCCTTTACGAACAACTCCTGCGGCGTGGTGGCGACGGCCACCGGCGGCGCTGGAGGTGTCGGTCGCATCCGCGTCTCCGCGTCGAACACCACCGCGGGCGCCTGCATGCTCGGCGGAACGTTCAACCCGCCGCTCGCCTCGGGCTGCGCGACCAGCACCACGGCCTGCCAGGCCTACGTGACCACCTTCCCGTACTGATCGAGGCTCCCCGGGGATGGCCCCGGGGACGCACTTTCCTTCCCGCGTTCATCCCGCCGTCGGTCCCGGGCATCTGTACCGGGGACACAGTTACGTTGTTGCATCCGCCGCCCCGCGCGGCCTCGACGCGACCGCTGCGCCTCGCTTGCGATCGCTCCGCGCACGCCGGACGGGCCCGCGGCAACCGGCGAGCGGCGTCGCGCCGGCGTGCGCTGCCGGACCGTGTCGCGGCGGGCGCCGACGACGTTGGCGCCGTACCGCAGCGGCGCGGCGACCCAAGTGCAACAACGTAACTGTGTCCCCGCTCGGCCTCCCCGCTCCGCCCGCGGGGCGCCCCGAGTGCAACAACGTAACTGTGTCCCCGCTGCGCCGCTGCGCCCGCTGCGCGCGGCCAGGCGGGACCTACGCGCGACCGCGACCGCGACGGCGAACGAGCTTCGCGAGCTCCACCGCGGGCACCGGGAGCAGCGCCAGGATCACGGTGAAGAGCACCTCGTGCGTCGTCCACGCGTGGTCCGTGCGGAACACCGGGCGCAGCGAGGGGACCAGCAGCGACACCATGTGGATCGCGCCGCTCACGAGCACCGCGAGCACCAGCAGCGGGTTCGAGAAGATCCCGAGGTGGAACATCGACGCCCGCCGCGACCGGCAGTTGAACGCGTGCGCCAGCGGCGAAAGCGCGAGCAGCGTGAAGACCATGGTCAGCTTCGAGCGCTCGGTCTCGTGCGGCGAGTGCAGCGACCAGAGCGGCAGCGCGTACACCGCAAGCGCGCACACCGCCATCAACAGGCCGACGGCGAAGATGCCGATCCAGTCCTCGCGCTCCATGATCGGCGACGACGGCGCCCGCGGAGCCTCGAGCATCTGGCCGCCCTCCGGCGGATCGACGCCGAGGGCCAGCGCGGGGAGGCCGTTGGTGACAAGGTTGATCCAGAGGATCTGCAGCGCCGTCCGCGGCGGCACCTGGTGCGGGCTGAAGAAGCCCGTCACGAACACCGCGATGCACAGCCCCGCGTTCGAGCTCAGCAGGAAGAAGATCGACTTCTGGATGTTCCGGTAGATCGCCCGGCCCTCGCGCACGGCCTCGACGATGGTGGCGAAGTTGTCGTCCTGCAGCACCATGTCGGCGGCCTCGCGCGCGACGTCGGTGCCGCCGCGGCCCATGGCGATGCCGATGGCCGCCTGCTTGATCGCCGGCGCGTCGTTGACGCCGTCGCCGGTCATCGCGACGACGTCGCCGCGCCCCTGCAGGAGCTGCACGATGCGGAGCTTGTGCTCCGGGTCGACGCGCGCGAAGACGCACACCTTCGGCAGCACCTCGCGCAGCGCCTCGTCGGACATGCGCCGCAGGTCGTCGCCGCTCAGCGCCCGCGCGCCCTCGATCCAGATTCCCAGCTCGCGGGCGATGGCCGTCACCGTCACCGGGTGGTCGCCGGTGATCATCACCACGCGGATGCCCGCCGACTGCGCCGCCCGCACGGCCTCGCCCACCTCGGCCCGCGGCGGGTCGATCATCCCCACCATCGCCAGGAACGTGTAGTCCTCGTCGACCTCGGCGCCCTCCGTGGGGAGCGTACGCTCGGCCAGCGCCAGCACCCGCAGCGCCTTCGCCGACAGCGCCTCGGCCTGCGCCGTGAGCGCCGCGCGGCCGGCGTCGTCGAGGTCCTTCACGCCGTCGGCGGTGCGCACGCGCGTGCACCGCGGGAGCAGCACGTCGACGGCGCCCTTGCAGCGCGCGACGACGGCGCCGTCCTCCCGGGTCACCACGGTCATGCGCTTGCGGGCGCTGCTGAACGGCACCGTCTGCAGCACCGCGCGCCCTTGCATCGCCGCCTCGCGCGTGACGCCGCCCTTCTCGCCGAGGACCAGCAGCGCGCCCTCCGTCGGGTCGCCGGTGAGCACCACCGCGGCGCCGTTGCGCGCCACGTTGGCCGTGTTCACCACCACCGCCGCCACGAGCGCGCGGCGTACGGCGTCGGGAAGTTCGGTCAGCGCCGCGCCGTCCCTGGCGAAGCCGCCCTCGAGGCCGAGCCCCTCGCCGCTCACCTCGTACGACGCCTCGGCGGTCGCGAGCGCCCGCACCGTCATCTCGTTGCGCGTGAGCGTGCCGGTCTTGTCCGAGCAGATCACCGTCGCGCAGCCCAGCGTCTCGACGGCCGCGAGCTTGCGCACGAGCGCTCCGCGGTGCGCCATGCGCTGCATGCCCAGCGCGAGGGTGATGGACGTGATCGCCGGCAGCCCCTCGGGGATCACCGCCACGGCCACGCTCACCGCCGTGAGCAGCAGCACGTGCCAGGGGATGTGCCCCTTCGCGTAGCCGATGACGAAGAGCGCCGCGCTCAGCGCGAGGCACGCCCAGAGGATCTGCGCGGAGAAGTGATCGAGCCGCTCCTCGAGGGGGCTCTGCTGCTTGACCACCTCGCTGAGCATGGTGCCGACGCGTCCCACCTGGGTCTCGCGCCCGGTGGCGACGACGACGCCGCGCGCCTCGCCGTGCACCACGGTGGTGCCCGAGAAGGCCACGGTCACGCGGTCGGCGACGGCGGTGTCGTCGGCGAGCGTCGCGTCGACGGCCTTCTCCACCGGCGTGCTCTCGCCGGTCAGCTCGCCCTCGACGGTCTGCAGCTCCGTCGCGTGGACCAGCCGCAGGTCCGCGGGCACGCGGTCGCCGGTCTCGAGGAGCACCAGGTCGCCGGGCACCAGCTCCCGCGCGTCGGCGTGCACGATCTCGCCGTCGCGGCGCACCTTGCAGCGCGCGGCGGAGAGCTTCATCAGCGCGTCGAGGGCCTTCTCGGCCTTGCGCTCCTGGTAGAAGCCGATGAGCGCGTTGACGATGACGATGGTGAGGATCGCGATGGCGTCGGAGAAGCGCGCCACGCCCCGCGGTCCGCCGGGGTCCGAGCCCATCACCGCCACGCCGACGGCGATGCCCGCCGCCACGAGCAGCGTTCCCACGAAGGGGTTCAGGAACTGCCCGAGGATCTGCATCACCACCGACGCCTTGGGAGGCGCCGGGAGCGCGTTGGCCCCGAAGGTCTCGCGCAGCCCGGGCACCGCGGCGGACGCGAGCCCGCGGTCGAGGTCGGCACCGCGCGTGCGGGCGACCTCGTCGACGGACATCGCGTGCCAGGCGGGTTCGGGCGCTGCCATTCGGTGGGCGCGCACGATAGCGGATCGCCCCGGTGCCGCAAGCGTTCCACCGCGGCGCGGGGCGAATGGCGCGGGCGTCGACCGGCGGCCCAGGTCGTGCGACGGTCGCTTCCGGTGTTCGGCCAGCGCGAGTTCACGACCGAGGAGGTCGCCCGGTACTTCGGCGTCTCGCGCCCCGCGGTGGTGTCGTGGATCGCCCGGGAGATGCTCCCGGCGCACCGCACCGCCGGCGGGCACCGTCGCGTGCTGCGGTCGGACCTCGCGCGGTTCCTCGTGCACCAGGGCTACGCGGTGCCCCCGGAGGTGCAGCGCGAGCGCCCGCAGGTCTTCGCCGTCGAGGGCGAGCCCCTCGGCGCCGCGGGGCTCTCGGCGGTCTTCGGCGACGGCTTCGACGTGCGCCCGTGGCAGCCCTCGCTCGAGATGCTCCTCACCCTCGGAGCGGCGGCGCCGGACGTGCTCGTGGTGGCGCTGCCGCTGCGCTCCCTCGACGGCACGCAGCTCCTTCGCGCGGCCGCCCGGAGCCCCTCGCTGCGCGACACCCTGCGCGTGGCGGTGGTCACGCACGACGACGAGGTCCCCGGCGCGCGGCGCATGGGGGCCGAGCTCGCGGCCTCGCGGGGGAGCCTCGGGTCGCTGCGCGAGGCCGTGGTGCAGCGCGTGTGCGAGCGCCAGCGCCGCAGCGTACGATGACCGCACCGTGTTGATCGCCACGCTGCTCGGCGCCGCAAGCCTCGCCGCAGGGTTCGGAGGAGCCCTCGCGCTCTGGCAGCGCTCGCTGCGCCGTCCGCCCCCGCCGCCGCACCCCATGGAGGGCGAGCCCGCGCCGTACCGCGCCCCGGTGGTCCCGCCGTCGGCGCGCGACGTCGAGACCGGGGGCTATCCGACGCCGCCGTCCTTCGACGATTGACAGCCGCCGCCGCGCCGCGCTTCGCTGCGCCCGTGGAGACGCCGGACCGCTCGCGCCGCGCGCTGCTCACGACGGTGCTCGTGGGCGCGCTCGGTTACTTCGTCGACATCTACGACCTGCTGCTCTTCTCCATCGTGCGCACGCCGTCGCTGCGCGACCTCGGCGTGGCGCCGGCGCAGAGCCTCGAGGTGGGCCTCGGCCTGCTGAGCTGGCAGATGTGGGGGCTCCTCGCGGGCGGCGTGCTCTGGGGCGTGCTCGGCGACAAGCGCGGGCGGCTCAGCGTGCTCTTCGGGTCCATCCTGCTCTACAGCGTCGGGAACCTCGCCAACGCGGCGGTGCACACCGTGGGGCAGTACGAGCTGTGGCGCTTCGTCGCCGGCGTCGGCCTCGCGGGCGAGCTCGGCGCGGCCATCACCCTCGTGAGCGAGGCGCTCCCGGCGAAGCAGCGCGGCTACGGAACGGCGGCCGTCGCGGGCCTCGGCCTCACCGGCGCCATCGCCGCGGCGTGGGTCGGACGCACCTTCTCGTGGCGCACCGCGTACGTCATCGGCGGCGTGCTGGGCCTCGCGCTGCTCGTGACGCGCGCGACGATGCTCGAGTCGGGGCTCTACGGAAAGGCCCGCGACGAGGGGGTGCGGCGGGGCTCGCTGGCGATGCTGTTCCTCTCGCGGGTGCGCCTCGCGAAGCTCGCGCGGAGCATCTTCATCGGGCTGCCCATCTGGTTCGTCGTGGGCATCCTGGTGACCGGCGCGCCGGAGTTCGCGCGGAGCTTCGACGTGCGCGGCGCGGTCACCGGCGGCGAAGCGGTGCAGGCGACGTACATCGGCCTCGTGCTCGGCGACCTCGCCAGCGGCGTGCTCAGCCAGTGGGCGCGTTCGCGACGCAAGGTGGTCCTCGGCTTTCTCGGGCTCACGGCGGCGACGGTGGTCGCGTACCTCACGCAGCACGAGACCTCGTCGGCGACGCTCTACGCGCTCTGCACGGCCATGGGCTTCGGCATCGGCTACTGGGCGATCTTCGTCACCATCGCCGCGGAGCAGTTCGGCACGAACCTCCGCGCCACGGTCACCACGAGCGTGCCCAACTTCGTGCGCGGCAGCGTGCCGTTGCTCACCATGGCCTTCGTCGGGCTGAAGCGGAGCGGCATGTCCCTCGTCGCGAGCGCGTCCATCGTCGGTGCGGCTTGCCTCGCCCTCGCCCTCGCCTCGCTCTGGGGCATGGACGAGACCTACGGACGCGAGCTCGACTTCCTCGAGTGAGGGGCGCGTGCCTCGACGGCGCTCACAACGTCGGCGCGCGCGCGCAGCGGAAGCCGACGCTGTAGAGCTGGTACGCCTCGGTGTTGTGGTTGCGCGACGCGGACAGCACGTCGGCAGCGGCGCTCACGTCCCAGGAGCCGCCGCGGTAGACGCGGTCGCAGCCCGGCGACTCGAGCGCGATGGGGTCGGTCCCGGGGAGCGACGGATACATCCCGAAGCAGTCGAGGGTCCACTCGGCCGCGTTGCCCGCGAGGTCGGCGAAGCCCGCGCCGGTGCGGGCGAAGGTGCCCACCCGGCAGGTCGAGCCGGGCGATGGGTAGCGGTTCCAGCAGAGCTGTGCGCCTGGGGACGTCGAGCCCCACGGGTACGGGTTCCCGTCGGCGCCGCGCGCCGCGAACTCCCACTGCGCTTCGGTCGGAAGGTCCTTGCCGCGCCACTGGCAGTACGAGCGGGCCTGCCGCCACGTCACGCAGTTGATCGGATGCGTCGAGCGGTCCGTCACGCCGACGTTGCAATACGTGCCTGTGTAAGCTGTGGAGCAGCTCGGCGCGGGACAAAGCGACCACGCGTCCACGGTCACCTCGGTGGCGTCGAGGCAGTACGGCGAGAGGGTCACGCGATGCGCCGGCTGCGCGCCGACGGGCGCGGACCCGTCGTCGCCCATGGTGAACGTTCCGCCGGCGACCAAGACCATCTCGGGCGGACAGATCGTGGCGGCGTCGACGCGAGCCCCGGTGTCCGTGGCGCTCGCGGCGTCCGCGGCGTCGGCGACGTCCGAGGGCATCGCCGCATCGGTGCCGGCGTCAGCGGCGTCAGCTGCGTCACGGCTCGCGTCGCTGCGTCCGAGGTCCGTGCCCGAGGCTCCGTCGTCGGCGGGTGCGCCGTCCGCCGAAGGTCCCGCATCGACCGCCGGCGCGTCGACGGGCGGGGCATCGAACACCGCGGCGTCGGGGCTGCCCGCGTCGGCCCAGCGCCCCGGGAGGGTGCCCGCGAAGGGCTGCACGTCGGCCTGGTCGTCGATGGCCACGCAGCGCCCCGTGGCGACGGTGCAACGCTCGGTCAGCGCGCACCCGCTCGATGCGCACGCCCCGGCGAGGAGCACCCGCAGCACCTGCGTCTCGCCCACCGCGAAGCGCACCGACGCGCGCTGCACGGCCACCGCGGTCTCGCGGGTGCAGCCGTCGGCGCGGGCACATCCGAGGGCCTCGATCCATAGCGGGGACGTGTCGCCGTCGTCCGTCGACAGCACGGTCACCCAGAGCGGCAACGGCAGGCGTCCGTTGCCCGCGCCGAGCGCCGTCACGCGCTGGTCGCGCAGCGCCCCGCTCGCCCCGCCGCGACGGATCTCGAGGCTCACGGACTGCACCCGCGCGCCCACGCCCCACGGGAGGTCCGTGTCGACGCCGACGAGGAGCTGCGTGCGCGGCACGAGCACGACGCCGCCGCGGCCATCGCACCGAGCAGGCTCGCCACGCGCACCCGACCGTGACGCTTCGTGATCACCGAAGGTCGATCGCGTTCACGGTGTAGGCGGTGCCCCCGACGGGATCCGCGGTGTGGTTGAACACGCCGCCGGCCGCGAGGGCCGCGACGGTGCCACCGACGACGACGGCGCCCAGCGCGGTCCAGAACCACCACTGCGACGCGATGCCTCCGCGGGCGACGGGAGCCGGCGCGGCGGGGTGCGGGTTCGTCGGGGCCGTGCGAGGCAGCGTCGCGAGCGGCGTCGGCGGCACCGGGGTCGCCGCGAGCGATGCCGGGTTCGAGGCGGCCGGCGACGGAAGGGACACCGCGAGCGTCGCCGTGCTTCCGCGCTGCACCGTCACGCGGCCCGCGAAGGCATCGCGCCCCGGAGCCGTCGCGCGCACCTCGGCGTCGCCGGCCTCCGCGTACAGCGTCGCGGCGCCGCTCGCGAGGTCCACCGCGCGGCCGCGCACCTCGACGCGAAGACCCGCGGGGACCGGCATGTCCATGGTGAGGTGCAGCCGTCCGAAGGGCGCGCAGGCCTCGGTCACGAGCGCGGCGCATCCCTGCATCACGCGGCCGCTCTCGGGGCTCGCGAGATCGGCTTGGACGTCGGTGACGCACGCCGACGCCGCCTCGCAGGCGTCGAGTCCGTGACCCAGCGCGAGGTGCTCCTGCGCGAGGCTCATGCGCAGCCCAGGACGCATCTGGATGCGCCCCGCCTCCTCGAAGAGCGCGAGGGCGCGGGCGTGGTCCCCGGCGTCCCGGGCGGCCACCGCGCGCTGCAACAGCTCGCGACGCGTAGAGACATCGGGCGAGCCCTGCGCCGACGCGGACGAGGCCATCAGTGGGAGCGTGAGCGCGAGGACAATGGTTCGCGAGGTCGAGGTCATGGGGTCACATCTCGTCGACGTTCAACGTCGGGGCATGCGCGGGCGCGGGGCGGGGTGGCGTCGTGCGGAGCGGGCGCGACACCACCGGGCGCAGCGCGGGGCGTGCGACGGGACGCGCCGCGATCGGGGCAGCGTGCGGGGCAGCGTGCGGCGCTGCGAGCGGGACGACGGGCGCCTCGACCACCGCCGGCGCGACCATCACCGACGGCGCGACCGCTGCCGTCGGGGGAGGCTCCGTCGCAGGGCGTGGCGCGACCACCGGGGATGCGCTCGCCGCGGCGG
>CAIMWA010000130.1 GCA_903845045.1 uncultured delta proteobacterium | reverse complement strand
GTAGATGTTCAGCGAGGTGAAGCCCAGGAACGTGAACAGCAGCGCACCCGTGATGGCCAGCGGCGC
The DNA here is from genome assembly GCA_903845045.1 of uncultured delta proteobacterium. Classification (GTDB taxonomy): domain Bacteria; phylum Myxococcota_A; class Polyangia; order Polyangiales; genus SCUS01. Next base: position 22,580 of record CAIMWA010000130.1, on the reverse strand, counting down.
CGAACCCGTCATGATCACGAACGGGTCGCGGAAGCTCTCGAACTGCGCCGCGAGCACCAGGTACATGAAGATCAGCGAGAGCATCACGGCGAGGCCGAAGCTCGACGCCGCCTTGCCGAGCTCCTTCGAGCGGCCCGCGAGCTCGGCGCCGAAGCCCGGCTCCATGTGCAGCATGTCCCGCGCGGCGTTGAACTGCGCGATGATCGCCGCCTCGGAGGTGCCCTGCTGCACGTTGCAGTAGATGGTCACCATGCGCTGCCGGCCGATGCGCTGGATCGACGCGGGACCCGTCGCCGTGCCCAGCTGCACGATGTCGGAGAGGCGCACGCTGCGCCCCGGCACCGACGTCGGCACGGTCATCTGCTCGATGGCAGCGGCGGTGACGCGGGCCGACTGCTCGGCGCGGATCCACACCTCGTACTGCTCGCCGCCCTCGTTGTACGTCGACACCTCGACGCCGCCGACGAGCATGCGAAGGGTGTTCGCGATGTCGAGGGCGCTCACGCCGAGGTCCGCGGCGCGCGCGCGGTTGATGCGCACGCGGAGCTCGGGCTTGCCGGTGACGAGCGTCGTGTCGGCATCGACGACGCCGGGGATGGTGCGCACCTGCCGGAGCATCTGCTCGGCGTACTGCGCGAGGCGCTCCAGGTCCGGGCCCTTGAGCACGTACTGGATGGGCGCGCTGTCGGCGGCGCCTCCGCCGAAGACGTTGGTCGGCGCCACGAGCACGCGAAGGTGCTGGTCGGCGAAGCGCGGGAGCACCTGCGTGCGCACGCGGGTCATCATGGCGTCCTGGCTGTCGTCGCGGTGCGTGGGGTCGACGAGGCGCACGAAGATCTGCGCCTGGCTCGGGCCGCGTCCGCTCGGGTCGCCCTTGGGCGAGCCGGCGGTCACCACCGTGTGCTGCACGCCCGGGATGAGCCGCACCTCGCGCGCGAGGCGCTCGGCGATGATCTGCGTCTGTTGCAGCGACGTGCCCTCGGGGGCGCGCACGGAGATGTCGAAGCGCGACTCGTCGTCGAGCGGGAGGAAGTTCTTCGCCACGACCTTGCCCAGCGGCACCGTCGAGAGGAACACCGCGAGCATGATGATCCCGACGACCCAGCGCCGGGACATCGCCGCCGCGAGGAGCCGCATGTACGCCCCCTCGACGGCCGCGTAGAGACCCTTGCCGCCGTGCCCGCCGTGGGCGAACTCGTGGGGGATCACCCGCGTTCCGGCGCGCCACTCGCGGTAGCCCGTGAGCTCCTCGGCGCGGGGCTCCGCGGCGGGGTCGGCGAACTCTGCGTCGATCGCCTCCTCGGGCTCGTCCTCGGCGTCGGTCTGGAGATCGAGGGGGTGCTTGCCGCTGGGCTTGAGCCACCGCGACGAGAGCATCGGCGTGAGCGTGAACGACACGAGCAGCGACACGCCGATGGCGAAGGCCATGGTGAAGCCGAAGCTCGCCATGAAGCGCCCGACGATGCCGCCCATGAACGCCACCGGGAGGAACACCGCGATGAGCGAGATCGTCGTCGCGAGCACCGCCAGGCCGATCTCGCGGGTGGCGAGGATCGCCGCGCGCCGCGGCGCCATGCCCTTCTCGTCGATGAACCGGAAGATGTTCTCGAGCACCACGATGGCGTCGTCGATGACGATGCCCACTGCGAGCGTGAGCGCGAGCAGCGTGATGACGTTGAGCGTGAGCCCCATGGCCTTCACGAGCGCGAACGTCGACACGATGGACGTCGGGATCGCGAGCGCCGCGATGAGCGTCGAGCGGCCGTTCCAGAGGAACAGCAGCACGACCATGGCGGCGAGGAAGCCGCCGATGACGAGGTGCTCCTCGACGGCGTGCACCGCGTTGCGGATGAACTCGCTCTCGTCGCGCACCACCTCGAGGCGGTACCCCGGGGGCAGCGTCGGACGAAGCTCGGCGATGCGCTCCTGCAGCGCGTCGATGACCGCGAGGGTGTTGCTGCCGCTCTGCTTGCTGATCGAGAGCACCACGACGTCGCGGCCGTTCACCGAAGCGACGGACTCCGGCTCGGCGGCGCCGTCCTCGACGCGGCCGACGTCGCGAAGACGCACGCCGAGGGCGCCCCGCTGGGCCACCACGAGGTCGGCCATCTCGTCGACGCTGCGCACGCGGCCCATGACGCGCAGCGAGAGCGTGAGCTGGCCCTGCGCCACGTCGCCGCCGGGGATCTCGACGTTCTGCGACGCGAGCGTGCGCTGCACGTCCACCGCGGTGAGGCCGTAGGCCTGGAGGTGCCCGGGATCGAGCACCACGTTGATCTGCCGCGCGCGTCCGCCGACCACCGTCACGGCGCCTACGCCGTTGAGCGACTCGATGCGCCGGCGCAGCACGCGGTCGGCGTACTCGGTGACCTCGCGCGCCGAGCGCGGAGCCGAGAGGGCCGCGAGCATGATGGGCGCCGAGTCCGGATCCTGACGCTCGACGCGGGGCTGCTCGATGCCCGACGGGAGCCGCGACAGCGTGCGGTTCACGCGGTCACGGACCTCCTGCGCGGCCACCGCGGTGTCCTTGCTGAGGTCGAAGCGGGCGATGACGACGGAGAGCCCCTCGTAGGAGTTCGACCGGAGCTCGTCGAGGCCGGCGATGCTGTTGATGGACTCCTCGAGCTTGTCCGAGACCTCGGTCTCGACCTGCTCCGGCGAGGCGCCGGGGAGCACCGTCGAGACGATGACCACGGGGAAGTCGATGTTGGGAAATCGGTCGACGCCGATGCCCTTGATGCTCGCGAGCCCCACCACGACGAGGGAGAGGATGAGCACCCAGGTGAACACCGGGCGGCGGACGCAGATTGCGGCAAGCCACTGCATGGTCGTCGAAGCTCCTTAAGGGCCTACGGGCTGACCGCGACGCCGTCGCCGAGACGCGAGAGTCCGTCGGTGGCCACGCGCTCGCCGGCGGTGACGCCGGTCTCGATGAGCACGTCGTCGCCGCGGCGGTCGAGCACGCTCACCACGCGCGCCTGGGCGCGGCCGTCGGCGACCACGAAGACGCGGCTCGTGCCGGCCTCGTTGAGCACCGCGCGGGCGGGCACCACCACCACCGTGCGCTGCGTGCCGAGGTTGATCCGCGCCGTCGCGAAGAGCCCCGGGCGCAGCACGCGGTCGGTGTTCGAGACCACGGCCTCGGCGACGAGGGCGCGGGTGTCGGTGCGCACCGCCGCGGAGATGTACCGCAGCGACCCGGTGAACGGGCGGTCGGGCCACGCGTCGACGCGCACCTCGACGGCCTGGTCGACGTGCACCTGCGCGAAGCGCTCCTGCGGGATCTGGATCTCCATGCGCAGCGGGTCGATCTTGACGAGGGTGACCACGGCGCGCTGGGCCGTGACGTACTCGCCCACGTTCGCGGTGCGCTCGGCCACCTCGCCGGAGAAGGGCGCGCGCACCACCGAGTCGGCCACCGAGCGCTGCGCCGTGGCGAGCGCCTCGCGGGCCTGCTGGTAGCCGAACCACGAGCCGCGGAGGCCGTTGAGCGTCGCGTGGTACTGCTCCCGCGCGCCCGCGGCGGTGAGCGTGAGGCGCTGGAAGTCGGCGTCCGAGACCGCGCCGCTGGCGTGCAGGGGCTCGGCGCGGTGCAGGGCGTCGGCGGCGAGGTCGCGCTGCGCGGCGGCGGCCCGGGCCTCGGCGGTGTCGTCGGCGTTGAAGTGGCCGTCGGCGCCCTCGCGGAGGCCGAGGCGCGCGCGGGCCTGGGACAGCGCGGCGCTCGCCGTGGCGGCGTTGGCGCGGTAGTCGGTGTCGCGCAGGCGGAGCATCGGGTCGCCCTCGTGCACCTGCGAGCCGCGCTCGACGAGCACCTGCACCACGCGCCCGGGAACCAGCGCCGTGACCGCGGACTGCGCGTCGGGAACCAGCGTTCCGGTGGCCGTGAGCACGTCCGGCACCTGGCGCGCGGTGGCGGTAGCGAGCGTCACGTGCACCGGGGCCGTGGCCTCGGCCGTGAGCGATCCGGCGGCGGCAGGCTCGGCGCCGTGGCGGCACCCGGCGAACGGCAGCGTCGCGAGGAGCGCTGCGGCCGCGATGGAAGAACGTTGCATGCGTCGACTCGTCGGGGTGTTGGAGAGGTGGTGTTCGAGCGCTACGCCGGGACGATGAATCGGGTTACGAAGGAAATGCGAAGACTCCCTCGCGCCGCGATGGACCGCGCCAGTTCGCCGGGTTTCTAGGACGTTGCACCAAGTCACGCAAGGGGCTTGAAAGTTTGCCGCGTCGAATACATCGTCCGCCGATGGAATCCCCGAACGCGCCTCGCGAAGGGAACTCCGACACGGCCATGACGCGTCCACGCAGCACCATCGACCAGCAGTTGGATCACCTCGGCGAGCTCCTCGACGAGCTCTTCCTGATGATGCCGGCGCTCATGCGCTCGGGCTGCGACGAGACGGCGCTGACGCCGCACCAGGGCATCCTGCTCCGCGCCCTCGAGGCCCGCGGCGCGCTCGCCATGGGGGAGCTCCGGACGCACTTTCCCGGCGCGCAGAGCTCGATGAGCGAGCTCATCGGCCGCCTCGCGAAGCTGGGCTTCGTGCACAAGAAGCCCCTCGCGGCGGACCGGCGCACGGTGACCGTGGCGATCACCGAGCGCGGCCGGGCCATGCTCGCGCAGCAGCGCAAGGTCATGCGCGAGCGGCACCGCAACGTGCTCGAGAAGCTCTCGGCCCTGGACCAGGGTCAGATCGTCCGGTCCTTCGAGACGATCGTCGAATTGTTCGGCCGCGCAGCCGCGGCTTCGGTGACGGAAGTGGAGAAGCAGGGATGACGGTCAGAGCACGTTGGTGTGCGGCGGCGGCGGTGAGCCTCGCCGCGGCGCAGGTGTTGGCGCAGACGGCGACGGACGCGCAGCCCGCGGCGGGTCACGCGGTCGAGGCCGAGCGCGCGGGGGCCGATCTCCCCGCCTCGTGGACGCCGCAGCCCGGCGGACTCACGGCGGATCGCGTGGCCCGGCGGGCCATTGCGTCGAGCCTCGCGGTTCGCGCGGCGCACTCGAACGTCGACGCCGCGGCGGCGGGGCGCAACGAGGCCGCGGTGGCCATGATCCCGCAGATCAGCGTGTCGGCGAGGTACTCCCGGCTCTCGGAGATCACGCCGCCGTCGCTGAACTTCTCCAGCCTCATTCCGACGTTTCCGTTCTGCGTCGACGGCAACGGCGGCCTGTCCGTGGGGCTCCCCTCGGGCAGCACGGTGCTCTGCCCGGGCTCCACGCGGCCGCTGCCCTCGTCGTCGAGCTCGTCGAGCTCGGGGTTCTCGTTCCCGGTGATCCTCAACAACTACGCGCTCAACGCGACGATCACCGTACCGCTGACGGACCTCCCGTTCCGCCTCGCGCGGGTCTACGAGGGCGCCGGGCTCACGGAGCAGGCGCGGCGCCTCGACGAGCAGTCGGCGCGGGCGCAGGCGGGCACCGACGCGCGCATCGCGTTCTACGAGTACCTCCGCGCCGAGGGCCAGCTCCTCGCGGCGCAGCAGGGACTCGAGACGGCGCAGCGGCACCAGGAGGACCTCCGCCGCTTCGTCGAGGCCGGCACCATGGCGCGCGTCGACCTCTTGCGCGTCGAGGCCCAGGCCGCCGAGGCCGAGCGCCTCGTCATCGGCGCGCAGTCGGCGCTGAGCCTCGCGGAGACGCAGCTCCGGCAGCGCATGCACGCCCCGGCGTCGGAGCAGTTCGTGCTCGGCGAGGCCATCGACGGCGAGGAGGCGGGCTTCGTGGCGGTGCAGACGCTCATCGACCGCGCGCTCGCGTCGCGGCCCGAGCTGCAGAGCCTCGAGCGGCAGGCGGGGGCGATCCGCGAGAGCACGTCGGCCACGCGCTCGGCGATGTACCCGACGGTGTTCGGGCAGTTCAGCGTCGACGCGCAGAACCCCAACTCGCGCTTCTTCCCGGCGTCGCAGGAGTGGAACACCACCTGGACGGCGACGGTGCAGGCCCAGTGGTCGCCGACGTCGGCGCTCGTCGCGAACGCCCAGGTGAACCGCCTCACGGCGCAGCGCCAGGCCCTGCTCGCGCAGCTCGACGCCGTGCGCGAGGGCACCGAGATCGAGGTGCGCGCGGCGTACATCTCGGGCACCACGTCGGCGGCGGCCATCGCCTCGGCGCGGCGCCAGGTCATCGCCGCCGAGGAGAGCTACCGCGTGCGCCGCGAGCGCTTTCAAGCGGGCTCCGCGGTGTCGAGCGACCTCACCGACGCCGAGCTCGACCTGCTCCGCGCGAGGCTGGCGCTCGTGAACGCCCGCGTCGACCTCCGCGAGGCCCAGGCCCGCATGCACCGCGCCGTCGGCGAGGCCGAGCCCGAGTGATCCCCCGGGCGGCCTACGCTGGCCGCCGCTCCGCATCGACCGCTGCCCCGCGCGCCGCGACCGCCCGCCGCGACGGAGCGTTGTGCCTCCGCCCTCCATCGGCCATGCTGCGTCGCGCGTCGCGTGGGCGGCGCCAGAGGAGTACGCCACGGCATGTGCGGGATCATCGGTTACGTCGGGAATGAAGAGTGTGCGCCGATCCTCCTGGAGGGCCTGCGGCGGCTCGAGTACCGCGGCTACGACAGCGCGGGCGTGGCGGTGCACGACGGCACGCAGCTCAACGTGCGCCGCGCCGCGGGCAAGCTCACGGCCCTCGGCGACTCCCTCGCGCGCTCGCCGGTGCACGGCACCACGGGCATCGGCCACACGCGCTGGGCGACGCACGGCAAGCCCGCCGAGCGCAACGCGCACCCGCACGTCTCGGGTGACATCGCCGTGGTGCACAACGGCATCATCGAGAACCACGTCGAGCTGAAGCACGCGCTGCGCGCGAAGGGTCGCGAGTTCCTGTCGGACACCGACACGGAGATCGTCGCGCACCTCGTCGACATCGAGACCACCGCCGGCGCGACCCTCTTCGAGGCCGTGCGCGCCACGCTGAAGCAGCTCCGCGGGGCCTACGCCATCGCGGTGATCTCGAAGCGCGACGCGCACACGCTGGTGCTCGCGAAGAACGCCTCGCCGCTGGTGCTCGGCGTCGGCGACGGGGTGATGCTGGCCGCGAGCGACGTGCCCGCGCTGCTGGCCCACTCGCGCGACGTGATCTTCCTCGAGGACGGCGAGCTGGCGGAGATCACCCGCGAGGGTGCGCGCATCGAGACGCTGGCCGGCGCGAAGGTCGAGCGCGCCCCGGTGCGCATCACGTGGTCGCTCATGCAGGCCGAGCGCGGCGGCTACAAGCACTTCATGCTCAAGGAGATCCACGAGCAGCCGCGGGCCATCGAGGACACGCTGCGCGGGCGCGTCTCCTGGGAGGATGCCTCGCTCGAGCCCGCGGAGATGGGCATCTCGGCGGCGGACGTCGCGGGCATCCGGCGCGTGGTGTTCCTCGCGTGCGGCACGAGCTTCCACGCCGCGCTGCACGGGCGCTACCTGCTCGAAGGTCTCGCGAGGGTTCCCGCGGTGGCCGAGCTCGCGAGCGAGTTTCGCTACCGCGACCCGGTCATCGGCGCCGGCGACCTCGTGGTGGCCGTGTCGCAGTCCGGCGAGACCGCCGACACCCTCGCCGCCGCCAAGGAGGCCAAGGAGCGCGGCGCGCGCATCCTCGCCGTGGTGAACGTGCAGGGCAGCGCCATCGCGCGCATGGCCCACGGCACGCTGTACACGCACGCGGGGCCCGAGATCGGCGTGGCGAGCACCAAGTGCTTCACCGCGCAGCTCGCGGCGCTGACGATGCTGGCGATCCACCTCGGGCGCTGCCGCGACACGCTGTCGGCGGACCGCGCGGGCGCGCTGCTGCGCGAATTCGTGCAGATCCCGAACAAGATGCGCACGGTGCTCGAGACGGCGAAGCACGTCGAGACCGTGGCGCGGAGCATCCTGCACACGCGCGACGCGCTCTTTCTCGGGCGCGGGCTGTCGAGCGCCGTGGCCCTCGAGGGCGCGCTCAAGCTCAAGGAGATCTCGTACGTGCACGCCGAGGGCTACGCCGGCGGCGAGATGAAGCACGGGCCGCTGGCGCTGGTGGACCGCGACATGCCCGTGGTGTGCCTGCTCCCGACGGACAGCACTCTCGAGAAGATGCTGTCGAACGTGCAGGAGGTCCGCGCGCGCGACGGCAACGTCATCGCCGTCGTCGACGACGAGACCGTGGCGAAGGACCTCGCGACGCACACGCTCCGCATCCCGCCGACGCTGGAGCCCTTCACGCCGCTGCTCAGCATCGTGCCGCTGCAGCTCCTGTCGTACTACGTCGCCGACCTGCGCGGCACCGACGTGGACCAGCCCCGCAACCTCGCCAAGACCGTCACCGTCGAGTGACGGCGCGCTACGGCGGGAGGACGGACACCTCGAGGGTGTAGTCCCCCGCCTGCGTGGGACCGCAGCCCGCGGCGTAGATCCAGTACGAGCCCGGCATGAGCGTGGCGTCGACCTGCGAGTCGGTGCCGTACCAGTCGTCGTTGCACATCGGAGGGAACGCGCGGCCCGGGCACGTGGTGCCGCCGGCGATGGAGAGCAGGGCGTCGAAGTCCGTCGCGTGGAGGATCGCGACGACCCGGCGCATCTGCGTGAGGTTCAGCTGGTAGAGGGCCCCGCGCGCGCCCGCGCAGCCCGAGCTCGACGTCGCGCAGGCGGGCGAGGCCACCGCCGTCGCCGTCGTCGTGCTGCCCGTGAAGACGCCGCCCGTCGCGGGGATCATCGTCGCCGTCGCGCAGGTGAAGTTGTCCGTCGTCGCGGCGTGCGCCGGCGGAGGCACGGCGTACCAGCGCGCGGTGAGCGTTCCGCCCGCGGCGTCGGTGGCGCCGTGCACGACGAGGGGAGCGCCCGCGGCGGCGCCGGAGACGCGGGTCCACACCGAGCTCGCGGTGCGGTTGCCGGGGCCGACGCAGCCGAGGTCCGTGGTGGCGTCGCAGGACGCGAGCACCTGCACCGCCGCGTTGCCGCGCGTGGCGTTGGTGGCGACGTTCACCAGCAGGTCGCTGCCGCCCGCGGGGACCGTGAGATTCCAGAACGCCCCGGCGGAGCGGTGCGCGAGGCACGCGAGGGCGGGTCCGGGCGTGACGAGCCCGGTGTCGACGACGCCCGCCACGCCCTGCGCGAGGGCGACGCCGGGGCACGTGGCCGCGGGGCCCGGAGGCGTCGGCGGCGCGGTGGTGACGCGCGCCGTGAGCACCTGCGTGGGCGCCACGTCGAAGTGGTGCTCGACGGTGACCCAGTAGGTGCCCGGCTGCTGGTTGTGGAACGTGTGCGCCACCGGCCCCCCGGTCTCGCAGCCCGGAATGGCCTGCGTCGGCGAGCCGCACACCACCGTGGCTTCCATGTAGAGGGCGTCCGTGGCGCTGCCCTCGACGGTGACGGTGACGTCCCGCGGCGTCGCGACGGTGTACGAGAAGACCGCGTCGGCCCAGCCGAACTGCCCCGACGCGAGGCGCCCGCAGGAGGTGCCGTAGTCCGAGTATGTGACGAAGTGCCGCGTGTCGATGGTGAGCGCGTCGCCGTCCGGCACCGCCACGAGGCCCGGGCACAGGTCGCCCGGCGGACGCAGCCGCGCGCGAGAGAGCTGCACCTGCACCCGCGCGTCGCCGCCGCGGGCCGTCGCCACGACCACGGCGTAGCGCCCGGGCATCACCGAGCTCGCACGGAACGTCGCGATGCCGCCGATGGAGCTCGAGCCGTTGATGCACGCCATCTCGCGGGCGCGCTCGCCGCAGCCGTCGGCGGGGTACAGCGCCACCACCACGGCGTCGCCGGTGCCCGGGGCCACCTCCACGTCGACGTCGCTCACCGTCGTGATCGTCAGCGGCAGCACCGCGTCGGGCCCCATGGACGTCATCGTGCCCGCGCAGCTCGGCGCGCTGTCCTGCACGAAGCCCGCGAAATGAACCACGTGCGCAGCCTGGTCCCCGAGGTCCGGGCACGGGCCCGGGGGCATCGCGAGGCAGCGGTCCGTGGCGCCGTTGGCGCAGGTCCGATCGACGTCGTCGGGCGGCAGGTCGCGCGGCGCAGCACGGTCGACGAAGACCTCGGGGCCCGTGTCGACGGCGGCGGTGTCGTCGGGCGTGGCGCCTCCGTCGGGGCGGTCGGCGACGGTGGCGTCGGGCGTCACCAAGGGCGTCGACTCGAGCGCGCACGCCGGGAGTCCGAAGGAGGCGACGAGCACGAGACGGAGCGCGGCACGCATCATGGGAGGTCCGCGCTCATACACCGCGCGACGCCCCTTGGGGAGTGCGGCAGGGCGTCCCCGTCGCCGCCCGCGTGCGCGACGACGGAACGTCAGCCCGCAGGCTTCTTCGCGCGCTTCGCGTGCTTCTTGTGCACCGCGGCGTGGCGCTTCGCCGTGAGCGACGGGCGCGGCGCGCGGCCCTTCAGCGGTGCCTGTTCGACGTGGTGCTCGTCGAGGGAGCCCGGCGCCATGCCCAGCTCGAAGATCGCCAGCTCGCGCTTGCCGCGGTCGCCCAGGCGAAACGGGATCACCGCCGCGCCGATGCCCGCGCCCACGTACACCGCACCGCCGGGGTCCGTGCGCAGCGCGCGCGTTCCGTACAGGCCATGCACGTACTTGTGCCCCGCGAGGTGCCCGATGGCGAGCTCGTGGAGCCGCGCGAGGGTGATCTGCCCCGCGTGCGTGTGGCCCGACAGCACGAGCCCGACGCCGTGGGGCCAGAGCCGGTCGGCCTCCTCGGCGATGTGCGAGAGGCCCAGCGTCGGCAGCGTCGGATCGAGCCCCTTGAGCGCCCGCTCGCGGTCGGCGTGGCCGGTGTACGCGTCGTCGAGGCCGAGCACCTGCAGCTTCTGATGGCGAAGCGTGACGATGGTGTTCGCGTTGTCGAGCACCTCGACGCCGCCGCGCCGCAGCGCCTTGCGCACCTCGGCCGCGCCGGACCAGTGGTCGTGGTTGCCGAGCACGCCGATCACCGGCGCCTCGAAGCCGCGCACGATGGCCTCGAGCTGGTCGAGGTACTTCTGGCTGTGGCACACGAAGTCGCCGGTGATCACCACGAGGTCGGGCTTCGCCTCGTTGGTGAGCGCCACCGCCGCGTTCTGGATCGCCAGCGGCGTCACGCGCCCCACGTGCAGGTCCGTGAGATGCGCGATGCGCAGCCCGTCGAGCTTCAGGCAGTACGACTCGGGCCCCGCGAAATGGCGCACCGCGATGAGGCTCCGAGGGTCCTTGCGACCGAGCCAGCGAAGGCCCGCGCGCTCCATGTCGAGGCCGCCGCTGAGCGCCTCGGCGAACGCCTCCGTCGGGGGAATGCTCTGCCGTCCGTCGTCCATGGTCAGTGCGTGGCTCCGGGGTAGATCCAGCGGTCGCGCTCGCTGCGGCGCCAGTCGTCCATGCGGACCGCGCCGACGGCGAGCAGGTCGTCGAGGGCGGCGCCCGCATCGAGGCCCGCGCGCACCTCGCCGTCGCCGGTGAGGAGATCGAGGGCGGGCACGTGGTCGACGAACTCGTAGCGCTCCGTGCGCCAGCCGAAGCCCGAGACGCCGCGGCACCCCGCGAGCGCGGCGAGGTACGCCCGGTACGGCGCGAAGCTGCGCGCGTCGGTGACGTGCACCTGCACCCCGCCGCAGGTGCGCCCCGCGTGCTTGTGGAACATCGGACGGAAGCTCAGCGCCCGCGGCACGAAGCCCGGTCCGCCGTGCGCGGCCATGAAGCGCGCGAGCGCCGCGCCGTCGACGGTCGGGGCGCCGAAGACCTCGAAGGGGCGCGTCGTTCCGCGGCCCTCGTTGAGCGTCGTGCCCTCGAGCAGGCACCCGCCGGGGTACACCGCCGCGGTGTCGACGGTAGGCATGTTCGGCGACGGGAGCACCCACGGAAGCCCCGTCTCGTCGAAGCGCATCGTGCGCCGCCAGCCCTCCATCGGGACCACCGACACGTTGCCCAGGCCCTCTTCGCCCGCGCGCCACGCGACGATCTCGCCGATCGTCAGCCCGTGCCGCACCGGGACGCACTCGAGGCCCACGAAGGAGCGCAGTTCCGGGCGCTGCGGCGACCCCTCGAGGGTCACGCCGTCGAGGGGGTTCGGACGGTCGCAGACGATGACCTCGACGCCCGCGGCAGCGCACGCGCGGGCCATGAGCACCGCCGTCCACACGAAGGTGTAGTAGCGCGCGCCGACGTCTTGAAGGTCGATGACCATGGCGTCGAGGCCCGCCAGCCACTCGGACCGCGGCGAGAGCGACGCGTAGTCCGCGCCGTAGAGCGAGTACGTGCGCACCGTCGCACCGTGGTCGTCCTCGACGCCCTCCATGTCCTGGGCCTCGCCGCCGACGCCATGCTCCGGACCGAAGAGCGCGCGGACGTCGGCGCCCGCCTCGACGAGCACGTCGCGGGCGTGGCGCAGCGACGAAGTGACGCTCGCCGGGTGCGCGAGCAGCCCCACGCGACGGCCCCGCACGCGCCAGACACCATCGCCGGCGAGCGACTCCAAACCGACCCGTACGCGGCTCACGCGGACCTCGTGGCGCGCAGCCAGTCGTGCATGAGCTTGGCGATCACGGGCACGAGCACCCACGGCGCGCGATGCGTGAGCGCCGCGCCCGCCGCACCCGCGAGGGCGATGACCACGAGCCGCGCGCTCTCCGATCGGTGGGCCCAGGCTCGCGCCTCGAGCAGACCTCCGACGTTCGCGAGGCCCCACACCGCGACGAGCGCGAGCGCCGCCGCGACGGGCCACGGAACCCCCGACGGAAGCAGCGGCGGGAGCCCCGTGAACATCGCCAGCGCGAAGGTCACGACGATGAACCGCACGCGCTTGGCCGGGGGCTTCACGTCGTATTTCGGGGCGCCGAGGCGCGCCGTCGCGGCCGCGGCGACGTCCATCGGCGCGACGCCCGCGGGCACCCATACGGGACTGCGAAGGAGCACCTGGAGCTTGTCCCACGCGCCGCGCACGGTGCCCAGCCGCGCGCCGAGCTTGGCGGCGTAGACCCAGTGCGCCCAGGCCGGGTTCCACGTCGCCGCGGGCTCGATGGTCCCGTACGTGGGCGCCTGGCGCTCGGGCTCGAAGGTGCCGAGGAGCCGGTCCCAGACGATGAAGACGCCGGCGTAGTTCTTGTCGAGGTACGCGGGGTCGACGCCGTGGTGCACGCGGTGGTGCGACGGCGTGTTGAAGATCCACTCGAGCGGACCGAGCTTTCCGATGAGCCGCGTGTGGATCCAGAACTGGTACACGATGACGAGCCCGTAGGCCGTCGCGAAGGTCGCCGGCGGCACGCCGAGGAACGCCAGCGGCAGCAGGAACCACAGCGAGAAGAAGGGCTGCCATGCGTCCTGCCGCAGGGCGACGGAGAGGTTGTACTCCTCGCTCTGGTGGTGCACGACGTGGCTGAACCAGCCGATGCCCGCCTCGTGGCTCCAGCGGTGAAAGCAGTAGTAGAGAAAGTCCGACGCGACGAAGGTGAAGAGCCACGTCGCGACGGGGTGCGCCGCGGGCACGTCGCTGAGGCGCGCGTGCTCGTAGACCCAGCGGTACGGGAACGACAGCACGCCCGCGGCGAGCACCACCATGAGCTCCTGGTAGAGCCCGCAGGCGAGGTTCGTGAGCGTGTCGGGCAGCGAGTACAGCCGCCGGCCGAGGCTGCGGTCGATGCCGGCCTCCACGGCGATGCCCCCGATGTACAGCGGGATCGCGAGGTTGATGGGGTTCAGGTGCATCGCGGCGACGGACCATAGCGCGAAGCGCGCGCGGCGTTGAGGCGCCGCCCCGGGAGGTCGTTCACACGGCGCGGCGCGTGGGCTATGACCCCGTTCATGACGGTCTCGGCGATCTTCGACGAAGCGGCGTGGGAGCCCGTGCAGGGCTTCAAGTTCGACGACATCACGTACCACCGCGCCCGCGAGGTGGGCTGCGTGCGCGTGGCGTTCAACCGCCCCGAGGTGCGCAACGCGTTCCGTCCGCAGACCGTCGACGAGCTGGCCGCGGCCCTCGACCACGCGCGGCAGTGGAGCGACGTCGGCTGCGTGCTCCTCACCGGCAACGGACCGTCTCCCAAGGACGGCGTCTGGGCGTTCTGCAGCGGCGGCGACCAGCGCATCCGCGGAAAGGCCGGCTACCAGTACCAGGGCGAGTCCGGCGAGGTCGACGCGGCGCGCCTGGGGCGGCTGCACATCCTCGAGGTGCAGCGGCTCATCCGCTTCATGCCCAAGGTGGTCATCGCCGTGGTCACGGGCTGGGCGGCCGGCGGCGGGCACAGCCTGCACGTCGTCTCGGACCTCACCCTCGCGAGCAAGGAGCACGCGCGCTTCAAGCAGACCGACGCCGACGTCGCGAGCTTCGACGGTGGCTACGGATCGGCCTACCTCGCGCGCATGGTGGGACAGAAGCGGGCGCGGGAGATCTTCTTCCTGGGCCGCGAGTACACCGCCGACGAGGCCGTCGCCATGGGCATGGCCAACGCGAGCGGTCCCCACGCCGACCTCGAGCGCGAGGCGCTGCAGTGGGCGCGCGAGATCACCGCCAAGAGCCCCACCGCGCAGCGCATGCTGAAGTACGCGTTCAACCTCCCGGACGACGGGCTCGTGGGGCAGCAGCTCTTCGCCGGCGAGGCGACGCGGCTCGCCTACGGCTCCGACGAAGCCGCCGAAGGGCGCGACGCCTTCCTCGAGAAGCGCACCAAGGACTTCAAGCGCTTTCCATGGATGTACTGACCCGCGGACGCGGCGCCGCACTGCCCTTGACCCGCGCCGTTGCAGGCGTTTGAGTGCGCCCGCAGATGGAATCGCGCTTCGACCTGGTGGTGATCGGCAGCGGCCCGGGCGGCGAAGGCGCCGCGATGAAGGCCGCAAAATCGGGACTCTCGGTGTGCGTCGTCGAGAAGTACCACGACGTCGGCGGCGGCTGTACGCACTGGGGGACCATCCCCTCGAAGGCGCTGCGGCACACCATCTCGCAGCTCGCCGAGTTCCGCGCGAACCCGCTGTTCCAGCCGTTGCTGATGAACGACGAGCCGATCCCGCTGTCGGCGATGCTGCGGTCCGCCGACAGCGTGGTGCGGCGGCAGGTGGGGCTGCGGCACAGCTTCTACGAGCGCAACCGCGTGCGGATGCTCCACGGCGTGGCCCGCTTCGTCGATCCGCACACCCTCGAGGTGGCGGTGGCCGGCGGCGGCGTCGAGCGCATCGCCACGCGCGGGGTGGTCATCGCGACGGGCTCGCGGCCGTACCGCCCCGCCGACGTCGACTTCAGCCACTTTCGCATCTGCGACAGCGACACCGTGCTGCGCCTCAAGGAGACGCCGTCGAGCATCACCATCTACGGCGCGGGGGTCATCGGCTGCGAGTACGCGTCGATGTTCCGCACCCTGGGCGTGAAGGTGAACCTCATCAACACGCGCGACAAGCTGCTGTCGTTCCTCGACGACGAGATCATCGACGCGCTCGCGTACCACCTGCGCGACCAGGGCTGCGTGATCCGCCACAACGAGGAGATGGAGCGCATCGAGCCCGTCGAGGACGGCGTGGTGCTGCACCTCAAGAGCGGCAAGCGGCTCAAGACCGACGTGCTGCTCTGGGCCAACGGACGCACGGGCAACAGCCGCGAGCTCGGTGTCGAGGCCCTCGGCGTCGGCGTCGACGACCGCGGACAGATCGCCGTGAACGACCGCTACCAGACCTCGGTGCCGCACATCTACGCGGTCGGCGACGTCATCGGCCAGCCCGCGCTGGCGAGCGCCGCGTACGACCAGGGGCGCTTCGCGGCGACGCATTTCGCCGCCGGCGACTGCGACACGCGCCTCGCCAAGGAGATCCCCACGGGCATCTACACGACGCCCGAGATCAGCTCCCTCGGGCGCACCGAGCGCGAGCTCACCGCGGCGAAGGTTCCGTACGAGGTGGGGCACTCGCTCTTCCGCAGCCTCGCCCGCGCGCAGATCACGGGGCAGACCGTGGGCATGCTGAAGCTGCTCTTCCACCGCGAGACGCTGCAGATCCTCGGGATCCACTGCTTCGGCCACCAGGCCAGCGAGATCATCCACATCGGCCAGGCGGTGATGAGCCAGCCCGAGGGGCGCAACACCATCCAGTACTTCGTGAACACGACGTTCAACTACCCGACCATGGCCGAGGCGTACCGCGTGGCGGCCCTCAACGGCCTGAACCGCCTGTTCTAGGCGCCTGAAAACACATGCAATCGAAGCTCTCCCGGTTCGTCTTCGGCCCCCCCAAGGACGTCAAGGACCCCGACGCCTTCCACAAGCTCTCGCTGGTCGCGCTTCTGGCGTGGGTGGGGCTCGGCGCCGACGGCCTGTCGTCGAGCTCCTACGGCCCCGACGAGGCCTACCGCGCCCTCGGCGAGCACACGTCGCTCGCGTTCTTCCTGGCCATCTCCATGGCCCTCACCGTGCTCATCATCTCCTACGGGTACAGCCGCATCATCGAGCAGTTCCCGGGCGGCGGCGGCGGCTACGTGGTGGCCTCGAAGCTCCTCGGACCGCGCGTCGGCGTGGTGTCCGGCGCGGCGCTCCTCGTCGACTACGTGCTCACCATCACCACCTCGATGGCGAGCGGCGCCGACGCGATCTTCTCGATGCTCCCGCCGACGGCGCAGCCCTACAAGCTCGTGACGGTGTTCGTCGGCCTCGCGGTGCTGACGGTGATGAACATCCGCGGCGTGAAGGAGTCGGTGAGCGCGCTCGTCCCGGTGTTCGGGGTGTTCCTCGCGACGCACGCCGTGCTGCTCGTGGCGGGCATCGGCGGGCACCTCGGCGACGCCGGACGCGTGGCCGCGGAGGTGCACACGAACCTCACGCACACCACGGCGACGCTCGGCATCGTGGGCACCCTCGCGATCTTCGCCCGCGCGTACTCCCTCGGCGGCAGCGCCTAAACCGGCATCGAGGCCGTGAGCAACGGCGTCGCGATGATGCGCGAGCCCCGCGTGAAGACGGCCAAGCGCACCATGGTGCTCATGGCGGTGTCCCTCGCGGTCACCGCCGGCGGCATCCTGCTGTCGTACCTGCTCGTCGGAGCGCACGTGCCGTCGCGCGAGAGCGGCCGCACCATGAACTGGGCGCTGGTGACGGCGGTGTCCGGCGGCTGGCACCCCTTCGGGCTCCCGGTGGGAACGGTGTTCCAGTGGCTCACGCTCATGAGCGAGGGCTTGCTGCTCTTCGTGGCGGCGCAGGCAGGCTTCCTCGACGGTCCGCGCGTGATGGCGAACATGGCCGTCGACTCGTGGTTCCCGCACCGCTTCGCGGCGCTGTCGGACCGCCTCTCGATGCGCAACGGCGTGACGCTCATGGGCATCGCGGCGTGCCTCGTGCTCGCGTACTCGCGCGGCGACATCTCGACGCTGCTGGTCATGTACTCGATCAACGTCTTCGTGACGTTCTCGCTCTCGAACCTCGCGATGTCCCGCTACTGGATCCGCCACCGCAAGGACCACCCGGACTGGTGGCGCCACCTCCCCGCGCACGTGCTCGCGCTGGTGCTCTGCATGTCGATCCTCGGGATCACCATCTACGAGAAGTTCGGCGAGGGCGGCTGGGTCACCCTCGTGGTGACGGCGCTGCTCGTGGCGGTGTGCTTCGCCATCAAGCAGCACTACCAGTCGGTCATCGGCGCGCTGCGACGCCTCGACGACGACCTCCCGTCGCCCGAGGAGCTCGAGGCGCCGGTGGTTCCCGAGGGCCCCGACGCGACCTTCGCCGATGGCCCCATCAAGGGCCTCTCGGAGCACCACGGCGAGCGCGACCCGGACCCGAACAAGCCCGTCGCGATCTTGCTGGTCGGCGCGTACAGCGGCCTCGGGCGGCACGCGATCCTCACGCTGCTGCGGATGTTTCCGGGGCACTTCCAGGGCATCGTCTTCGTGAGCATCGCGGTGGTCGACTCGGAGTCGTTCAAGGGCGCCGAGCAGGTGGGTCTCCTCGAGAAGCGCACCCGCGAGGGGCTGCTCTGGTACGAGCAGTACGCGCGCAGCCTCGACCTGCGGGCCGCGAGCGCCTTCGCCGTGGGCACCGAGGTGCCCATGGAGGCCGAGAAGATCGCGGCGGCGCTGGTGCGTCGCTACCCGCGCGCGCTCTTCGTCGCGGGCCAGCTCATCTTCGAGGAGGACTCGCTCTGGAACCGCGCCCTCCACAACGAGACGGCGTTCATGGTGCAGACGCGGCTGCAGCGCCTGGGCATCCCGATGATCGTGGTGCCGGTGCGCATCGACCTCGGCGAGTCGCGCCCCATGCGCGCGCCGCGCCTCCCGCAAGAGCTGTAGCTAGAACGTCGCGACGGCGCCGAGGTGGAACGCCCAGTCCTGGGTGACGCCGCTGCGCAGCCCCCACCACGAGTACGACTCGGCGCTGGCCTTCACGCGGTAGCCGCGCTCGATGACGTACTGCGCGCCGAGGGTCCACCGCGACACGCCCGAGGAGAAGTCGACGGCGCTGCCCGGGGCGGTGTTTCCGCGGCGGCGCATGCCGTCCCAGCGAAGGATCAGGTCGAGGTTGCGGAGGATCGGCTGCTCGACCTCGACGTACCACCCGTCGCGCACCTGGAAGACGCTCTCGGGCAGCACGCCCACGGCGCTCGGCGTGAGGGCGTACTCGAAGCGCGCCTGGTCCGCGGCGTACATGTCCGTGCGGCGCACGAGGTACTCGGCGCGCACGTTGGTGCGCACGACGCGCAGGAACAGGTCGGCGCCGAGCACGGTGTAGGTCATGCGCGCGCGGGTGTCGTAGGCGCCCCACATCGCCGAGCCGCCGAAGCTGAGGTCCACGCGGTCCGCGAGGCGCGCGTTGAAGCCCAGGCGCCCGCCCACCGACGGCTGCGAGTTGTTGTCGATGTAGAACGGCGACGCGCTGTGCGACGCCACGAAGTCGACGTCGTAGGGCGTGTCGGTCTGCGCGCGCAGCCCCGACACCGCGTACGCCGCGTAGGACATCTGGAACCGCGGCCCGAAGAAGTGCGACCCCGAGAGCTCGATGCCGTTGTCGACGTACGGCGACGGGAGCACCGAGCGGCCGAACTCGCCCATGCGCAGCATCCGGCCCATGTCGTACGGCAGCGGCTTGTCGCTGAGGCGGTGGTTGCCCGGGTCGTGGCGCAGCCCGAACTCGCCGAAGGTCGGCGAGAAGCGCCCCGCGCGGATGTTGAACGCGTCGCTCAGCCGGAAGTCGACGTAGGCCATGCCGACCTCGAAGCCGTGGCAGCCGTAGCAGACCTTCACGTTGGCCGAGGCGTGCGGCGAGATGTCGATGGCGAGCTTCAGCGAGAGCTCCTCGGTGAAGCCGTCGAGGGTGTGCGTCGCCGGGCGCGGATCGGCGCTGGTGAACGGCGTGAACAGGTAGTCGAGCTGCAGCGAGCCCGCGAGGTTCAGGTCGATGGACTCGGCCGCCAGCGGCGCGAGCACGCCGACCAGGCACACGGGGAGCATCGGGTAGCGGGATCTCATGACGAGCCTCCGGCGCCGGCGTCGGCGGGCGCGTCCCTCCGCGAGGCGGAGTACCAATCGAGGAAGCGCAGCAGCGCCGGCTCGTCCTCGGGCGCGATGCCCGAGCCGGGCATGGCACGCATGCGCGTGACGTACTCGCGCCAGTGCCGGGGAGAGTCGACGCGCGCGGTCAGCGGGCGGGACAGCGAGTGGCAGCGCGCGCAGCGGTCGGCGAAGACCTCGTAGTCGGCCCGCACCGACACGGGCAGCGTGCCGGTGTCGAGGCCCTCACCGCGGCGGAACGCGGCACAGCCCGCGACGCCCAGCGCCCAGAGGATCCACGCCCATCGCATCGAGGGCAGTGGGCCACAGGCATGCGGGATCACGCAAGAAATGCGGCTCGTGCGTGGGTCAGAGGCGCTCGACGGAGCGGAGCATCTCGGGCACGAAGTGCGCGCGGTGCCGGATCAACGAGGGCTGCGCCGCCCGCGGACGCCCCCGCACGGTCACGTCGTCGGGCCGCGGCAGGGCGCCCTGCACGAGCTGGTCGCCGAAGGTGAATTCCTGGTCCCGCGGCGTCGGCGCCCCGTGGGCGGGCTGCGCGCCCGCGGCCCCCGTGGTCAGCACCGCCAGCAGCGCCGCCCGCATCGCTCCTCGCATCGTCGTCGTCATCGTCGTAGCTCCTCTCGAAGCCCTCCGACGTGCGACCGCCCGAAAAGATCCATGGGCGCGCGGCGGTGATAGCTTCCCGCGCCATGACAGCGGTTCAACGACTGGCGGCGGTGCGGGAGCGGATGCGCGCGCGCGGCCTCGACGCCCTCGTGGTGCGAGGCACCGACGAATACCTGAGCGAGTATGTTCCCGAGGGCGAGAGCACCCGGGTGTGGCTCACGGGCTTCACGGGCAGCCTCGGCGACGCCCTCGTGACCCTCGACGGCGCGTGGCTGTTCGTCGACGGGCGGTACCACGTGCAGGCCGACCGCGAGCTCGACACGACGTGCTGGACCGCCGTGAAGAACCCCCTCGGGACCTCGAACGAGAGCGCCTGCGTGGCGAAGCTCGCCGAGCTCGCGGCGGCGTCGCCGGCCCCGCTCGCCGTCGGCTACGAGCCCCTGCGCTTCTCCGTGAACGGCTGGGACGCCCTGCAGCGCGAGGCCGCCGGCGCGTCGCTGCGATGGGTGCCGGTGCGCCCGTCGCCGGTGCTCGAGGCCCGCGGAGCTCTGCCCCCGACGATCACCGGAAGCGGCGCCCTGCGCTGCGTCGACGAGGCCGCCATGGGGCGCACCGTGGCCGAGAAGGTCGCCCTCGTGGCCGCGTGGCTGGCCCCGCGCAAGGCCGCGGCGCTGCTGGTCACGAAGCTCGACGAGCTGGCGTGGCTCGCGAACCTGCGCGGCGACGAGATGCCCTACCAGGCGACGTTTCGCGGGTCCGCCGTGGTCACCCCCGACGCCCTGCACCTCTGTGTGCACGTGGCCCCGGTGACCGACGCCGTGCGCGCCGCCCGGCCCGGCGTGCGCTTCATCGACGCCGCGGCGTTCGATGCGCTGCTGGCCTCGTTTCGCGGTGCGCGGGTGGCCCTCGACCCCGCGAGCGCGCCCGTGGGGCTGCGCGACCGCCTCGTCGAAGCGGGCGTCGACGTGCTGGCCACGGCGTCGCCGGTGGTGGCCGCCAAGGCCCGCAAGACCCCCGCCGAGCTCGAGGCCATGACCCGCGCGCTCGGCCGCGCCGACGCCGTCGTCGAGGGCGCCCAGGCGTGGCTCGGCGAGCGTGTCGCGGCGGGCGAGCGGGTCACCGAGGCGGGCTTCGCGGCGCAGGTGGAGCGGATGTTCCGCGCGGCGGGGGCCGTGGGCCTGTCGTTCAAGGTCATCGCGGCGTACGGGGCCAACGGGGCGTCGGTGCACCACCCGCCGAGCGACGAGGCCGTGGTGCGCCCCGGCGACCTCATGCTCCTCGACACCGGCTGCTACTTCAACGAGGGCTTCGCGACGGACCTCACGCGGACCTTCTTCGTCGGCGCCCCGGGGGTCGAGCCCACGGCGGCGCAGCGGCGGCTCTATACGCTGGTGCTGAAGAGCGCCATCGCGGGCATGACGGCCAAGGTCCCGCGAGGCGTCGCCGGGGCCCAGCTCGACGGCATCACCCGCCGGCCGCTCTGGCGCGAGGGCCTCGACTACGCCCACGGCACCGGCCACGGCGTGGGGATCAACGTCCACGAGGCGCCGCCCTCCATCGCCAAGACGGCGACGACGAGCCTCGAGCCTGGACACGTGTTCTCCATCGAGCCGGGGCTCTACCTCGAGGGCATCGGCGGGGTGCGCATCGAGAACCTCTGCACCGTCCGAGAGGCCGACGGAGCGCCGGGGTGGCTCCAGGTGGTGCCGCTGACCTTCGCGCGGCTCGACGAGCGCCTCATCGACGCGGCGCTCCTCGACGCCGACGAGACGGCGTTCGTCCGTTGGTACGCCGCGGGACGTGGCGAAGACGTGACCTCGGCCGCGGCAGTAGGGTAACCTCCGGTCCCAAGAATTCCGCCCACATGCCCTCCCTCACGCCAAGCGAACGCATCGGCACGACCGTCGCGGGTCGGTACGAGATCCGGCGCCTGCTTGGCGAGGGCGGGTTTTCCGCGGTTTTCGAGGCCGTGCACAGCATCACGGGGCGCGAGGTCGCGCTCAAGCTGCTGCATCCGCACCTCGTCACGACGGAGCAGATCACCGAGCGCTTCCTCATGGAGGCGCGGGCCATGGCGCGCATCCGGCACGACGGCATCGTGCAGGTGCTCGACGCCGGCACGGACCCCGACGGCACCGTCTACATCGCCCTCGAGCTGCTCAACGGCGAGTCCCTCGAGACGACGCTGCTGCGGGTGCAGAAGCTCACCTGGGGCGAGGCCGTGCGCATCGGCGTCGACCTCCTCGACGCGCTCGCCGAGGCCCACCGCAACAAGATCATCCATCGGGACATCAAGCCCGGGAACATCTTCATCGTCCGCAAGTCCGACGGCAGCAGCCAGGCGAAGCTGCTCGACTTCGGCATCGCGCACGTCACGCAGCGCGGGCAGAAGCTCACGCAGCAGGGGATGATCCTCGGGACCCCGGAGTACATGTCGCCGGAGCAGAGCCGCGGCACCCAGGTGGGGCCCGAGAGCGACCTGTGGTCCGTCGGCATCGTGCTCTTCGAGTGCCTCGTGGGGCAGACGCCCTTCGCCAGCGAGACCACCACCGACATCCTCATCAAGATCGC
>CAIMWA010000129.1 GCA_903845045.1 uncultured delta proteobacterium | reverse complement strand
TGCCCGGCAGGTCCATGGTCACGCGGCGATGCACTGCGCTTCTGCTGGTGACGGGGGTCCTCGGCGGGTGCGCGCTCGGGGTCTCGCCCGTCATCGAGGAGCTCGTGCTCGACCAGGACCAGGGCGTCTGGACCCTCGACGCCGCCGGCATGGACGCCGCGACGCCCGCCGACGACCTCGTCGCGACGGACGACCTCGTCGACCTCGTGGACGCCCCCACGGCCGACGCCGACGCCACCACGGCCGACGCCCGTCCTGGAGACGTCGGCTGCGGCACCGAGACCGGCGCGGCCTGCGACCCCGGCGCCGTGCAGCGTTGCGGCGCGTGCGGCCAGCAGACCTGCGCCGCGGACTGCACCTGGTCGGCCTGCGTCGGCGGCGGCGCGTGCACCCCGGGAATGCACCAGGCCTGCGGCAACTGCGGCACGCAGACGTGCACCGAGACGTGCACCTGGTCGGCGTGCACCGGCGAGGGCGTCTGCGCTCCGAACACCCCGCGCAGCGCGGCCTGCGGCCACTGCGGGACGCAGCAGTACCGATGCTCCACGGCGTGCCAGTGGGTGGCCCAGGGAGGGTGCGCCGGCCAGGGCGCCTGCGCGCCGGGGAGCACCCAGGCCGGCGGCTGCGACGGGTGCTCCGAGCAGGTGTGCGACGGCACGTGCGCGTGGAGCGGGTGCCGGCTCCGGGCGGGCAATGCCTGCGAGTTCCGCGCGGGAACGAACCATCGGAGCTGCAGCGCGTGCGCGTGCGGCCTCCAGTGGTGCCTGTCGTCGTGCCAGTGGAGCTCGAGCTGCACGTCGTGCTGTTCGAGCTGCGGCGGGTGCCAGTGAGCGCGCTGCTTCGCGTGGTGCTCTCGCCGCGCGCCGCGACGAATCCTTGCGAGACCCTCGACGCATGGCTGCCGCGCATGGACGCCGCGCGCGCAACGTTCTCCACGCCGTTCGATGGGGCCGTGGCCGCGGCCGCCGACGCCGACCGCTTGGGCTGGGCCTTCGTCGCGGGCTACGACGCGGCCCTGCACGCCCTCGACGACGGTCTCGCAATCCGTGGGCTGCGGACCTCCTTCGCGGTGACCGAGGAGGGCGGCGGTCACCCGAAGGCCCTCGCCGCGCGGCTGGCTCCCGACGCCGCGGGGACCCTTCGCCTCACCGGGACCAAGCGCTTCGTGACGCTTGGCACCGTCGCCGACGTGCTGCTCGTGGTGGCGGGACGCGGCGAGCCTCGCGACGGGCGCACCGAGCTCGTCGTGCTGCGCGTCGACGCGAAGGCTCCCGGTGTCACCGTCGCCGCGCTGCCGGAAACGCCGTTCGCGCCCGAGGTTCCGCACGCCGTGGTGACCTTCACCGACGTGGCGGTGGGGCCCGGCGACGTGCTCCCCGGCGACGGCTGGGCGCGCTGGGTGAAGCCCTTTCGCACCGTCGAGGACCTGCACGTCGCCGGCGCTGCGTTGGGTTACCTCGCAGGCGCGGCGGCGCGCGGGGCGTGGTCTTCGACGTACCGCTCGGAGCTCGTCGCGACGCTGTGCAGCGCCCGCGCCCTTGCCGCCGAAGACGCCTCGGACCCCGCGGTGCACGTCGCCGTGGCGGGGCTCTTCGACGCGCTCCATCGCCTCGCCGAGCACCCCGACGCGCGCTGGACGTCGCTCCCCGCCGCCGAGTCCGCGCGTTGGACCCGCGATCGCGCGCTGCTCTCGGTGGCGTCACGGGTGCGCGCCCTTCGCCTCGACGCCGCCTGGGCCGCGCTGGGGACATAGTTACGTTGTTGCATTCCGCCGAGCCCCGCGAGACCTGCCTTCGCTGCCGCCGCCCCGCGAATTACTGCTGGTGCGCGCACCTGAGCCCGGTCGCGACCCGCACCCGGGTGGTGCTGCTGCAACACCCGCGGGAGCGCGACGTCCCCATCGGCACCGCCCGCATGGCGCACCTCGGACTGCCCAACTCCGAGCTCCACGTCGGCGTCGACTGGAGCGCCTCGCCGGCCCTCGAGCGCGCCCTCGCCAACCCGCTGCTGCCGCCAGCGCTTCTGTACCCCGGCGACGGCGCCCGCGACCTCGCGCTGCACCCCCCGCCGGGACCGGTGACCCTCGTCGTCGTCGACGGGACCTGGTCGCAGACGCGCAAGCTCGTGCGGGCCAACGCAAGGCTGGCTGCGCTGCCGCGGTACGCGTTCACGCCCGCCGCGCCGAGCACCTACCGCATCCGCCGGGAGCCCGCCGCGCACTGCCTCTCGACGCTCGAGTCGCTGGTGCACGTGCTCGGGATCCTCGAGGGCGCCCCGGAGCGCTTCGTGCCTCTGCTCGCCCCGTTTCACGCCATGGTCGACGCGCAGCTCGCCGCCGAGGCCTCGCTGCACAACGCCCGGCAGCGAAGACTGCGCGCCGCGAAGGCCCCGCGCCGTCCTTCCCCGATCACGCACGAAGCCCCGTGGACGTCGGTGCTCTGCCTCGCCGTCGAGGCCTCGGCCTGGCCGCGGGAGCTGGGCCGCGACGACGAGCTTCTGCAGTGCGTGGTGCATCGTCCCAGCACCGGCGAGACGCTGGAGCTTTTCGTCGCGCCGCCGCACGGCCTCGCGCCGGGAACCCTCGCGCAGACGGGACTCGCCGTGGAGCACCTCGCGGCGTCGGTGTCGTCCGAAACATTCCTGGCGCGGTGGCGGTCCTTCGTGCGCCCCGGCGACGCGCTCTGCACCTGGGGCGACTATCCCGTCGAGCGGCTTCGCGCGTACGGCGCGCCGCTGCCGACGGTGTGCGTCGACCTCCGGCGAGTGCTGCGCGCGGAGCACGGTGCCACGGGCTCGGCGGCGGACACGCGACGCCGCCTCGGCGCCGACGCCACGCCCCTCGCGGCCCTCGGCGCGGGTCGCGCGGGCCTTCGCCTCGCGGACCTCGCCGAGGTCGCGGCGCGTCGCTGGGGCGAGCTTCAGCCCACCGCGGCAGCGAACTTGCCCGGAGGGTAGCCCTGCACGGTGACCTCGATGGTCACGGTGTTGCGCGGGACCTTCAGCATCGCCTGCACCGCCGCGGGGACGGCGCCGGTGCCAACGGCTCCGAGGCGCACGTGCGGCGCGTCGCCCCCCTCGAAGAGCCCCGTGCAGATGTTGAGCACCTCGTGGACGTTCTCCATCAGCGCCGCGTCGAGGGCGCCCCGGCGTACGGCCTCTGCGGCCACCGCCGGGGGCATCAGCGCCAGCGCCGCGCCCAGCGACGCAGCGAGCTGCACGTCGAGGATGCACGCTCCGCCGACGGTGCCGTCGTCGAGCTCGTAGGAGGCCGTCAGCGACGAGGCCACGGGAGCGACCAGCACCGGCAGCACCTTGACGGTGACCGCGCGGCCGAACAGCGAGCGCAGCGTCAGGGCCAGGCCATCGGGGGCGGGGAGTCTCGACTTGCTCATGGTCTCCTGAACCCGCTACGCGCGACCGCCGAGCACCGCGTCGCGCAGCGCCTCGGGGGTGAACGGCTTGGTCACGAAGAACCGCGCGCCGGCGTCCTTCGCCCGCTTCTGGAACTCCTGCGTCGTCTCCGACGACACGAAGCCGAAGTCGACTTCGAGGCCGGCGTTGCGCACCGCCGTGAGCAGCTCGATGCCCGTCATCTTCGGCATGTTCCAGTCGGCGATGACGAGGTCGAAGGCACCGCCGCCGACGATGAGCGCCAGCGCCGCCTCGCCGTCGGGCGCCTCGGCCATCTCGAAGGCGCCGATCTCCGCCTGACGCAGCGACCGGGCGACGATCATGCGCATCGCCTTGCTGTCGTCGACCACCAGAATCCTCATGGGTTCGAAGCTCCCTCCCGCGGGCGCGACACCGTCACGACCACGAACGCACCCTCGCACGCGAGATCGACGCGCTCCGACGCGCCGTTCACGTGGACCACCTCCCCCCCGAGACCCTCCATCGCATGGCTCGGCAGCGACAGCCGCGACGGCGCCGGCAGCACGGCCTTGAGATTCCCGCCGATCATGTTCGCGATCTCGCCCATGGCGTCCCGGAGTTCCTCCGGCGTGACCGCCGCCGGGTCCGACGCGAACATGGTGCCCGCGAGCTGCAGCGCGAGCGGCCGCGGGAGCTGCACCAGCACCGAGCCGTCCCACGCGCCGGAGATGTGCACCCACGACGCCACCGCCCTCGCGAGCTCGGCGTCGCCTGGAGGAGCTCCGTCGTACGCCTCGCGATCGAAGACGGTGACGAAGATGGTCTGCGTGATCTCCCGTACGGCGTCAGCCAGCGATTCCACGTGCCCTCTCCTCAGCCCGGCAGACGGTACACCACGCCGCGGCCCAGCTCGACGCGATCGAAGCGTGTGTCGACGTCCTGCAGCGACTCCGTGCTCCCGAGCATCAGGTAACCGCCTCGGTTCAGCTGCCGCTCCATCCTCGAGACGATGCGCTGCCGCGTCGGCTGGTCGAAGTAGATCAGCACGTTGCGCAGCAGGATCACGTCCGCGAACGGGGCGCCGCGCCACTCGCCGACGAAGTTCATCGCGCGGAACTCCACCTGGCGGCGCACGTCCTCACGGAGCACCCAGTGCATCCCGTCCTTTGCGAAATACCGGAGCAGGTATGCCGCCGGCAGCCCGCGGTTGACCTCGATCTGCGAGTAGCGGCCCTCGCGCGCGCGCGCCAGCACCTTCGCGTCGATGTCCGTGCCGATGATCTCGACCCGCGCCCTCGACGCGTCGTCGAAGTTCTCGCGCAGCATCATCGCGACGCTGTACGCCTCCTGCCCCGACGAGCACGCCGCCGACCAGAGCGTCAGCGGGCCGTTCGGCCGCGCCGCGAAAAGCTCCGGGAGCACCTTCGTGCGCAGCACCTCGAAGGGCGTCACGTCGCGGAAGAACGTCGTCTCGTTCGTCGTCATCGCCTCGACGACGGCGACGGTGAGCGGCCCCCGGGGCTTCGTCCGCAGCTCCGCCGCGAGCTCGGCGTAGGACGCGAGGTTCCGCTCACGGAGCACCGGCGCGAGGCGCGCCTCGACGAGGTACTCCTTGCCCGCCTCGAGCACGATGCCCGACTCCTCGCGGACGACGCGGCAGATGTGCTCGAAGTCGGAGACCGCGAGGGTCACGGGACACCTCCTCGCCCGAGCGCGATGGAGCGCTGCACGCGGCGCGAGACGGCGGACGCGATCTCGTCGAGGGGCAGCACCGCGTCGGCGAGCCCGGCGTTCACGACGAAGCCGGGCATGCCCCACACGACGCTCGTGGCCTTGTCCTGCGCGAGGATCGCCGCACCGGTGGCGTGCAGCACACGGCTGCCTTCGAGCCCGTCCCTGCCCATGCCCGTGAGCATCACGCCCAACGCCGCCCCTGGCAACACCTTGGCAACGGAGCGAAAGAGCGGATCGACGGACGGCCGGCAAGAGTTCTCCGGCTCGTCGCGGTTCAGCAGCACCCGCAGGCCCGCGCCGCCCATGTCGAGCACCATGTGCGAGTCGCCCGGGGCGATGTAGATGTGGCCGGCCCGCACGGGCATCTCGTGCTCCGCCTCGTGCACCCGCAGCGCGCAGCGGCGGTCGAGGCGCTCGGCGAGGTAGCGCGTGAAGAGCGGAGGCATGTGCTGCACGACGAGCACGGGCACGCCCAGGTCCGCCGGCAGCGCGCCCAGGAGCGTGTCGAGGGCGTTGGGGCCGCCGGTGGAAGCACCGATGGCGACCGCCGCGATGGGGCGCGTCGACGGCAGCACGCCGCGCGCCGAGGCCGACACCGGCGCCGCCGCGGGCTTCGGCGCAGCCTCGTGCTCGACGACCACCGCCGACGCCGTGGCTCCCGAGGGCTTCAACGACGTCGCCGGCGGTGCCGCGGACCCGAAGAGCTTCACCTTCTCGAGGAGCTGCTCCGTCGCCCGCTCCACCGGCTGCGCGACGAGCCCGAGGGAGCTCGGCTTCTGCACGTAGTCGTTGGCCCCGAGCGCCAGCGCGTCGAGCGCCGCGTTGGCCCCGCGCTCGGTCTTCGAGCTGAACACGATGACCGGCAGCGCCGGGTGCTTGCGGCGGATCTGCCGGAGCACCTCGAGGCCGTCCATCTCCTCCATCTCGAGGTCGAGGGTCACGAGGTCCGGCGCGAGCGCCTCGATCTTGTAGAGCGCGAGCGGACCCGACGACGCCGTCGCGATGACCTCCACGGCCGGGTCGCGCCCGAGCACGGTGCTCAGGTAGCGCCGGACGACCACCGAGTCGTCCACGATCAGCACGCGGATCGCTGCCATGACAGCCTCGCCCTGCGCCCTCAGCCCAGCCCCAGGAGCTGCAGTTTACCGAGGACCTCGTCCTTGCCGAAGGGCTTCATCAGGTACTCGTTGGCCCCGGCGGCGAGCGCCGTCTCGACCTGGTGCACCTCGGTCTCCGTGGTCACCATCATGAGCTTCATGCCCGCGTACCGCGGGTTCGCGCGCACCGTGCGAACGAAGGTCAGGCCGTCGACCTCCGGCATGTTCCAGTCGACCAGGGCCAGGTCGAAGGGCGCCGACGCGGCGCACACCTCGAGGGCCTTGCCGCCGTGCTCCGCCTCGGCCACCTCGGCGCCGATCTCCGTCAGCATGCGCCGCAAGATGCCCCGGATCGCCCGGGAGTCGTCGATCACCAGGATCCGCACGTCACCACCTCCGCTCGGGCGACGCCGAGCCCCCGCCCCGCTCCACCGCCTTCGACAGGTCCGTCGCCACCGCGGTCAGCTCCGCCGCCGCAGCCTTGGCGCGCATGGCGCTGAGGGCGCTGGACTGCGCCGCCTCGGCCACGCCCATGATGTTCTTCGCGATCTCCGCGCTGCCCTTGGCCGCCTCGGCGATGCTCCGCGAGATCTCCTTCGTCGACGCGGTCTGCTCCTCGACGGCGCTCGCGATGGTGTTCTGCAGGTCGCTGATCTGCGCGATGGTCTCGCCGATGCGCGCGAGAGCGTCGACCGCGCCGCGCGCGTCGCCCTGGATCGCCTCGATCTTCTGGCCAATGTCCTCGGTGGCCTTGGCGGTCTCCTTGGCGAGCTCCTTCACCTCGTTGGCCACCACCGCGAAGCCCTTGCCCGCCTCGCCCGCGCGCGCCGCCTCGATGGTCGCGTTCAACGCCAGCAGCTTCGTCTGCTGCGCGATGGTCGTGATCACGCGGATCACCTTGCCGATGTCGGCGCTGCTCTCGCCGAGCTTCGCCACGATGGCGTTGGTGCTCTCGGCCACCGCCACCGCCGACGACGCCACCTTCGTCGCGTCCGACGAGCTGCGCGCGATCTCGCGGATGCTCGCGCTCATCTCCTCGGTGGCGCTCGCCACCGACTGCACGTTGCGGCTCACGTGCTCCGACGCCTCGGAGACGCCCACCGCCTGCTCCGCGGCGTCGTCGGCGGTCGTCGCCATGACGTCGCTCATCGCGCTGAGGTCCGCCGCGCTCTTCGTGAGCGGACGCACGCGCCCCATGACCTCGCGCAGCGCCGTCGTGAGCGCCGCGAGCGACGCGCCGAGGGATCCCGGCACGGCCTCGTCGAGCGCCGGGTCCGCGAGCCGGTTCTCCGACAGCGCGCCGGCCTGCTCGCGGATGCGCCGCACCTGGGCCTTCAGCTCGCCGATGGCCTCGGTGCGGTCGGACAGCGCGTCGACGGGCACCGCCGTCACGTCGAGGCCCATCTGCTCGAGCGTGCTCTGCAGGAACGAGTCGCCGATGGCCTGCATGTCGAAGTTGAACACCTTCGACACCGCGGCGACGACGTCGAGCACCTTCGCCGCGTCGTCGACGTCGCGCCGCAGGTGCGCGACGAGGAGGTGCTGATACTCGGCGTACGCGCCGATGTACCACTTGAACGGCAGGTCGATGCGGTCGTGCGTGGAGCCGACGCGCAGCCGCGACTCGAAGTACGCGAGCCCGTAGCCGTCGCGCGCGCCGGTGAAGACGCTGCGAAAGTACTCCGCCTGCGTCGACTCCAGCGCGCGGCGGAGCGCGGGCAGCGAGACGCCCTTGCGCTGCGCGTGGCGCTCGAAGAATTGCCGCGTGCGAGGGAACGCGAACTGCCACTCGTAGAACTCCCGCGCGAGGTCCCCGGACACCCGCTCGGCCCACGGGATCATCGCCGCGAGGAGCTGCCGCTCGCCCTCGCCGAGCCGAACGAACTCCCGGCGGTGCGCGAGGTTCGCGTCGTTGATCCCGTACTTGTCGACGAGGGCGCCGTCCATGGACCGACCGCCCCGCCCCTGATTCTGCTCCATGGCTCTCCGCCCTCGTCTCGCGCGATGGAAACCCGTAGCCGACGTCAGCCGCCTCGCCCCGACGACCCGAGGTCGAGGGTGCGCCCGATGTCGAGCGCGAGCAACAGCCGATCTTCGTGCGTGCACACACCGATGACGAGATCCCGCGCGGTCCCCGTCAGCGTCTCCGGCGGCGGCAGCAGCTCGGCCTCGTCGAACTCGATGACGTCGCCGATCTCGTCGACGAGCAGGCTCACCGCGCCCTCGCCGACGCGCACCACGACGTTCATCATCCGATGCGCCTCGACGCTGCCGGGAAGCCCCAGCCGCGCGCGCAGGTCGATGGCCGTCACGATCTGCCCGCGGAGGTTCAGCAGCCCCCGCACCACCGACGGCGCGTGCGGCACCCGGGTCATCGGGTTGAACGCCAGGACCTCCTGCACGTCGAGCACGTCGATGCCGAAGTGCAGCTTCTCCACCACGAACGTACAGAGCTGCACCGTCACGCTTCGGCCCCCCGCGCGACCGCGCTCGGAGCGAGGCAGCGCACGTCGAGAAGTTCCGTCACCTTGCCCTGGAGCACCATGGACCCGCGCACGCCGCGGCGGGTGCCCGGGCGCATGCCCGCGAGGTCCTCCTCGACGACGTCGTGGATGCGGTCGACGAGGAGCCCGAAGCGCTCGCCGCCGACATCGAAGACCACCACCGGCACGCGGTCCCTCGCGCCCTCGGCCTCGGCCTCGGCCTCGACCTCGCGGGCCGTGCGCCGTCGCTCGGGGATCACCGCCGACAAGCGCTGCACCGGCATGATGTCGCCGCGGTACTGCACCACCTCGCCGTCGCCGGTGCGCTCCAGCGCCGCCGCGGGGAACTCCTCGAGGCGGGCCACCTGCGAGAGCGCCACGGCCATGCGACCGCCGCCCGGAACACCGAAGAGAAGAAGCGGCTCCAGGGCCTTCGTGGCCTGCGTCGCCGCCGCCTTGCTCTTCTGCTTGTCTCGGTTCTCGCCGAGCAGATGCGCCCGCTCGGCGAGCCCCATGACGTCGAGGATCAGCGCCACGCCGCCGTCGCCGAGGATCGTCGCGCCGGCGAAGAGCGAGAGCGACTTTAGCAGCGCCCCGAGGGGCTTCACGACGATCTCCTGGGTGTCGTGGATCTCGTCGACGACGAGCCCGAAGGGGCGGCCCTGGGCCTCGAGGACGAGGATGTTCATGGCGCCGTCGGTCTCGCCCTCGGCGCCCGCGAGGCGCCCGTCGTCGAGCGTCGCGCGAAGGTCGATGAGCGGCAGCAGCTTGTCGCGGAGCCGGTAGAGCCTCGCGCCGAACACCGTCTCGATGGCGCGCGCGGCCTGCTCCCGCTCGACGCGCACGAGCTCGAGCAGGCTCACCTGCGGGATCGCGTAGCGCTCGCCGCACGACGACACCACCAGCGCCGGGATGATCGCCAGCGTGAGGGGGATCTTGATCTCCACCGTGGTCCCGCGGCCGAGCACGCTGCGCAGGGCGACGGTGCCGCCGATCTGCTCGACGTTGGTCTTCACGACGTCCATGCCGACGCCGCGGCCCGACACGTTGGTCACCGTCTCCGCCGTCGAGAACCCCGGAAGAAACAGCAGGTTCACGAGGTCGTGGTCGGACATGCGCCCGGCGTCGTCGCGGCTCACGAGGCCGCGCTCGATGGCCCGCGCGCGCACCTTGTCGGGGCGCACGCCCGCACCGTCGTCGGCGATCTCGATGTTCACCATGCCGCCCTCGTGAAAGGCGCGCAGAGACACCACGCCCTCGGCGGGCTTGCCGGCCTTCACGCGCACGTCGGGCGCCTCGAGCCCGTGGTCGATGGCGTTGCGGACGATGTGCGTCAGCGGGTCCTTCACGGCCTCGATGACCGTGCGATCGAGCTCGGTGTCGGTGCCCTCGACCTCGAGGCGCACCTTGCGCCCGCACGCCATCGCGAGGTCGCGCACCATGCGCGGCAGCTTCGTCAGCACGTTGCCGATGGGCTGCATGCGCGTGCGCATGACGCCCTCCTGCAGGTCCGTCGTGATGAGGTTCAGCCGCTGCGACGCCGCGAGGAAGTTCGGGTCGCTCTGCGTCGCCGCGAACTGCAGCGTCTGGTTGCGCGTGAGCACCAGCTCGCCGACGAGGTCCATGAGCCGGTCGAGGACGGCCACGTCGACGCGCACGTACCCGTCGGGGAGCCCCAGACCGCGCGCCTCGGGAGCGCCTTCGACCGCGTGCGCCTCGGGGGCGGCCGGGGCCATCGAGTTGCGCGGTGCAGCGGGCGCCGGGACCTCCGGAGCCTTCGCAGCCACCGCTGCCGCCGCGGTGCCCTGGGCCGGCGCGGGCGGGGCCGCGGGGACCATGAGGCGGCCGACGGAGACCCCGGGAACGTCCACCCGCGGAACCACGATCTCGTCGACGAAGGGCATCGCCGCCGGCCGCGGCATCGCCGGAGGAATGTTCGACGCCGACCCCTTCGACGCCGCCGACGAGCGCATCGTTCCGGCGAGCACGCCCGGCGACGGCGGCGGCGACGACAGCCTGCCGGCGGGGGCGACGCTCTTGGGCCGGCGGCTCTCCGCCTTCTTCGCCGAGCGCGCCGTGGCCTCGATGCGCGCCACCAGCGCGGAGTGGTCGACGTCGGGCTCCGCCCCGGTGCTCTCGATGGACGCGAGCACCCCGCGCACCGTGTCGACGAGCGCGAGCAGCACGTTGAAGAACTCGGTGTTCGGCACCAGCTCGCCGTCGCGGCAGCGCGAGAGCAGCGTCTCGGCGCTGTGCGTGAGCCGCTCCAGGCGCCCGAAGCCGAGGAACCCGCAGGTCCCCTTGATGGTGTGGAACGTCCGAAAGATGCTGGCGATCGCCTGCTTCGCGCTCGGGTCGCGCTCCAGCGCGAGCAGGTCGCCGTCGATGCGATCGAGGTTCTCGTGGCTCTCCGCCACGAACTCGCGCACGACCTCGTCGATGCCGTCGTTGCCGCTCACCGTGCCACCCTCGCCGCGCCCGCGCGCGTCCTCCGGCCTGCCCTGCCGCCAGCGCTCCCCCGTCGTGATCGGCGCGCGTGTTCCGGCATCACGTCCCGGGGCGGTATACCCCACCGGCGCCACGGGTCGTCAAGCGCACTCGATGCGCTCGCGGCATCGAGGAATTCGGTGCACAGGCACCTACATGCAGGTGCCGAGGGAGCTGCCGTTGACGGTGATGCTCACGCCGTCGATGGAGCGCGCCGAGCAGCAGTCGTCGATGTGCGTGAGCACGATGCGGTTGCGCCCCGTGGCGAGGTAGCCGGCGAGGTCCGTGGTGGTGCCGGAGCCGCCGAGGAGCACATACGACCCGGGGTCGACGACGCCGCCCGGGAAGCGGCTGTTGAAGACCGTGATGCGCACGCCGTCGTCGACGGACCCGATGCGAACGAAGAAGTTCGACACGGCGTACCCCGCGGGGACCGTGAAGAACGTCTGGAAGAACGTGAACTCGCCGCCGTTCGAGCACGTGCACGCGGTGCCGCAGAGCGACGACGACGCGTAGAACGCGATGTTCGAGGAGCCCACCGCGGTCCACGCCGCGTCGGTCTCCGCGGGAATCGACGCGAGCGCGTACTCGCCCGGGTCGCCGTGCACCGAGAACGTGCGGCCGAAGCACACCGGACCGGAGGCGCGATGCATCTGCCAAGGCGTGCCGCTCGCGGTGATGCACGGGACGCAGGCCGTGGTGACCTCGCCGACGCAGGCGCCCCACCCCGACGCCCCCGACGCGGCCATGCAGGTCTGCGTGCCGCCGTGGCAGTTGCCGACGCCCTCGGTGCCCGCGGCGCCGTCGTAGCAGTGCCGCGTGGTGCCGGCGACGCACGCGCACCGCGTCGAGGCCCCGGAGCAGCTCCGGTCGACGCCGTCGCAGGTGTCCGTCGCGGGCGTGACCTGGCCGGCGCAGTCGCTCCACGTCGAGCTGCTCCCGGTGACCACGCACGACTGCGTGCCCCCGTGGCAGAGCCCCACGTCGCGCGTCCCCGCGGGACCCGTGTAGCAGCTGCGCGTCTGCCCCGCGATGCACGTGCACGCCGGCGAGCCGCCGACGCACGCGCGATCGACGCCGTCGCAGCGGTCGGCCTGCGGCGTGACCTGGCCCTCGCAGGCGCCCCACACCGAGCCCCCGCCGGTGAAGATGCAGCGCTGCGTTCCGCCGACGCACGGGCCCACGCCCTCGGTGCCCGGCGCGCCGTCGTAGCAGTGCCGGGTGGCGCCCGCGACGCACGCGCACCGCGACGCGCTGCCCGTGCACGAGCGGTCGATGCCGTCGCACAGGTCGTCCGTCGGATCGACCTCGCCGGCGCAGGAACCCCAGCCCACCACGCCGTCCGCGTCGCGCGCGCAGGTTTGGGTGCCCGCGTGGCAGGCCCCCACGCCGTCGGTGCCCGCGGCGCCGCCGTAGCACGGGCGCGTCTGTCCGAGCAGGCACGCGCAGCCCTCCATGGGCAGGCCGGTGCACGCGCGATCGTTGCCGTCGCACTGCCCGATGGCGGGCGTGACCTCGCCCACGCACGGACCCCACACGCTGCCGCCGCCGCCGATGCAGCGCGACGTGCCCGCGTGACACGCGCCGAGCCCGAGCGTGTCCGCAGGACCGTCGTAGCAGCTCCGGGTCATGCCCGGGGTGCAGTCGCAGCCCTCGTCGACGACGCCGTCGCAGCGCCAGTCCATGCCGCCGCCGCACTGCACGTCCATGGGGTGACCGGCGCCGGCACAGGCGCCCCAGAGGCCGAACTCGCCGACGCCCTCGCAGCGCTGCGTGCCGAAGCGGCAGACCCCGCGCCCGGCCTCGGTGGGGTGCCCCGGGTAGCACCGCTGCATCATCCCGGGGAGGCACGGACACTGCTCGTCGACGGTGCCGTCGCAGTTGTCGTCGAGGCCGTTGTTGCAGAGCTCCATGGGCACGCAGCCCGTGCTCGGCGGAGCGACCACGGCGCCGTCGGGGAGCCGCACGCCTCCATCGGCGAGCAGCACGCTCCCGTCGGGGTAGCCCTGCAGCCCCGAGTCTCCTGCCGTCGCGTCGGTGCGGACCGTCGTCGAGTCCATGGCGCCGACGGCGGCGTCGGCGGAGCGGGAGTCGTCGGCACGCGCGACGTCCGCGCCGAGGTCGCCGGTGGTCGCGTCGGGGCGGATCACCCCCGCGGAGTCGGCGTCGAAGCACCCCGCGCCGAGGAGCGCGCCCGCGAGCCAAAACCGCCGCATCACGCGCATCCCTCGATGGTACGTCGAGGGGGCGGTGCGGGCGCAACCCTTCCGTCGAAGTTCAGCGCGAGCAATGACGCGCGAGGATGTCCGCGGCGGCGGCCGTGAGGCGCTTGCAGGTGGGGATGTGCAGGTACTCGTTCGGTCCGTGGGCGTTGCTGCCCGGGCCGAGCACGCCGGTGATGAGGAACTGCGCCTGCGGGAATTTCGCGCCGAGCATCCCCATGAACGGGATGGTGCCGCCCTCGCCCATGGAGCGCGCGGGAGCGCCGAAGGTCGCCTCGCTCGCGGCGGTGATGGAGCGCTCGAGCCACGACGCGAAGGGCGGAGCGTCCCAGCCCGGCCCGCCCGTCTCGGCCTCGAAGCTCACCTTCGCGCCGTACGGCGGGTCGCGCTCGAGAACGTCCTTGAGCACCTCCGTCGCGCGCGCCGGGTCGATGCCCGGCGGAATGCGCACCGACAGCTTCAACGCCGTGCCCGGACGCAGCACGTTGCCCGCGTTCCCGAGCGGCGGAATGCCCTCGACGCCGGTCACCGACAGCGTCGGCCGCCACGTGCGCTGCAGCACCCGGTCCGCGCCGTCGACGCCCATCGGAAGCACGCCGTCGACCCATGGGAACTTCGACCATACGGCCTCGCCGATGGCGTCGGCGGCGGCCTGCGCCTGGGCCTTGCGCGCGTCGGGGATCGGCACGTGCAGACCGTCGACGAGGATGCGCCCGGTGGCCTCGTCCTCGACGCGCGAGAGAAGCTGCCGCGCGATGCGGAAGCTCGAGGGCACGATGCCGCTCGCATCGCCCGAGTGCACGCCCTCGCGCAGCACGTCGACGCGCAGCGTTCCGCCGAGGAGGCCGCGCAGCGACGTGGTGATCCAGAGGTTGTCGTAGGTGGCGCAGCCCGAGTCGAGGCACACGACGAGCGACGGCTGGCCGATGCGCGGCGCGAGGTGGTCGATGTACGCCGGGAGGTCCGTGCTGCCGCTCTCCTCGTCGGCCTCGATGAGCACCACGCAGCGCGCGTGCGGGAGCCCCTGCTCGTGGAGCAGCCGCAGCGCCATGAGCGAGGCGAAGGTCGCGTAGCCGTCGTCGGCGCCGCCGCGCCCGTAGAGCCGATCGCCCTCGCGCACCGGGTTCCAGGGCGACAGGCCGTCGCGCCAGCCGGTCATCTCGGGCTGCTTGTCGAGGTGCCCGTAGAGCAGCACGGTGTCGCCCGCGGCCCCGCCCGTCGCGGGGATCTCCATGAAGATCACCGGCGTGCGCTCGGTGCCGTCGGCGTGCCGGAGCCGCACCACCTCGACGTCGAGACCGGGGATCTTCTGCGCGCGGCACCACTGCTCGAGCAGCGCCACGGCGCGGTCCATGTGACCGTTCTGCTTCCAGTTGCGGTCGTACGCCGGCGACTTGTTCGGGATGAGGATGTAGTCGTGCAGCACCGGGAGGATCTCGCTCTCCCAGGCGTGCTCGCAGGACGCTCGCGCTTCGTCGTACTTCAACATCGGATGGACCTCCTCGAGGGGCGCGGGACGCTACCACGCCCGGCGCGGATCAGACCCCGGCGACCATCTTCGCGCCCGCGACGAGCAGCACCACGGCGAGGGCGCGTCGCAGCCCCGCTCCGTCGAGGCGGCGGCTGCCCACGCCCGCTCCCAGCCAGGCCCCGACGGCCACCGCGGCCATCCACGGAATTGCCACCGCCGGGAGGTGCGCGTGCCCGGCCACGAAGCCCGCGAGGCCTGCGATGGAGTTGAGCAGGATGAACGCGGCGGACACCCCCGCCACGGTGCGCGCGTCGGCCCACCCCGCGAGGAGCAGCAACGGGCTCAGGAAGATGCCTCCGCCCACGCCGGTGACGCCCGAGAGGAGCCCGAGCGCCGCGCCGCATCCGAGGGACACCGCCAGCGGAGGACCGCGATGCGGCGACGTCTGCTCGGACGCGCGGGCCGTGGCGCCGAGGCGCAGCGCCGACAGCACCAGCACCGCGCCCACGAGCTGCTTGTGGAGGTGTCCCGGCACGTGCAGCCAGCCTCCGACGAACGCCAGCGGCACCGACGCGACGGCGAAGGGCGCCAGCAGCCGGCACGCCACGCCCTGCCGGCGATGAAAGCGAAGCAGCGCGATGCCCGCGGCGAGCACGTTGAGGAGCAGCGCGACGGGGCGCATCACCGTCGGCGCGACGCCCGCCAGCGCCATCACCGCGAGGTACCCCGAGGCGCCGCCGTGCCCCACCGACGCGTAGAGCGCCGCGGCGACGCCGAGGGCGACGCTCATCCACGCGATGGTGACCGAGGTCACGGAGCGGCCATGGCGACGAGCGACACGCCCTGGGCCTCGTAGCGCTGCACGCTGATGGACCGCGTGAGAACCCGGCGAGCGTCGACGAGGAACGCTCCTGCCACGGCGTCGTCGAGGCGCGATCCGAGGAGGGCGTCGCGCAGCGTGCGGGCGTCGAGCTGGGGCACCCGCGCGGCCGCGGCGAGCACCCACCGCACGGCGTCGTAGCCGAGCGCGGCGAAGGACCCGGGACGGGCGCGGTGACGGGCCTCGAAGGCCGCGCCGAAGGCCTCGACCTCGGGACGCGGCGAGGCGGCGCTGAACAGCTCCGGGAACAGCGCCCCGGAGACGGCTTCGCGCGCGAACTGCCGCGTGTCCGGCGACGCCCAGCCGTCGGCCCCGACGATCTGCGCCGTCACGCGTCCCTGGCGCAGCGCCACGGCGATGTGCCCTGCGTCGTCGCTGGTCGCGGGCGCGAAGACGACGTCCGCGGCCGAGGAGCGCACGCGGGCGACGAGGCGCACGAGGTCGGCGTCGTCCTGGTACGAGTCGCGGAGCGCGAGCTCGCCGCCGCTGCCGCGAAAGCCCGAGGCGAAGGCGTCGGCCATGGCCACGTGCAGCAGCGAGCTGCGCCGGTACACGATGGCGGCCTTGCGCTTCTGCATGGTCTGCCGGACGTAGCGCGCCATCGCGAAGGCCTGCTCGGAGTCGGTGAGCGCGGTGCGAAAGCAGAAGTCGCCGACGCGCGACACGTCCCGCGCCGTGGACGCCGTGGCGACGAACACCGCGGACCGCCTCTGCGCCGCCGCCGCGCAGCGCTCGTTGGCCACCGACGAGAGCTCGCCGAACACCACCGGCGCTCCCTCGCGCTCGATGAGCCGCGTCGCCAGCGAGGCCGCGTGCTCCTCGCGGCTCTCGTCGTCGAGGGCCACGAGCCGAAGGCGCCGCCCGTTGAGCCCGCCGCGGAGGTTGTGCTGCTCCACCGCGAGCTCGTACCCGTGCAGCAGGTCGTCGCCCCACACCGCGCGCTCGCCGGTGCGCGGCACCACGGCGCCGAGCACCACCTCGCCGCCGCGGCGCCAGCGGCACCCCGCGAGCGCAGCGCAACCGGCGACCTGCAGGAAGCTCCGACGGCGCATCACCGCGCGCACCCTACACACCCGCCCCACCGCTTGTCATCGCGCCGCGCAGCGTCTATCCCGCGGCCATGGTGATCACCGTGTTCCTCGCGCTCCACGTGTTCGCGCTGCTCCTCTGGATCGGCAGCCTCGTGAGCATCACCCGCGTCATCGCCGCCGGCGCCGCCGAGAGCCCCGAGGTGCAGGCGCGCTTCGCCGCCCTCGCACGCCGCATCTACCGCTCCGTCGCGTCGCCCTGGATGGGCCTCGCGGTGCTCTCGGGCATCGGCATGATCGGCGCGGCGCACGGGCTGTATTTCCACTACGGGTGGTTCCACGGAAAGCTCGCGATGGCGCTCGGGATGCTCGCGCTGCACTTCGTGATCGGCGCCCGCGTGCGCGCCGCCGAGGGAGCGGGCCGGCTCGACGGCGTCGCGCTCCACATGCGCGCGCTGCAGCTCGGCGTGCTGCTCGTCGCCGCGCTGACGGTGCTCTTCGTGATCGTGCTGAAGTCGCTGCACCCCTGAGCGGGGCGCTTCACCAGACGTCGGCGCGGAGCCTCGCTCCGGCCAGCGACGGGACCTCCGTCGCCATGGCGCGGAACGCCTCGGCCGCGAGGCGCGCGGCGTAGGTCCGACGACGCACGCGCACGCTGGCCCCGCTCGGCGCGTCGTGCCACGCGGCCGCGACGCCCACCGCGGCGCCCACGCCCGCGCGCTGCACCTTCGCGCCGAGCGGACCGCCGTAGCGCTCGACGCTCCCGGCCGCCACGAGCCACACCCACGACGCCTTCTCGCCCTCGGTGAGCAGCGCCACCCCGGGCTCGACCTGCACGGGCTCGAAGCGGGCGTAGAGCTTCGCGCGCAGCGCCGGATCGAGCGCCGCGAAGAGCGAGGCCCCGTGGCCGAGCGCCGCGAACGCGCGCTCCCACGCCGACTCCTCGAGGGCCGTCCGCAGCGACTCGCACTCGCGGGCGAGGGCCTGCACCACCGTCGGAGCGACGCACAGCGCCTTGCCGTTGGTGCGGGCCTCGGCCCGGAGCAGACAGCCCGCCTCGAGGAACGCCGGAACCTCGCCGAAGAAGTCACCCGGGCCGAGCGGCGCGCCGACGCCGGTGGCGCCCACCGCGAGGTGCACGTGGCCCTCGGTGATCACCCACAACGGCGACGCCGACGGCGGATCCGCGGGCGACGGCGAGGCGACCTCCTGCCCCGCGGTCATGGTGACGATCACGCTCTCCCGCGCGAGGGACCGAACGCGCTCGGCAGAAAGGTCCGCGAAGAGCGGCAGCGCCACGAGCAGCGCAGCCGTCGCGTCGGCGGTCGCTGCGCGCCCCGGGTCCCATGCCATCGCCACGGGCACCGCAGGCGACGACACCACCGGTGGCGGAGACGGCGACGCCGCAGGACGCTCGGCCGCGCGGAGCGACCGCGCTGGCACGGGCGCCTCCTCCTCGTACTCGTCGTCGGCACGATCCTCCGGCGGGGGGGCCGATGGAACCGACTTCGACGCCGGCGAGGCCGCCCTCGCCACCGGCTCCGGGGTCGGCACGCGCTCTGGCGCCACGGTCGCGATGAGCGAGGCGAGCGGCGCGGGCTTCTCGAGCACCGGACCGACCTCGGACGGCGGCGTCGCACCCTCCACCGGCGCGACGACCGCGGGCGCCGGAGACTTCTCCACGACCGTTGCCTCGACGGCCTTCGTCGTCGGCGGTGGTGGTGGCGCCGCGGGAGCGGGCTCGACGGCCTTCGTCGGCGGTGGTGGTGGCGCCGCGGGAGCGGGCTCGACGGCCTTCGCGGGCGGTGGCGGCGGCGGCGCCGGGGCCTTCGACGGCGCGGGCTCCAGGGCCGGCGGGGCCGTCGACGGACTCAGCGTCGAGACGCGCTTCAACACCTCGAGCGCCCGGTCGTCCTGACCGGCGTCCATGAGGTGGTCCGCCGCGCGCCGGAACCAAGACCTCGCGCCGTCGACGTCGCCCTTGCCGAGCAACGTCTCGGCCGTCGCGATCTCCCACTCCGCCTCTTCCGCCGCCTCGGTCTCGGTGCCCATCCCGCTCGGTGCTACACGGGTAAAGAAGCCACCGCAACGATTCGGTCAGGAGCGGTCGACGACGCGCAGCGCCGCGACGTAGCGCTCCCAGCTCGCCTGGTCGGCGAGGAGGCGCCCGGCCTCGTCGAGGGCGCCGTACACCGGCGCGAGGGCCCCGCTCAACGCGAACCGCGACCGGAGCGTGTCGGCCTCGGCGCGCCGGGCCTCCAGCGCTCCCAACGCCGCGCGCTGCGTCGCCCATGCGCTCACCCCGAGGAGCACGAGCATGTCGCGCCGCGCCGCAGCCTCTTGCAGCGCACGGAGCCTCGTCCGCTCCGGACCCGGCGGCACCTGCCCCTCGGCGAGGGCCTGCGCGGCGCCGTCGGACCGCAACAGCCCCAGCCACAGCAGCGCCGCCAGGGCCGGGAGCGCCGCGTCACCGTGGCCGCGCACCAGCACCGCGAGGTTCGTTCGGTTCGCCGCCGTCGCCGCAGCGCGCTCGGAGGCGGTCAACGGCAGCGCCGCCAGGGCCGCCGCGTCGGCGCGGAGGGTGAGCTCGGTGCCGTCGCCGCCCAGGATCT
The DNA here is from genome assembly GCA_903845045.1 of uncultured delta proteobacterium. Lineage (GTDB taxonomy): Bacteria > Myxococcota_A > Polyangia > Polyangiales > SCUS01. The sequence goes on along the minus strand of CAIMWA010000129.1, from coordinate 3,645 downwards.
GGAACGCCTCCGCCGGCTCGATGCGCGCCCGCGCCGCGGCGACGAGCAGCGCGTCGAGGGGACGCGTGGTGAACGGGATGCTCCCGGTGCTCGCGCGCGGGCGGATCTCCCAGTCGAAGCGCTCGATGCAGAGCAGGTCGAAGGCGACCTCTTGCGCGGCGCGCGCCAGCGTCGGGAGCAGGGCGTCGGCGGCCACGTAGCCTTGCGCGGCGAGCATCGCGGCCCCGCGCGGCCCCGCGTCGAGGGGCACCGCCGCGAAGCGGGCGGCCTCCATGGGAACGAAGCCGAGGCGCGCCAGCAGCGGGCCCACCTGCTCGTCGGCCTGCGAGCTCCGAAGCGACAGGAGGTGCCCGTGCGCCACCGACAGCTGCCACTCGCGGGCGCCGTCGCGCAGCACGATCTCGCCGCTCGCGCGCACCCGCCACGCCGCGGCCAGCAGCGGACCGAGGCCCCGGCGCTCGAGGTGCCCGGCGATGCGGGCGTCGCCGTCGAGGGGCAGCGGAACCACCTGGGCGGGCTCGGCGCCCTCGCGCGGGGCACGTCGCTCGGCCCGCGGCGCCACTGACAAATGCGCGCCGGACCCGAGCGAAGGACGCTGCGCGTCGTCGTCGACGAGGCCCTCGAGGGGCTCCAGCAGCTCCGGCGGAATGACGTCGTCGAGGCCGTCGTCGAGGCCCGCGGTCAGCTCGAGCGCCGACGGGTCGCCGTCGACCTCGCGCAGCGCGTCGCGGAGCCCCTGCTCGACCTTCGCTCGCAGGTCCGGCGGATGCAGCGAGCCCTCGGCGAGCCATTTGGCCTCGTCGAGCCAGCTCATCGCCGACGCCCCGGGCGGCGCCTCCGAAGACGTGATCACCGGCGGGTCCGTCGACTTCGAGACCGTCGCGGAGGGGATGTTCGTCGTCGAGTGCCGCGAACCCGACGGCAGCAGGCTCGACGGCCGCAGCGCCACCGGCGTGATGGACCGCGCCGGCTGCATCGGCGGCGCGCGCAGCGACGGCTGCGTCGTCGTCGATCGGCGCTTCGGCGGCAGCAGCGACGGCGGCGGCGGCGGCATCGTTGGAAACGCCGTGCTCACCATGCTCTCGAGCACCTCGACGAGGGCCTCGGGCGTCACCGGCCGCGGAAGGATCACGTCCGCCCCGGACTCGAGCGCCCGCGCCCCCGGCACCGCTCCCTCGGCGAGCAGCACCACCGGCACCGGCTCCCGGCGCCGCAGCCGCGCCACCGCTTCGAGCACCCCGGGCACGCGCTCGTCCGCCACCACCAGGCGCGCTCGCTCGACGTGCACCACGACGTCGAGGCGGTCCGACGACGCGAGCGTCACCGCGTACTGCGCCGTGCGCATCGCCTCGAGGAGCGCGCGATCGTCCGGCGCGAGCGCCGCGACCACCCGCTGCTTCGTCCGCGATCCGCTGCTCTCCTTCGACTCGCCCAACGCTCCTCTAGGCTCCTGCGAGGCCGCGATGGTACCGCATCTGCCGCGATCGCCGCGCGAAGAACGGCCTCCCGCGGGCCCGCCCGGCTGATCTATGCTCGTCCGCCCACCGTGCCCGAAGCGCTCCTCTCCGTCCGCCGTCTCTGCACCGAATTCGTCACGGATTCCGGGGTTCTGCGCGCCGTCGACGACGTCTCCTTCGACGTCCCCCGGGGCGGCGCCCTGGGCCTCGTCGGCGAGTCGGGCTGCGGCAAGAGCGTCACGTCGCTCTCGATCCTCCGGCTCATCCAAGCCCCCGGGCGCATCGCCTCGGGCGAGATCGTCTTCGACGGCCGCGACCTGCTGCGCCTCGACGCACGGGAGATGCGGGCGGTGCGCGGCGCCCGCATCGCGATGATCTTCCAGGAGCCCATGAGCTCGCTGAACCCGGTCTACACCGTGGGCGCGCAGATCGCCGAATCGCTGCTCCTGCACCGCGCCATGAGCCGCAGCGCGGCCCGCGACCGCGTCGTCGAGCTGCTCACGCAGGTGGGCATCCCGTCGCCCGCGGAGCGCGCCGGGGCGTACCCGCACCAGCTCTCCGGCGGCATGCGACAGCGCGTGATGATCGCCATGGCCCTCGCCTGCGAGCCGCAGCTCCTCATCGCCGACGAGCCCACCACGGCCCTCGACGTCACCATCCAGGCGCAGATCCTCGAGCTGCTGCGCGACCTGCGCGCGCGGCTGGGCATGGCGGTGCTGCTCATCACCCACGACCTCGGCGTCGTCGCCGAGTTCGCCGAGGACGTCGTGGTCATGTACGCCGGCCGCGTCGTCGAGCGCGCGCCGGTGGCAGACCTCTTTCGCGACCCGCGGCACCCGTACACCCAGGGGCTGCTGCGCTCGGTGCCGAGCTACGGCGACAACCTCGGCGCCCGCCGTCTCCCCACGATCCCCGGCGTCGTGCCCGACCTTCGTTCGCTCCCCGGCGGCTGCCGCTTTCGCGATCGCTGCGCCCAGGCGATGGCGACCTGCGCCGAGCGCGAGCCCCCGCTGCACCGCGTGGCCCTTCCGATGGAGGTGCGCGGCGACCTCGCGCAGCCCACGGACCCGCGGCAGTCGCGCTGCCACCTCGAGGCCACGTGAGCGACGACGCGCCGCTGGTCGAGGCCCGCGGTCTGCGCACGACCTTTCGCGTGCGCCGAGGCATGTTCGGCGCCGAGGCGACGCTGCGCGCGGTCGACGGCGTCTCGTTGTCGATCCGTGCCGGCGAGACGCTGGGCCTCGTGGGCGAGTCGGGCTGCGGCAAGAGCACCCTCGGGCGCACCGTGCTCCGCCTCCTCGATCCGAGCGATGGGTCCATCGCCTTCGAGGGCCGCGACATCACCAAGCTCTCGCAGTCGGCGCTGCGCCCCGTGCGCCGGCGCATGCAGATGATCTTCCAGGACCCCTACGCGTCGCTGAACCCGCGCATGCGCGTCGGCGAGATCGTCGCCGAGGCCCTCGAGATCCACGGCATCGGCGGCGCTGGACGCGAGCGCGCGGACCGCGTCGAGGCGCTGCTGCAGCGCGTGGGGCTGCGCGCCGACCAGGCCTCGCGGTACCCGCACGAGTTCTCCGGCGGCCAGCGGCAGCGCGTCGGCATCGCCCGCGCCATCGCCGTGGAGCCGCGCTTCATCGTCGCCGACGAGCCCATCTCCGCCCTCGACGTCTCCATCCAGGCGCAGATCGTCAACCTCCTCAAGGACCTGCAGGAGGAGCTCGGCCTCACGTACCTCTTCGTCGCCCACGACCTGAAGATCGTCGAGTACCTCTCGCACCGCGTCGCCGTGATGTACCTCGGCCGCGTCGTCGAGCAGGCCCCCGCCGCGGGCCTCTACGGCGAGCCGCTGCACCCGTACACCCGCGCCCTCCTCAGCGCCGTGCCGGTGCCCGACCCCGCCCGCCCGCGCCGCCGCCTCGTGCTCTCCGGCGACGTTCCTTCGCCCCTCGATCCCCCGTCGGGGTGCACCTTTCACCCGCGCTGCCCGATGGCGAAGAAGGGCGTGTGCGACGCCGAGTCCCCGGCCCTGCGCGAGCTGCGGCCCGGTCACGTCGTGGCCTGCCATCTCGTGGACTGAACGTTTCGGTTTCCGATTTGGAAACCTCGGGTTCGCATCGGATGGCCTCGCGCGCAGGTCCGTCGCAGCGCACCTTGCAGTCCGTCGACGAGGCCGGTCCCCGGCCCGCAC
>CAIMWA010000128.1 GCA_903845045.1 uncultured delta proteobacterium | reverse complement strand
TGACGGCGCGCCGGGCCGCCGCACGCTCGCTCGGCGCAGCTGCCGCGGCGGCGCGCGAGGCCGCACCGAGGGCCTCGACGACGTGCCCCGACGCCCGCAACACCGTCGCGAGGGCCTCGAGCGCGCGCGCGTCCGGCGAGGCTGCGACGGAGCGTTCGAGCGCGGCGCGTGACTCGTCGAGGTTCCCCGCGTCGCGCAGCGCCTCGCCACGAACGAGGTCCACGGCTCCGGGAGGCGCCGTCGCGCGGCGTCGTTCGAGATCCGCGAGAAACGGATCGAGGCCACCGTCGCGCGCTCGGACCATGCGCAGCAGCGTCGGGAGCATCGCGAGCCCTTCGCCCGGGTGGTCAACGGCCAGCGCCGTGAGCCGCGCGATGGCGGCGTCGCGCACCGACTCCGGCGAGGCCGAGGGCGCCGGTCGCACCTGCGGTACCGGGCGCGTCGACGGCGCGCTCCGACGCGGCGCCGCGGCACGACGGGGCGGCGCAACGACGTCCCAATCCTGTGCGTGCGCAGACGTCGCGAGCGCGAGGACCCAGGCTGCGACCACCGACGCTGCTCCGCGCGCGCGCACCGTGTCGCAGTGTAGCAACGTCTGCTGGCGCCGCAGCGCCGCGCGATGCGATGCTGACGCCATGGTCCCCGGCGCGACGCTGCCGACGCCGCTCGAGTACGCGCCGAGCGTGTCCTCCGCCGCGCGATGCGACGTTTGGATCAAGCGCGACGACCGCACGCACCCGCGGTTCGGCGGCAACAAGGTTCGCAAGCTCGGCCCCCTGCTCGACGCGGCGCGCGCCGACGGCGTCACGCACCTGCTCACCCTCGGAGCGGCCGGGTCGCACCACGCTCTCGCGACGGCCGTGCACGGCGCCGCCCAGGGCTTCGTCGTCGAGGTGGCCCTGGCGCCCCAGCTCGCCACGCCGCACGTCACCGCCATGCTCGCCGCGACCGCCGCGCAGGCTGCGCGGGTGATCCCGTGCGCGTCGATTCCGACGGCGCTCCTTGCGCTCGGAGCTCGCGCCGCCTGGCTGCGTGCGCGCGGCGCCCGGCCTCGGATCATCCCCGTCGGGGGGAGCAACGCCGTGGGCTCCGCGGGCTACGCCGATGCCTTCGACGAGCTCTGGACGCAGCTCCGCGACGAGGCGCTCCCGACCCCCGACGCCATCGTCGTCGCCCTCGGCTCCGGCGGGACCCGCGCGGGACTCGCGGCCGGCGCGGCCCTGGCGGGCTGGCGCGGCGATCTCGTCGGCGCGCGCGTGACCCCGCCGGCGGCCGTTCCCGCGTTTCGGCTGCACGCGCTGGCGCGAAGCGTGGTGGCGTCGCGCGGAGGTGCTGGCGCCGTTCCTCGCTTTCGCGCGTTCGAGGATGCGCTCGGCGGCGGGTACGGCGTTCCCACCGTCGCGGGCCAGCGGGCCACCGCGCTCTTCGCGCGCGACGGCGTCGAGCTCGACGGGACCTACACCGCCAAGGCGGCCGCCGGGCTCCTCGCCGTCGCGGCACAGGCACCTCGACGGATGATCTTCTGGCACACGCTCTCGTCGGCCCCGCTCGGTCCGTTGGGCGGCGATGCGCCGGTGCCCGAGCGGCTCCGCGGACTGCTCCGCGCGAACGCGGACCCTTGACAGCGCGGCCCGCTCCAACCATGCACTCGCGCCGTGTTGCGCCTGGACGAAGCCGCGCTCGATGGATTTCTTCAGGACGTTCGCGCCGGCGTGGACGGTCGTCTGCGCGAGGTGCTCGCGGAGGCCCGGGCCTTCACGGCGGAGGTCGCGCCGGAGACGCTCCCGATGTTCGACGCGGCGGCGGGGCTGACGTTTCGTGGAGGCAAGCGCCTGCGCCCGGCGCTGCTCGCGGCCGCCGTGCGTGCGGTGAGCGGTGGGCCTCCCGACGATGCCGTGACCGAGCTCGGCGCCGTGCTCGAGCTCCTGCAGACCTACCTCCTCGTGCACGACGACTGGATGGACGGCGACCCCGTGCGTCGCGGCGCCCCGTCGGTGCACGTCGAGCTCGCGCACGCCTACGGCGATGACGGCCTCGGCGCGAGCGCCGCGGTGCTCGCCGGGGACCTCATGTCGGCGCTGGTGCACGAGCGCGTCGCTGCGCTGGATCTGCCGACGGAGCGGCGTCGCGCGGTGCTCGCAACCTTCGCCCGCATGGAGCGCGAGGTGATCCTGGGCCAGTGCCTCGACGTCACGCGCTGCGCGGACACCGAGCGCATGCACCAGCTCAAGACCGGGAGCTACACCGTGCGCGGCCCCCTGGCCCTCGGCGTCGCCGTCGCGGGCGGTTCCGTTGCGGCGGGGGCGGCCCTCGATGCCTTCGCGACGCCGCTCGGCGCGGCGTTCCAGCTCCGCGACGACGTGCTCGGGGCCTTCGGCAGCGAGGCCGAGACGGGCAAGCCCGTGGGCGGCGACCTGCGCGAAGGCAAGCGCACGGCCCTCGTGACGCACGCCCTCGCGGCCCTCGACGCCGACCGCGGGCGTGAGCTCGAAGGGATCCTCGGACGCCGTGACGCGACGGACGCCGAGGTCGCCCGCGCGAGGGACCTGCTCGAGCTCGCCGGGGCCCGCGAGGCCGTCGAAGCGCGCATCGCCGAACACCGCGCGGCGGCCCTCGAAGCGCTCGCGACGCCGGCGCTTCGGGACCACGGTCGATCGCTGCTCGCCGGCCTCGTCGGGCGCATCACGGAGCGACGACGTTGAGCGCCACCGCCCACGGCAAGGTGATCCTCCTGGGCGAGCACGCGGTGGTGTACGGCCAGCCGTGCCTCGCGGGGTCGCTGCATCCGGGCGCGTCGTGCGACGCCGAGCACGGTCCCGGCGGCGTGCGCCTTCACGTCGTCCCGTGGGACCGGAGCTTCACGCCCGACGACGGCTCGGAGATCGGCCGCGCCGTGGGCGGACTCTGCGCAGCGCTCGGCGTCTCCGACGCGGCGCTCACGCTCACGCTCTCGCTCCCCGGCGGCGGCGGCGTGGGATCGTCCGCGGCGATGGGGGTCGCCTGCGCGCGCGCCCTCGCGGAGCTCGCGGGACGATCGCTCGACGACCACGCGGTGATGGAGCTCGCGCTCGGCTGGGAGCGCGTGTTTCACGGCAACCCGTCGGGCGTGGACCACACGCTCGCGGCGCTGGGCGGCGTGGGCGTGTTCGTGCGCGGCGAGGGACTTCGTCGGCTCCGCCTTCGGGGTCCGGTGCCGCTCTGCCTGGGTGACACCGGCGAGCGCTCGGCGACGCGCGCGATGGTCGAGGGCGTGGCCGTGCTGCGGACGCGAAATCCCGCGATGACGGACCGCACCCTCGACGCCATCGGCGTGGTCGTTCGCAACGGCGCCCTGGCCCTCGAGGCGGGCGACGCGAAGGGGCTCGGCGACTTCATGAACCTCAACCAGAACCTCCTCGCGTCGCTGCTGGTCTCCACCGAGCGCATCGAGGACCTCTGCGCGGCGGCGCGCGACGCCGGAGCCTACGGCGCGAAGCTCACCGGCGGCGGCGGCGGCGGATGCGTCATCGCCCTCGCCCCGGGCCGCGAAGACGCCGTGCTCGCGGCGTGGAAGACCTTGGGCGTCGACGGCCGCGTCGTGCAGGTGGGTCGATGACCGCCGCCTTCGCGCGGGCACGCGCCAACATCGCGCTCAGCAAGTACTGGGGAAAGTGCGACGCCGCACTGAATCTCCCGGCGGTGCCGAGCCTGTCGCTGACCCTCGACGACCTCGTCACGGAGACCTGGGCGTCCGTCGACGGCGCCCTCGACGCCGACGCCGTCACCCTCGACGGATCGCTGCGCACCGGCGCCGAGGCCGCGACGCTTGGACGGTTTCTCGACCTCGTGCGGTCGCGGTGCGGCGCGCCGCCTAACGCGTACCTGATGGTTCGGTCATCGAACCATTTTCCGACGGCCTCGGGGCTGGCCTCGAGCGCCTCGGGCTACGCCGCGCTGGCCGCGGCCGCCTCGAGCGCGCTGGGAGCCTCCCTCGACGACGCGGCGCTCTCGCGGCTCGCTCGTCGTGGCAGCGCCTCGGCGGCGCGGAGCATCTTCGGCGGCTGGGCCGTCCTGCCCGCGGGCGTGCCGGGCGACGACGCGCTGGCTGCACAGCCCGCGTTCGATGCGGCGCACTGGGACGTCGCGATGGTCCTCGCCCTCGCGGACAAGGGGCCCAAGGACGTGTCGTCGCGCGACGGCATGCGCCGCACCGTCGAGACGTCGCCGTACTACGCCGCGTGGCTGGCGACGGCGCCGCTGCTCCACGCCGAGGTGCGCGCCGCGGTGGCCGCGCGGGACCTCGAGGCCGTCGGTGCGGCGATGGAGGCGAGCGCCCTGGCGATGCACGCGAGCGCGTGGGCCGCGCGTCCGGCGGTGCGGTACGCGCGAGGCGCGACGCTCGAGACGCTCGATGCCGTGCGGACCCTGCGCGCCCAGGGCGTCGGCGCGTGGGCGACGATGGACGCCGGGCCCCACGTGAAGGTTCTGTGCGCGGCCGCCGACGCGTCCACGGTGTCGACGCACCTCGCGGCGGTGCCGGGTGTGCTCGGCACCCGCGTGGCGCGTCCGGGCGCGGGCGTCGAGCGCACTTGATCGCGACGGCGCCGGGCAAGCTCATGCTCGCCGGCGAGTACGCGGTGCTCGACGGTGCCGACGCATGGTGCGCCGCCGTCAACCGACGCGTCGCGGTGCGCGACGACGGCGACGCTCCGTTCACGCCCCCGGAGGCCCGCGCCGCATGGACCGAGGCCGCCACCGACGGTCTCCTTCGGGCCGTTCCCGCCGACGGGGCCGCGTTCTTCGACCCCTCGGGTCTCGCGGACCATGGTCGCAAGCTGGGCCTCGGCAGCAGCGCGGCGCTCTGCGTGGCGGGCCTCGCGTGGGCCGTCGCGAGGGAGCACGGCGCGGCCTCGGTGGACCCGCACCGCGACGCCATCGCCCTCTTCGCCCGGCGCGGTCATCGCGCGGCGCAGGGCGGCGGCAGCGGCGTCGACGTGCTCGCGTCGGCGTACGGCGGCGTGGTCCGCGTCGGCTTCGAAGACGGCGTTCCCCAGGTCACGCGGCACGCGCTGCCCGCGGGACTGCGATGGCGCACCTACTGGTCCGGCACGCCGGTGCGCACGCCGGCGATGATCACCGCGGTGCGTGCACTGCAAGCGCGCGACGCCGGGATCTACGGCGCCTGCATGGCCGCGGTGCGCGCGGCGACGGAATCGTTCGGCGACGCACTGCTTCGCGACGACGCCGCCGATCTCGTGCGCGCCGTGGACTGCCTCGGCATCGCCCTCGACGACCTCGGGACCGCCGCGGGCGTACCGGTGGTCACGCCATCGATGCGACGCCTCGCCGAGGCCGCACGGAGCCACGGCGCGGCGGTGAAGCCTTCCGGGGCCGGCGGCGGCGACGTGGTGCTGGCCTTCGCGACGAACGACGGCGCCCTCGACGCGCTGGCCGCCGTGGCCTCGGCCGACGGGCTCGTCGCCGTCGACCTCGCCGTGGACGACGCTGGCGTGTCGGTCCGAGAGCCTGGGCCCGTCGAGCCGGCGGCGCGATGACGAAGGGGATGCGCGGCGTGCGCGAAGCCACTAGGATGCGCGCGCCATGATGTCCTTCGAGAGCTTCGTGCGGCTCGGCTGGAGCTTCTTCCGCACGGTGCTCCGCGGGGTGTTCCCGCGTCGTCCGCAGCTTCCGCGCTTCGTGGACCAGTACCGCCCCGACGGGATCCTGAGCATGACGTCGGCGGAGGCTTCGGCCCAGGATGCCGCCGCGCGTTGCTACGGCTGCGGCGCGTGCGACGTGGCGGCGCTCGGCTCGGGGGACTTCGAGCGCTTCGGTGCGACGGGGCCCATGGGCTTCGTCGTCGGCCTTTCGAGGCGCGCCGGCGTGGACCCGGGTTCGCCCTTGGGCGTCGACGCGAAGCTGGCCGAGGCGATGACCGACGCGTGCCCGGTGCGGGTGCCCTTCGTCGCGCTGGTCGACCTCGTGCGACGCCGCCACGAGGAGCACGTGCAGGGCACCGGTGCGTCCTGAGCGCGGCGGGCGCGCGGCGGGTGTAGCGTGAGCGCCGTGCTGCTGCGGGTGCGGGCGCTGTCGCGGAGGTACGAGGGCGTCACGGCCCTCGACGACGTGACCGTCACCGTGCCCGAGGGCCGCGTGGCGCTGCTGGGACCCAACGGAGCCGGAAAGAGCACGCTGCTCAAGTGCATGCTCGGCCTCGTGCGCCCGACGTCCGGCGACATCGAGGTGCTCGGCATGGACCCGCGCCGCGATCCCCTCGGCGTGCGCGCCCGCATCGGGTACATGCCCGAGGACGACGCGCACCTCCCGGACCTCACCGGCGTCGAGCTGTGCGCCTACAGCGCCGAGCTCGCCGGGCTCCCGCCGCGCGAGGCCATCGACCGCGCCCACGCCGCGCTCTTCTACGCGGGCGTCGACGACAAGCGCTACCTGCCCGTGCAGGGCTACTCCACCGGGCTGCGGCAGCGCACCAAGCTCGCGGCGGCCATCGTGCACGACCCCGACCTGCTCTTCCTCGACGAGCCCACCAACGGCCTCGACCCGGCCTCGCGCGAGGAGATGCTCGCGCTCATCGCCGACGTGCGCGTGCGTCGCGGCTGCAGCGTCGTGCTGTCGACGCACCTCCTCGCCGACGTCGACCGGGTGTGCGACCACGTCGTCGTGCTCGCCGGCGGGAGGCTCCTCGCCGACGCCCCGCTCGCCGAGCTGCTGGGCACCGGCGACGGGAGGTTCCTCGTGCGCGTGAAGGGCGACGCCGGCGCGATGCCCCGCTTCGAGCGCGAGCTCGCCGCGCGCGGCTGCACCGCGGCGCCGTCGGGGGCCTCCCTCGAGTGCATCGTCACGCCTGCGGGCGCCGGCGACACCGATGCGATCTGGGCGGCCGCCGCGGCGGCATCGGTGCAGGTGCGGCACCTCGCGCCGCGCAAGGCCTCGCTCGACGAGGCGTTCGTGAAGCTGCTGGCATGAGCGCGATGGTTCCCCCTCCGAACGATCGGTCCGCGGCCGCGCCGCGCGGCGAGGTGCACAGCCTCTCCTACAGCCGCTACGCGGGGCCGCGAAGGCCGCGCTCGGCGGTGCCCTGGGTCGTCGCGCGGTACGCGTGGCGCGTGCAGCTCCGGCAGCGCGGCGTGAAGGTGCTGCTGCTCCTCGGCGGAGGCGTGCTCGCCATCAGCGGCGCCGTGCTCGGCTTCGCGTGGTCCGTGCCCGGCATGACCGGGGGCGGCGAGGCCGATCCCGTGCGCGCCGCCGAGGCGCAGGCCATCGCTTCGTCGCTCGAGGCGCAGTTCATCCCCGGCTTCCTGCTCGTGCTGTGGTGCGGGGCGGGCGCCGTCGCCGCGGACCTCAACGCCGGAGCGTTCCAGTTTCATTTCGCGCGGCCGGTGAGCGCGCAGGGCTACCTCGTCGGGCGCGTGCTATCTGGCGCCGGCCTCGCCTTCGCGCTCTCCTTCGCCACGCTCGCGGTGCTCTGCGCCGAGCGCCTCGCCTTCGGGTCTACGCCGCTGCGCATGGCGCTCACCTTCGCCGTCGGCGCCGCGCTCGTGACGGCGCGCGCGACGCTGCTCGGCGTCGTGGCCGCGGGGCTCTCGTCGCTCACGCGGCGCAAGGGGCTCGCGCAGGCGATGTTCGCGGCGGTGGTGTTCGCGTCGTCGTTCGTGACCCGCATCGTCGCCGCGGCGTCGGACAAGCCGTGGGTGCGCGCCCTCGGCCTCTCGGGCTGCGTCGACGCCCGGGCGGCGCAGTGGCATGGAACGGCGGGACTGCACGGCGCCCTCGCCGCGGTGCCCTTGCTCGCGTGCATCGGCTGGGGCGTCGTCGGGGCGGCGCTGGCGTGGTGGCGCGTGTCGCGCGCCGAGGTGATGCGCGGATGACCCCGGTGATCGAATTCGCGGGCGTCTCGAAATGGTACGGCCCCGTACTAGGTCTGCGCGACGTCTCGCTGCGCCTCGCGCCGGGCATCACCGGCTTGCTCGGACCCAACGGCGCCGGCAAGAGCACGCTGCTGAAGTGCATGACCGGCGAGGTGCGCCCCAGCCGCGGCGAGGTGCGCCTCTTCGGGCGCGTCGTGCCCTACGACGACGTGTTCCGCCGCGTGGGCTACGCGCCGGAGATCGAGACGTTCTTCGAGGAGCTCACGGCGCGCGAGTTCGTCACGCACCTCGCGGTGCTCGCGGGCTACGACGGCGCCGAGGCCGCGCGGCGCGCCGAGGCCGTGCTGATCCGCGTGGGCCTCGCGCAGGCCCTGGACCGCCCGCTGGCGACGTACTCCAAGGGCATGCGGCAGCGCACCAAGCTCGCCCAGGCGATGGTGCACGACCCCGAGCTGATCCTCCTCGACGAGCCCATGACGGGCCTCGACCCGCTCGCGCGCGCGCAGATCGTGACGCTCATCCAGTCGCTCGGCGCCGAGGGGCGCACGGTGCTCGTGTCGAGCCACATCCTCGACGAGGTCGAGACCATGACCCGCGAGATCGTCGTGCTGTACCAGGGGCAGCTCCTCGCGCAGGGGAACCTCCACGCCATCCGCGACCTCATCGACCGGCACCCGCACCACATCGTGCTCACCGCGTCGGATCCGCGCGCCCTCGGCGCGGCGCTGGCGCGGCTCGAGTGCGTGACCGCGGTGCGCTTCGACGGAGCCGACCGCCTCGAGGTCGAGACCCGCGCGCCGGACGCCTGCTACGCCGCGATCCCGCGCGTCGCGACGGAGACCGGGGTGAAGGTGCGCTCGCTCACGTCGCCGGACGACAACCTGTCCGCGGTGTTCCGCTACCTCACCACCGGCGCGCGGGGTGCCGCGTGAGCGCCGTCCTCGCCGTCGCGAAGGTGTCGCTGCTCCGCGCCGTGCGGCGCCCGAGCACGTGGTGGCTCTCGGCGCTGGCCTTCGTCCCCGCGCTGCTCGGCGGCTGGATGGGCGCCCTCGGTCACGGCGCGATGTCCGTGGGCGCGCCGCTGCTCATCGACGTCGCCGCGCCGCTGCTCGCGGTGCCCTGGGTGGCCGGAGCGCTCGGCGAGGTCTTCGAGCGCCGCGTGGCCGTGTACTGGTTCACGCGCCCGGTCCCGCGCTGGGCCCCGCTCTTGGGCGAGTGGCTCGGCGCCACGGCGGCGCTCTCGCTGGTGCTGGTGCTCGGCGGCGCCATGCTGGCCGTCGCCGACGCGCTGACGGGCTCGGCGACCATCGGATCGCTCTTTCGCCTCCCCGCCGCGATGATCACCGAAGCGGCCGCGCTCGCGGGGCTCTGCATCGGCGTCGCCGCGCTCGCGCCGAAGCACCCGGTGTCGGTGTCCATCGCGGTGCTCGCGGTGACCGAGGCGGCGCTGCCCGGGCTCTGGGCGCCGATGCAGTCCATCTCGCTCTCGCGGCAGGTCGGAACGCTGGCCGGCGTCGACCCCGGGGCCTCCATCGGCTCGCTGGCGGGCACCGCGCCGTCGCCGTCGACGCTCACCGCCGCGCTGGTCATCGCGCTGTTCTGCGCCGTCCCCATGGGTCTCGGAGCGCGCGCGGTGATCGACCGCGACCTCGGCTGAGCGCGCCGCCGCAACGTTCGCTAGAGTGTCCGCCATGGCGCCCGCACCGCACTGGAACCCGCTCCCCGCCGACGTCCGCCGCGGCATGCACCCGGAGCGCCCGCTCGGGTGGCACGACTACGCCGACGCCTGGCTCGACGGGCCCCTCGGGCGCTTCCTCGACTACGGCTGCGGACCGGGCATCCTGCTGCGCCGCGTGGCGCCGCGCTGTGACGAGGCCTGGGGCGTCGACGTCGACCACGACACGCTCCCGGTGTCGACCGAGGGCTTTCGCGTGCAGGCCATCGCCCCCGACGCGCCGCTGCCCTTCGAGGACGGCCATTTCGACACGGTGTCGTCGCTCGAGGTGCTCGAGCACGTCGCCGACGAGGGCCGCATGCTCGGCGAGCTCGCGCGGGTGCTGCGTCCCGGCGGAAGGCTCGTGCTCACGACGCCGCACAAGGGCCTGCTCACCTGGCTCGACCCGGCGAACTTCAAGTTCGTACTGCCGCGGGCGCACCGGCTGATCCACACCGGCGTGCTCGGCGACCGCGCGTACTACGACGGCCGCTTCGGCGATGCGCGGCGCAGCGAGCGCAAGATGCTCGGCGACTTCACCCTCGACCAGGACCCGTGGCACCGGCACTACCGCCTCGCCGAGGTGCTGCGCTTCGTGCCGCCGTCGCTCGAGCTCGTGGACTGGGCCGTGTACTACCCGGGCATGCGCGCGTCGTGGGTGGCGAGCGTCGGTCTCCGCGTGCTCAGCCGCGGACGCATCGGCGCCACGCCGAGGTGGCTCGAGCGCATCAAGCACGACCTCAGCCGCCGCGAGACGATGCTCGGCGACCAGCTCGTGATGCGCTTCCGGCGTCGCTGAGCGGTTGCGGGAGCGCGGCTTCCGTCGCAAGAAGCGGCGCATGACCCTCGCCCTCGGCACGCCCGCCCCGGACGCCTCCGGGCTGCTTCAAGACGGATCGACCTTTCACGTGCGCGACGCCCGCGGAGCGCCCCTCGTGCTGTTCTTCTACCCGAAGGACTTCACCCTCGGCTGCACCGCCGAGGTCTGCGGCTTCCGCGACGCCTTCGCGGAGCTCTCCGGCGAGGGGGGCGCGCGCATCGTCGGCGTGAGCCGCGACGACGCCGCGTCGCACCGGCGCTTCATCGCCGAGCACAACCTCACCTACGACCTCCTCGCCGACACCGACGGCTCGGTGCACGCCGCGTACGGCGCCAAGCGCACGGGGCTCATCAGCATCGCCCGGCGCATCACCTACGTCATCGACGCCGGCGGCATCGTTCGCGGGGTGTTCCACCACGAGCTCCGCATCGGCGGACACGTGGCCGACGTTCGCAAGTGCCTCGCCGAGCTCCGCGCCGCGGCGCGCTGACGCTCAGCCCAGACCGCGCCAGACCAGCATGCGGAGGTCCGTGAGCTCCCCGACGGCGCTGCGCACGCCCTCGCGGCCCGCGCCGGAGTCCTTCACGCCGCCGTAGGGCATCGCGTCGACGCGAAACGTCGGCCCGTCGCCGAGTATCACCGCCCCCACCTCGAGGCGACGGAAGGCCTGCGCGGCGAGGCCGAGGTCGCGCGTGAGCAGCCCCGCCTGGAGCCCGTAGCGCCCGGCGTTCACCTCGGCGAACAGCGCGTCGGCGTCGCTCCACCGATGCACCGTCACGACGGGACCGAAGACCTCGTCGTCGACGAGGCGCATGCCGGCCACGGCGCCGGTGACCACCGCGGGCGGCACCCGGGATCCTTCACCGCCGCCGCCGCAACGCACCGTCGCGCCGCCCGCCACCGCGTCGGCGATCCACTGTCGAACCCGACGCGCGGACCGCTCGTCGATGAGGGCGCTGCAAAGCCCGGCGGCGTCCATGGGGTCACACACCGGGAGCGCCGCGACGCGCTCGGTCAGCTTCGCGACGAACGCCTCGTAGAGGTCGGCGTGCACGAAGAGCCGCTGGGCCTTGATGCACACCTGCCCCGCGTACGCGAAGCCTCCGGCGACGGCCCGCGCGACGGCGTCGTCGACGTCGGCGTCCGCAGCCGCGATGAGCGCGGCGTTGCCCCCGAGCTCCAGCACCATGGTCTTGCGCGGGGCTGCGGCGCGGAGCTTCCACCCCACGGCGTCGCTGCCCGTGAACGACACCACGGGCAGCCGCGGGTCGCGAACCATCGCCTCGGCGATATCGTTCGGACACGGAACCATCTGCAAGATCGCCCTCGAAACACCGGCCTCGTCGCACGCCCGATGCACGACGCCGGCGAGGCGCGCGGCGGTGAGCGGGGCCTGCGGCGCGGGCTTGAGCACCACCGGAGCGCCGACGGCGAAGGCCGGCGCGAGCTTGTGCGCGACGAGGTTCAGCGGAAAGTTGAACGGCGTGATGGCGAGCACGGGTCCGCGCGGGACGCGGCGCGTGATGGCCACGGCTCCGGCCCCGGCTGCGGTGCGGTCGAGGGGCAGGGTGTCACCACCGCGGCGCACGCTCTCCTCGGCGCCGAGCGCGAAGGTCTCGACGGCGCGCTGCACCTCACCGCGGGCCAGCGCCACGGGCTTCGCGACCTCGCGGGCGATCAGCTCGGCGAACCCCGTCTCGTCGGCGGCCAGGGCACGGGAGATGGCGGTGAGCAGCGCGCGGCGTCGATGTGCCGGGAGCGCCGCGGTCGCGGCGAAGGCAGTGTGCGCGCTCGCCACGGCGGCGTCGACGGTGTCGGCATCGGCGAGGGAGACGGTGCCGAGGGGAGCGCCGTCCCACGGGGCGGTGACGGGGTTGGAGACCGAGCCGGGGCGCGGCTCGCCGGCGACGAGGGGGTGCGCGTGCATGGCCGCGAGGGTGGGCGGCGCGCTGCGGCGGCGCAACTACGGAGCGGGCGCGAGGGCGTCGGCGATGCGTCGCGCGGCCTCGGCCACGCGCGGACCGGGACGCAGGAACACCGGATCGGCGAAGCGCAGCACCCGGGCGCCGGCGGCTCCGGGGAGGTCGAGGCCCTCGCCGGCGTCGGCGGCCTCGCCCATCCACGCGAAGTCGAGGATCACCGCCGGGCGCAGCGACGCGAGGGCCTCGGCGGACAGCGCGGGGTAGCGCCCGCCGGCGCGCACCACGTTGTCTCCGCCGGCGACGGCGAGCACCTCGTCGACCCACGATCCGGGTCCCGCGGCGGTGATGGGACGCCGGCTGAAGACCGCGGCGACACGCACGCGAGGGTGCGTCGCGGCGCGCGAACGAACGACGGCGAGGTCGGCGGCGATGCGCGCACGCAGCGCGGCGGCCTCGGCGGGGCGGTGCACGAGGCGGCCGAAGAGGTCGATGCTCGCGTCGAGCTCGGCGACGGACTCGACCCGGGGCATGACCACGCGGACGCCCGCGGCGCGCAGGCGTCGAAGCACGGCGAGGTCCGTCGGCCCCTGCACGCCGACGACGGCGTCGGGGCGGAGCGCGGTGAGCCCCTCGTAGGAGAGGCGCAGCATGCCGCCGATGCGCGGGCGCGACGCCACCTCCGGCGGAAAGTCGTCGAAGGCCGACACGGCGACGACGCGGTCGCCGGCGCCGAGGGCGAAGAGCACCTCGGTGGCGCTCGGCACCAGGCTGACGATGCGCGCGGGCGCGGGAGCCCGATCATCGACGGCGTCGAAGCGCTCCTCGGGACCGGCGCGGCGACACCCGGAGCACGCCGCGAGGCACGCCGCGAGGAGGGCCCCGGCGCACCTCATCGCGCGTCGCGCAGGAGCCCGTCGATGCGCTCGCGAAAGTCGGCCAGCGGACGCGCCCCGGACACGAAGTGACCGTTGATGAAGAACGCCGGGGTGCCGAGGCGCACGCCGGTGGCCGTGGCCGCGGCGAGGTCGGCGTCGATGGCGCGGCGGTGCCGGTGGTCCTCGAGGGCGCGCGCGAGCGCTGCGGGGTCGGCGCCGGCCGCCACGGCAACCCGGGTGATGGCGCCCGGAGTCAGCCCCTCGTCGGACGTCTGCGCCGCGAAGATCGCGTCGTGGTAGCGCCAGAACGCCTCGGAGCCGTGCTGCGCCATGACCTCGCGGCCGGCCTCGGCGGCGAGCAGAGCGTGGGCGTGCCGGGGAAGCGGAAAGTCTCGCCACACCAGGCGCAGCCGGTCGCCGTACTGCGTGCGCAGCGCCTCGAGGGTGGGCAGCACCCGCGCGCAGAACGGGCACTCGAAATCGCTGAAGACCTGCATCACCACGGGCGCCGCGGCCGGTCCGCGGGACGGCGCGGTGGCGGGCACGGGCACGTCGTGGGTGGCGATCCACGCGTCGACGGTCGCGCGCGGGGCCGCCGACGGAAGCTCCACGGCCACGGGGTCCCGCGCCATGTCGGCGTACACCGACGCGCGGTCGGCGATGGACTCCGCGCGCGCGAGGATCTGCCGGGCCGCGCGCTCGAACGTCGCGAACGGCAGCAGCCCCACGATGCGCGACCCGTTGAGCAGGAACGCCGGCGTGGCGTCGACGCCAAGCCGCTCGGCGAGCGCCGCGTCGCCGTCGACCTCGTCGCGATGTGCCCCCTCCTCGAGGGCCCGGGCCACGCGCTCCGCCGGCACGCCGACGGCCTCGGCGTCGCGAAGAAGCACGTCGCGGGTGAGCTCCGGCTGGTGGGCGAAGAGCAGGTCGTTATAGCGCCAGAAGGCCGCGTCGCCGCCCGCCGCCCGCACCTCCATGGAGGCCTCGGCGGCGCTGTGCGCCAAGGGGTGCGCGCGCAGCGGAAGGTGCCTCCACACCAACCGGACCTGCCCCGGGAACACGGCCTCGAGGTCGCGCAGCACCTGGCGCCCGCGGGCGCAGTACGGGCACTGGAAGTCGCCGAACACCACGACGGTCAACAGCGCCGAGGACGGTCCTTGCTGCGGCGCGTCGGCCGTCGGGACGCGGTCGCTGTCGGTCATCGCGGGGCCCTGCGAAGCCAGCGCCGCCGCGGGCGCCGGACAGCGCGGAGCGGGTGCGTAGCGTCCCGCACAACCCGCGAGAAGCAGCGCAGGCACCACGCTCCACGACCGCCGCACCCCGGTCACTCGTCGCTCCATGGACCGCCCGGCGTTTGGCACGTCGCGACCCGCCGCGTCAACGACGCGGGCGTGGAGCTCCCGGCCCCAGGGTCGGTGAATGTACGTGTGAATCCGAGGGTTCCCGAGGGCCGCACACACCTCCCGCGCGGGGCTGAAATGCGCTGATTCCTGTGCCCTTCACCAACGAACCCTTGTACGCTGCGAGGGCTTTGAAGCGTGGGTCGGTCGTCGGGCGCGTGCGTCCATCGGCTGGATGCCGCGAAGAGTGACAACCGATCCGGAGGCAGCCCGAGGCTGCGCGACGGGTCATCACACACGAGGGTTTCGGGATGAGCAGAGGATCGACCCCGGTTGCAAGGAAGACGGCGCTCGCGGCCGGTGCAGTGGCCGTCATGGCGGCGGTGATCGGTGCGGCGCCGGCCGCCGACGCGCAGGTGCTGTCGCGCTTCGCGCTGCGAGGTGAGGCCGGGGGCGGGACGATGATCTCCAGCCACCAGCAGAACGACCTCGGGTACGGGCCCGCGATCCAGGCGTCGGTGCGCCTCGGCTTCACCATCATCGACCCGTTGGTGATCCAGGTGAGCCTGGCGAACTGGTGGTTCCCGGTGGACACCGGCATCGTTCCGGCCGGCGGCACGGGCCGCGTGCTGGCGCCCATGGGCGGCATCCGCGTCGAGCCCCGCATCGGCTCGGTGGGCCGGCTCTTCGTCGACGTGAACGGCGGCTGGGCCTTCACCGGCGGCGACCAGCGCCCGACCCTCGACGCGGGCCTCGGCTTCGAGTTCCAGGCCGCGCGCTGGCTCGGCATCGGCCCCGTGGGCCGCTTCGGCATGGTGTTCCAGAACAGCACCGACGCGAACGGCGTCGCGATCACCGGCAACAACGCGTCCAACGCGATGTTCTGGAGCGCGGGCCTCTCGCTCACGCTGCGCGTTCCGACGGACGAGGCCGTGGCGCCGCGTGACACCGACGGCGACGGCATCGTCGACGCCGAGGACATGTGCGTCGACACCCCCGCCGGCGCGCACCCCGACCCGGCCCGCCGCGGCTGCCCGCTCACCGACACCGACGGCGACGGCGTGTACGACGCCGACGACCTCTGCGTGAACGAGCCTGCCGGCGCGAACCCCGACCCGAACCGCCGCGGCTGCCCCCTCTCGGACCGCGACGCCGACGGCGTGCTCGACAACGACGACCAGTGTCCCAACGACCCTGCCGGGGCGACGCCGGACCCGAACCGCCGCGGCTGCCCGCGCGTCGACAGCGATCATGACGGTGTCTTCGACGACGAGGACCAGTGCCCGCAGGAGCCCGCCGGGGCCCACCCGAGCACCGTGCGCCGCGGCTGCCCGGCGCCCGACGCCGACCACGACGGCATCATCGACGCCCCCGAAGGCCCGGACACCTGCCCGACGCAGCCCGAGACCTTCAACGGCGTGCAGGACGAGGACGGCTGCCCCGACGGCGAGTCCCTCGCCCAGGCCGAAGGCAACAGCATCCGCATCCTCCAGGCCGTGAACTTCCGCACGGACCGCGACGAGATCGTCGGCCGCCGGAGCTTCCAGGTGCTCGACTCCGTCGGCGCGATCCTCCGGGCGATGGCGCACGTGAGCGTCGACGTGCAGGGCCACACCGACGACCGCGGCGACGCGGCGCACAACCTCGACCTGTCGAACCGCCGCGCCCTCACGGTGCGGCACTACCTCGCCGAGCACGGCATCCCCGAGGCGCGCCTCGAGGCGCACGGCTTCGGTCCGAACTGCCCCGTCGAGCAGGGCAGCACCCCGCGGGCTCGCGCGGCCAACCGTCGCGTGCAGTTCGTGATCGTCAGCGCCGACAGCCCGGCGGGCCGCTGCACGCTCCCGACGACGACCTCGGCGGCGGCGCCGGCGACGCCGACCACTCCCGCGGCGACGCCGGAGCCCGCGGCTGAAGAGGGCGGGCGTCACGGACGTCACGGCGGGCGCCACGGCGGCGGTCACGGTGGCGGCCACGGCGGCGGTCACGGTGGCGGACACGGCGGCGGCCACGGCGGCGGGCACCACGGCCACCACTGATCGCTCCGACAGCCCCTGAACGGCGAGAGCCCCGGACGATCCACTGGATCGCCGGGGCTCTTCCCTTTTGGGGCGCCGACGCTTCGGGCGCCGGAGCTAGAACGTCGCGGGAGGGTCAGGCCCAGCAGCGGAGCAGGTAGTCGGCGAGACGCACGCGCTGGTCCCGCGAGAGGTCGACGAAGCGCATGCCGACGCCGTGGCGGCGCTCGACGCTGGGGACCTCGGCCTCGACGCGCATCGCTGCGTCGCGGTCGGGGATGCGCAGCTCCAGCGACACGCGGCTGCCCGGGGGCTTGGGGATGGCCTGCGACAGCGTGATGCCGCCGAGGGAGAGGTCCGTCGCGCGGTGTACGCGCACGGCGCCGTCGAGGTCTGCGTCGACCCAGAGGTCGAGGTCGGTGCGCTGGTTCGATCGCCGCTCGGTCTCCATGGGATTGCTTGGCCTTCCTCGGCTCGCCTTCGCGGCCGTTGCGGTTGCGTGGAACGATCGGGCCGTGCGCTACCGCCGGGCGGTGCGACGGTCCGGCTGCGGGGTGCCGAAGAGCCCGGGGTCTCCGGCGATGACGGTCTCGGCGCGGAGCTGCCACGCCCCCGCGCGGCTCTCCCACTGCTCCTCGACGAGGCTCTGCTTCACGTCCGTGGAGTCGCCCGCGTGCACCCAGGAGACGCGCAGTCGCGCGCTGCCCCGGAGGGCCGTCGACCGGAGGTTCTCGATCTCGACGTCGATGACCTGGACGCTCTCGCCCCACGCGCGGTGGTGCGTCTGGAACGCGGCCCGCATCGAGGAGTCGACGGCCATCTCCGCGGCGGGCAGCCGGCCCCAGCGCAGGTCGTCATGGAAGATCGCCGCCACCTCGTCGAGCGACTGGCGGGTGCCCGTCGCGCAGCCGAAGCAGCCCACGGACAGCGCACACACCCACGTCTGGAACGATGGCATTCCCCGCGGCTAGCATCCGCGGATCAGCGCAAGGAAATTTCCGGCACGTTTCGCGAGGCTTCGGCGGCGACCTCGTCGAGGGCGCGCACCTCCTCCTCGAGGGTCTCGCGGGTCAGCTCGACCTCGTCGAGGCCGCGGTCGGCGATGCGAACGCTCCGCGCGAGGTGGTCCGCGAGGGTGCGGTGCGCGCGCTCGAGGGCCTCGACGTGGGCCTCGACGCGGGCGGTCATCCACCCGGGCGCCGGTCCTCGTTCGCGGCTGGCGGCGAGCGCCCCGGCGAGGTCGGCGAGGTCGCCCCACGCGCGCTCGAGGCGCTCGGCGGTGGCGGCGTCGAGGTGCCGCGCGGGCTCCGATGCGACGACCCCGCGGCGGAGCGTCACGGCCCTCGCCAGCGCCTCGTCGACGGGCTCGCGACGCGGCAGCACGGTCCATCGAAGGCGGGCGGCGACGGACTCGTCGACGGACACCAGGCCCCCGAGGGAAGCCAGGAGCCCGCACACCGCCACCGCGGCGAGGCGCACGGCCCCCGAGGCGTCGCCGCCGAAGCGCTGCGCGGTCATCGCCGCGAGGGCCCCGCCGAGGAGGGACAGCCCGACGAGCACCCGCCGGTCGCGGCGCTCGACGGCGCGCACGGCCCGAGGCGCCCAGCACCCCGCGCAGGCGACGGCGCCGGCCAGCAACGGGGCGTCGGGTCCGAGCAGCGCGGCCGCGAGGGCGCCGAGGGAGCCGGCGATGATCGGGATGGGGCCCGGGCGTCCCTCGACGAGCGTGGCGGCGGCGCAGGCCAGCGCCACGAAGGCGAGGCCCGACGCGGTGCCCGACGCGAGCGGCGCGCCGACGAAGAGCGTTCCGAGGAGCACGATGCGGAGGGCTGCGTTCATGGCGTGGGCTCCGTCGCGGCCGTCAGTACGCCGAGCTGCTGCGCATCGCGCGACGATGCAGGGCGATGGAGCCGAGACCGAAGGCCCGGCCCTCCTCGCTCGCGGCGCTCATGGCGTTGAAGTTCGCGCGCTCGCTCTCGTAGCGCTGGATCTGCGCCGCTCGGGCCGGAGAGGGCGCCGCGGCCTGGAGCGCCTGCAGCGTCACGACGTTGGTGCGCGCGATGTCCGCGGCCTCGGCGACGCGTCCGCCGCGCCAGGCGTCGACGGCCTGCTGCTCGCGCTCGGCGAGCACCACCGACTGCGCGTCGGCGAACACCGACGCATCCCGCGACGCCACGGCCTCGGCCTCCGTCGACACCACGCGCAGCGGAAGGGCGCCGAGGGCGACGGCGCCCGCGCGTGCGTCGGGCATGGCCCTCCAGGTCGCACGCAGCGCGAGGGCTCCGAGGTCGGTGTCCGCAGCGCGCGCCGGGTCGACGACGAGATCGAGGACCACGCGACGGTGATCGCCCGCGGTGAGCGCGCCTACGGGGAGCCGAAGGTGCGTTCCATGGGTCTCGGCCTCGACGCCGTAGGCCCGCGCGAGGTGCCAGCCGTCCGGGAGGTCCGCCTCGACGACGGCCTGGTCCACGGTGGTGTGCTCCGCGGCCTCGAGCTCGCGGGCGACGAAGGTGCGGAGCTGCGCGCCGTCGCGCATGAACTCGTAGTTGCCGCGGCCCGCGTCGGCCACGCGGCTCATGTAGGCCTCGTCGTAGTCGGCGCCGATGCCGAGCGCAGACAGCGTCACGCCGTGCTCGGAGCGCGAGCGCACGCCCGCGGCCACCTGGTCGAGCGCCTGGCCCGAGCCGTCGCGTCCGTCGGAGAGCAGCACCACGCGGCGCACGCCGTCGGCCCCGCCGTCCCCGAGGGCCACGGCGCCCATGGCGAGGCCCGCGGGAATGTTCGTCCCTGCGATGGTGTTGATCGTCGGGACGATCTCGCGAAGGCGCGCGCGCACGTCGCCGACGCGGGCCAGCGGCTGCACCATGGTCGCGGCGTCGCTGTACGTGACGAGGGCGACGCGGTCGTCGTCGCGCATCGCCGCCACGGTGTCGAGCACGGCGTTGCGCGCCTGCGCGATCTTCTCGCCGCCCATGGAGCCCGACACGTCGAGCACCAGCGCGAGCGAGAGCGCTGCCCGCGCGGCGGCCTCGGCGCGGCGGTCTGCGTCGAGGTCGACGACGGCGTAGACGTGCCCCGGCGAACGCGCGGTGATGGCACCCGAAGCGAGTGCGGCGCGCAGACCCAGGGCGGGTCCCCGGGCGGCAGCGTGCGGGGCGGTGAACGGCGCCGACGGAAAGGCAGGGACGGCCACCGGGGGCGTCACCGGCGCCGACGAGACCGGGTGCGGCGCGCGCAGGAGCACCACGCCCCCGGCAGCCAGGGCGACGCAGCCGGCGGCGGCGGCACGCAACGAACGACGATCGAGCACGAGGCGGCGCAGTGGGCTCATGGATCCTCCGATGGGGGTGTGCGCGCTGTGGACGCACGTCTCCTGCAACCGATCTGCGCGGCGTCGATTTCGTCGGCGCGCGCGTGGCGCTCGGCTGCGT